>JBGVJM010000133.1:0-2153 GCA_045129415.1 Eubacteriales bacterium
CTGCTCTCCGACAACGTTTTGGTTGGGCAAAACGTAAAAATTTACCCCACCGCGACCATTGAAGGTCCAACCGTTATCGGCTCTTTTTCCGAGGTGCGTCCGGGCGCGTTTATACGCGGCGGAGTTATAACGGGAGAGGGCTGTGTAATAGGAAATTCTTCCGAATTAAAAAATGCCATACTACTTGACAAAGTTCAGATTCCGCATTATAATTATGTAGGTGATTCCATACTCGGGAATAAAGCTCACACGGGCGCGGGCACTATATGCTCAAACCTTAAATCCGACGGCAAAAACGTGGTTATCCACGGCGACGAGGACTACGAGACCGGACTCCGCAAGCTTGGCGGTATTCTCGGCGACGGAGCCGACGTTGGATGCGGCTCGGTCATAAATCCCGGTACGGTCATCGGCAAAAGCACGCGCGTCTATCCTCTGACGTCGCTGCGCGGAGTCTATCCCGCAAGCTCAATTGTCAAGGCAACGGACGTCGTGGTAAAGCAAGAATAAATTTATACCAAAGGAGATATATTATGAATTTCATCAAGGTAAAAAATTACGATGAGCTAAGCGCAAAGGCGGCAGCTCTCATTTGTGCGCAGGTGGTTATGAAGCCCGACTGTGTTTTAGGTCTTGCAACAGGCTCTTCCCCTCTCGGCGCATACGCAAAAATGGCTGAAAAGTGCCGCGCAGGCGAGGTTGACTTCTCCCGCGTTACCTCAATAAACCTTGACGAGTACGTAGGTCTTGACGGTGAGCATGACCAAAGCTACCGTTACTTTATGAATAATAATCTCTTCAAATACATCAACATCGACCTTGGCAACACCCACGTGCCCAACGGCTGTGCGACCGACGTTGACGCTGAATGCAAGGCTTACGACGCGCTTATCGAGAGCGTTGGCGGCATAGACCTTCAGCTTCTCGGTATCGGTCTTGACGGTCACATCGGCTTCAACGAGCCCGACACCTACTTTGAAAAGGCAACTCACAAGGTTGTGCTTGATCCCTCCACCATTGATGCAAACGCTCGCTTCTTCGCATCGCGCGAGGACGTTCCCACAACGGCTGTAACCATGGGTATGGGCGGCATCATGTCGGCAAAGAAGGTTCTTCTCATTGCGAACGGCAAGAAGAAGGAGGATATCGTTAACAAGGCGTTCTTCGGCCCCATCACTCCCGAAGTTCCCGCATCCATCCTCCAGCTCCATCCCGATCTCACCGTTATTTACAGCGAGAATTAATTTAAATAAATAAAAAACGGCACCTTCTCTCTGCTTTCTTAGCGGAGAATTGGCAGACACAAATCGGCAGAGAACTTGTTTTCTCTGCCGATTTGTGATATAATGGGACTAAGAAAAAGCCTCTCCCTTTGGGTAGCGAAGCGGCGCGAGGGGAATGAATGACACCACGGTGTGGTGTCAGAACCCGAGCGTGACCGAGCCGCGGCGAGACGGTGGCGGCGAAGCCGACGGAGAGGGCAAAATGGAGCAAAAACCATTAAAGAAAAACAATAAATTATTAAATGTTGCAAGAATTTTGCGCCGTAATATGACCCGGCAAGAAAAGCATTTATGGTATGATTTTTTGCGATATTATCCGGTGAAGATATATAAGCAACGTATCATAGATGATTTTATTGCGGACTTTTATTGTCATAGCGCCCGTCTTGTAATAGAGCTTGACGGTTCACAGCATTATACAAACCAAGGCAAAGCGCACGATGAGGCAAGAACTGAAATTCTCGAAAGATACGGAATTTATGTTTTGCGTTTTTCTAATAAAGACGTAAACGATAATTTTGAAGGTGTTTGCTATATGATTGATAAAGTAATCAATGAGAGAATCAAAAACCTGCTGTAACCGCCCTCTCACCCGCTATCGCGGGAGCTCTCCCAAAGGGAGAGCCTTTGGACGCGTTCGTGCATCTTTAGGGGTATGGGCTTTGCCCGATGCCTTTGTAATACAAAGGCGAAACTGGCGATAAAACAGAACGATAAATAAGAATTTGCAGGTGTGAATGATGAAAACTTTATATATGATTGGTGGCACTATGGGAGTTGGAAAAACAACTGTGTGCCAACAGCTCAAACAGGATTTACCGAATAGTGTATTTCTTGACGGAGATTGGTGTTGGGATGCAAATCCGTTCC
>JBGVJM010000134.1:0-3228 GCA_045129415.1 Eubacteriales bacterium
CCTTTTCGTAATTCTCCGCGTTGACGAATATGTCATCGTAAAGCGTTTTACACTTGTCGAGGAAAAGCTTGTTTTTGAGCGATTCGTTAAAGCCGGCAAACCACTCGGCGTATTCGGGATCACCGAACTTGCCGTCGTCAAGCTCATATTTCATAACGATATGATATCCGTATCGGCTTTCCACCAGATTCAAGTCTCCAACGTGGGAATGCTCAAGCGCGTCAAGGATCTCAAGCATATAAGGCTCGTAGCCTGCGCACTCGATACGGCTCAGATAGTATCCGTCCGTGTAATATTCGTCAGCTCCGTCATAAAGCTTCCAATATGGCATCTCGGCTTCAAACGCGGCGAAATCTCCATTTTCAAGCTCGTTCATCAAAAGCCGCATGCGGCCAACTCTTATTTCCATCTCCTCGTCAGTATAATAGTGTTTAACCGCCTCGCCGTTTTCATCAAGAATAGGCGTGGGATATCCGCGCTCGGTGTCGTAAAAAACCTTTCCGTCATCGTCAAAATACATGGTGTTGCCGTATTCATCCTTAAGCGCCATACCGTCATTATCGTATATCTTGTGACCTCTTTCGGTATCGTATATGGGCTTTGAGGTTTCGGGGTCAAAATAAATCACGTACCCCTGATCGTCACGCTGATATTTGTAATAGTAATTTGACACGAATATCTGCTTGAAGCGATAGTAATTGTCTTCATAATACTCGGATTTGACCGCATCCGAAATTTGCGAAGCATCCGCGCCGTAAAGCAAGGTCATAAGCTGCTGATGCTTTGCCTCAATTATGTATATCTCGCGCAAGCCGTCAATATCAACACCGTACTTTTCAAGTATGGCATTAAGCTTTTTCTCGGATCCCTGACCGTCGTAATCAACGTAAAATCTTATCTCTTCCTCAATTTTTGCAAGAGTCGCGGCGGGAAGCGAAAGCTTCTCTTCATCGTAAAGCGCCATTGCCGCAAGATAATTCTTGCATTTGTCAAGAACGAGCGCATTATAATACTCGTCGCGCTTCATTACCAAAACGCTATCATTCCAAAAATCCGAATCCGAGGATACGTCGTTCTTGTCGCGTGCAAGCTCGCCCTTCATTCTTGACAGCATGAACTCGTAGAACGAAATTGATATTTTGTGTTCTCCAAGCTCAAGCACGGCATCCTTTTTGTCCACCGAGCAGCTCGCAAGCATACAGCAAGCCAATACACAGACAAGCACCAACGCGGCAAGTCTTGATAAAATATGCATTATTCTAAAATTCTTCTTCATAGCTTTTTCCTAAATTTCGGTTGTTTAATAAAGAACGTTTGCCGCAACCTTTTGCATGTTGGGTGCGCTACGGAGCACGTCCTTGTCCGTCTTTACGTCGTCAAGGTATTCCGAGCAAAGATTTGTCCAAAGATAGTCGGTAAGGTTGTCTGTAAAATCGGCAAAGAAGCTCTTTTTGAGCTGCTCATCCTCATAAGCCGCCTTTTTATTTTCGCGCTTTGATATAACGTGATATCCAAAGCTTGATTTCACAACTCGGCATTCTCCCACCTTCATTTGTGACAGTGCCTTTGCTATATCGTCAAAATACGCGGCGGAGGAGCTGAGCGAGGCATAGTAGCCCGCGCTTGCAAAGAGATACATTTGTCCTGACGTGTCCTCGGTACCGTACTTACTTGCATACTCGGCAAACTTATCGGGCCTGCCGTTGCAGACCTCGGCATATTCCTTTGCCATTTTTTCAAGCTCAGCCTTTGTCTTGTCGTCATAATTTTGAACGACCTTGTTCTCGGTATACTTGCCGTCCTTGTCCTTTTCGTACACGTAACCGATAACACCGTTTTTAGTATCGTATGCTATTCTTCCGTCCGCGGTATAATATTCGGGATCGCCGAAAATATCGGTTGCGATCTTGCCCGTCTCATCCTTTTGAGTTGTACCGTTTTGCTTATCGTAAGCGATCTCCTTGTGCTTTTCGTCGGTGTAATAAACGGTGTCGCCGAAGCGGTCAAGGTCGGTGAGGTAGTAATAGGTGGCAACGAATATTTGCTCAAAGCAAACGTAATTCTCGTTGTAATACTGCTCCTTCACCGTGTCCTCTATCTTTTCGCCGTCCTTGCCGTAAAGATGCTCGCGGAGCGCACCTATCTTGCTTTCGATCACGTATACCTCGCGAAGCATATCGTAATTCATGCCGAACACCTTAAGCTTTTCATTGAGCGATGCGCGGCTGCCCGCACTCTTTTCGTGCTTTGCGAGAAGACCGTCTATCTTTTTCTCGGCATCCTCTGAAAGCGTAAGCCCGTATTCGTCAAAAAGATGATCCGCTATAAGATAAAACGCCGCCTCGCGCTCGATCTCCGCGCAAAAATAATCGTCGTAGGTAGTGCCGTCCGAGCTTACCACGGTTCTCCAAAAGCTATCCTTGGTTATATCGTAGCCGTAATACCCAAGCGTGCCCTTCATTCTTGAGAGCAAAAACTCGTAAACGTTCACCGACAGCGTCTTATCGCCCAGCGTCATCAGCGTCTTGCTCTCGGAGCAGGACACAAAGGACACCGCCAAAAGCGCCATCGCAAGACATATACATAAAATTTTAAGGAATCTTTTCATCAAATTTCGCCTTCCTCTATTCTCTTTTGCTATTATACATCCTTTGTTTGTACTGCATCAAGATAATTTTCAAACATTTTGTAAACAAGCAAGAGAGAATTCTCGTTATTTTTAAGCTTTATTTGCGCAAAGCTGTCGCCGTGCGCTCCCATTACGATGCGAAGTCTACCGCCAGTGGCAAACGCCATCTCGCGCCACATTTCCATATCCATCTTGTCCTGATACATACGTATCTCCCTACCCACCTCGGTGAGCTGCCTGATATGGCAGTCGATTGCCATGGCGCGTATGAGTGCTATGCGCAAAAGATTATCAACCGATTGCGGCATCTCGCCAAAGCGGTCAAGAAGCTCGTCGGCAATATCGTCCGCGTCATATTTGTTGCGTATCAGAGCTATGCGCTTATAAAGTGTCATTCTCTGCCCCGCGTACTTTACGTAGGACTCGGGAATAAAGGCATCCTGCTCAATGCTTATCACACATTCGCCTCTCTCCTCCACCTTTTCGCCCTTTTCCTCAAGCACCGCGTCGTTGAGAAGCTTGATATACAGGTCGTAGCCTATTGCCTCAAGATGCCCGTGCTGCTCTGCTCCGAGAATGTTGCCCGCGCCGCGAATTTC
>JBGVJM010000135.1:0-17053 GCA_045129415.1 Eubacteriales bacterium
GATTAAGTCCGATAACGGGAATATTATATGGCGCGGCGCGTCTTGCGGCATCAAGAATGGTTCCGTCACCGCCGAGTATCACCACCGCATCCACCAAGGAATAGATCTCCTCGGGCGAGGCGAAATTGAAGCTCAGCTCTCCCCTTGAACGGTAGCGCGCTATTTTGTCCTTGTTATATGACAGGGTGTAAAGCTCTATACCAAGCTCGGAAAGTCCCGAAGCCACCGCAAATGCCATATTCGCCTTATCGTATATATTGAAATTGGTTACAATAAAAACCCTCTTTATAGGCTTGTTCATATCAGTTTCCTCTTATTTACAAAGCTCCTTTACGTTGAGCCTTGTCTTGTATGTTGTATCGGAAGCATCGGCGCTTCCCTTTATAAAGCATGCGAGGTACTCGCGATTTCCGTCGCCACCCTCAATGGGAGACTTAATAACGCCCTTTACCTCAAATCCGAGAATTGCGGCACTGTCAAGCACCCTGAGAACGGCGCGTTCTCTATCCTTTGCCTCTTTTACTATTCCTCTTTTGCCAAGTGCCGCGCGTCCCGCCTCAAATTGCGGCTTTATAAGACTTACGAACACTCCGCCTTCATCAAGGATATCATACACCTTTTTGTGAAGAATTGTTTGCGAGATGAAGGAAACGTCCATAACGGCAACAGAAAACGTACCGAAAAACTCCCTGTCAAGATTTTTGGCGTTAAAGCCCTCAACGGAAACCACTCTCTCACATTCAAGCAGTCTTTCGTGGAGCTGATCCGTTCCCGAATCAACCGCGAACACACACTCGGCTCCGTGCTGAAGCAAGCAATCGGTAAATCCACCCGTGGACGCTCCGACGTCTATACATCTTTTGCTCTTAACTTCAACGTCAAAGGCTTCAATAGCCGCGAGAAGCTTTAATCCTCCGCGAGATACGAAGCGCTCCGCCTCCGTTATCTCAACGCTATGCTCGCCCTCGTCTATTTGCTCGCTTGCTTTGGTTATGATCCTGCCGTCTATAATGACCTTTCCCTCGTCGATAAGTCGAGCCGCTTTGGTCCTGCTTTCGGCAAAGCCGTATTCACAAATGTAAACGTCAGCTCTCATCATATAAATACAGGAATAAGGTCAACAAGGAAAGGCACGACAACTCCGACAACGACACCCGCCGCCACCTGAAGCGGTGTGTGGCCTGCAAGCTCGTTAAGCGCTCTTTCGGTGACCTTGGGGTCCTTGGACTCCACAAGCTCCTGAAGAATAAGATTGAGCGCCTTTGCCTGCTCTCCCACCTGACGTCTCATTCCCGTTGCGTCTCTCATAACTATCATTGCAAGTATTGCACACATAGCAAATTCGGGCGATCCGAGTCCTTGTCTTATAGCAACGGCACACGCAAGCGCAGTTACCGACGCGGTATGCGAGGAAGGCATGCCGCCCGTTCCGAAAAACAGCTCTATTACGGAAAAGTTCTTTTTACGGAATATTCCCGTAAACACCTTCAATATCTGCGCAACGAGCCAGCCGAAAAATGCACTTGCAAGCACAAAGTTTCTCAATACGTCCAATATAGCCTGTAAAATCTCCATACGTTAGTCCTCTCAAAATCAGTAATTTCTATCACACAAAAACATAGCAACCGAGATTATACCGTCAGCACAGTCAAATCCTTCAAGCTCGCTTATCGCCTCCACGGTCAACTGCTCCGCATACGCGCGGGCGGCATCGGGCGCAAAAAATTTCATAAACGTAGTCTTGTTCTTATTGGTATCCGAGCCCGTCTTTTTGCCAAGCTCGGCTTCGCTTGCGGTAACGTCAAGTATATCGTCGATTATCTGGAACACAAGACCGATCTTTTGCGCAAATACGGTGAGCCTCTCGGTCAAGCTATCATCGGGAGCAATTCCCGCCGCAAGACAACCAAGCTGAACCGATGCGCATATCATAGCACCCGTCTTGCCCATATGAAGCTCTACGAGCTGTCTTTCGTCAAGCTCGTGGCTCTCACCGTAAAGGTCCATTACCTGTCCCTTTACCATACCAAAGCTTCCGGCAGCTCCCGAAAGAACTCCGACTGCCGCTGCGGCGCAGTCTCCCGTAACGTGCGGATTCATTGCACAAATGGAGAAGGCATCCGTCAAAAGTCCGTCGCCCGCAAGAATAGCCATTGCATCACCGTACACCTTGTGAACGGTGGGCTTGCCGCGGCGAAGGTCGTCATCATCCATGCAAGGCAGGTCGTCGTGTATAAGTGAATAGGTATGCACCATCTCTATGGCACAGGCAAACGGTATTGCTGCGCGCACGTCTCCACCGAGCATTCTGCACGTTTCAAGCACAAGCGCGCCTCTTACTCTTTTTCCGCCTGCAAGCAGTGCATATCTTTGCGCCTCATAAAGTGTGGACGCTACACCGCCCTCCAAATCATATATTTTTTCAAGCTCGGGCTCAATGGTCTGCTTTGCGCTGCCAAGCACGTTAAGCGCGAGCTGCTTGTTATATTCTCTCATAATTATTCCTCGCCAAAGGGCACGTCGTGGAGCTCAATTTGTCCGTCCTTGCCGCTTTGAAGCATCTGTATTTTGCGCTTTGCCGCGTCAAGCTCGGATGAGCAAAGGGATACAAGTCCGATGCCCTCCTCATAAAGCTTGAGTGACTTGTCAAGCGGTAATTTATCATTTTCCATTGCGGCAACTATTTCTTCAAGTCTGGTCATTGCCGCTTCTAAGCTAAGCTTCTTTTTCTCTGCCATGATTGTACCTCCTCAAGGTCTTGCCTTTTTATCGGTAATTTGTGCCGTGATAAGTCCGTCCGACACTTTGACTGTAATATCCTCGCCAACGCTTACGTCCATGAGGGACGAAACGATTTCTCCGTCCTTCTCGACAACGGAATATCCGCGCGACAGAACGGCTAACGGATTTACTCCGTCAAGCCTTGTACAAAGCATGCGTAAGGCATTGTCCTTATCCTGCGCACGCTGATCTGCAAGTGTGTTTATGCGTTCCTTGTATCTATCAAGCTTTGTTTGCTTTTCATTCAGCACGTTTTCGGGTGAATGAAGCCTTATATCTCTTTCAAAGAGCTTGAGCTTATTTTGCGCTCGGTCTATCCTTCCCATCACCGCCTGCTCGGCTCTGCGTCCGAGAGCCTCCGCCCTGAACGTTACCTCCGCCGCATCAAAGAACGCAAGCTCTGCCGCCGCCGAGGGTGTAGGCGCTCTCATATCCGCAACGAAATCACAAATGGTAAAGTCGGTCTCGTGTCCGACCGCGGAAATTACGGGAATCTCCGATTCGGCTATAACTCTTGCAAGCTGCTCGTCGTTAAAGCACCACAAGTCCTCTGCCGAGCCACCGCCTCTACCGATTATGATGACGTCCACCTTATGCCTTTCGTTGAAGAATTTGATTCCTCCCGCAAGGCTTTTAGGAGCAAGCTCTCCCTGAACGTACGAGGGATATATGACTATCCTTGCCGAAGGATCGCGTCTTCCCGAAACGTTAAGTATATCGTGGAGTGCCGCGCCCGATGCCGAGGTTATCACACCCACGCTTCTTGCATACGCGGGAATGGGCTTTTTTCTCGATTCATCAAAAAGTCCTTCCGCCATAAGTCTTTTCTTTATTTGCTCAAATGCCAGAGCAAGCGCACCCGCGCCGTCCGGCTGCATATCGTCTATGATTATCTGATAATCACCGCTGACGGTATATGCCGATATTTTTCCGTGAACCACGACTCTCATTCCGCTCTCGGCTCTGAATTTCAGCCTTGATGCATTTCCGCGAAACATTACCGCGCGGATAGACGAGCCCTCGTCCTTTAAGGAAAAATACATGTGTCCTGAGGCATAGTTGCTTTTGAGATTGGATATCTCACCCCGAAGAAAGATGCTTTTGAGCACAGTGTTGGCTTCCAGCGTCATTTTTATATATTCATTTATTTGCGTTACGCTGAACACATTCGTCTGCATATAAGCTCCTTTCTTTGTGGCTTGTGCCTTTATTTTTCTATACTTTTTCTCATCGCCGAGATCGCGATGCCCGCCGCGTTATCCGCCGAGAATTCCGGCACGGAAAAGCTGACGTTACCGAGTCTCTTAAGTTGTTCGGCAATTCGCGAGTTGCTCATAACTCCGCCTGCAAATATTACGTGAAGGTCGCCGTATTTTTCTCTCATATTGAGTGTCAGTCCTTCAAGCGTGTCTGCTATAAAATCAAAGCAGTATGCGCTCGTCAAAGCCACGTCTCCGCTTTCACGGTACAGCTTTGCGGCAAGATTTTCAAGTCCCGACAAATTGCAGGTCAATCCCCTTACCGACACTCGCGTTTTTTGGTGCGGTATATCTCCCGCCGACAAGCACGCTCTTTCCATCTCTTTTCCGCAGGGAAAGCTCATTCCCATAAGCACGCCCGTGCGGTCGATAGCTTGTCCCGCATTCATGTCCTCGGTTCCGCCTATAAGCTCGACATTTGGCTCTCCGTTTTGGGAGTGAACCATCAAAAGCTCGGTGGTACCGCCCGATACGTGAAATGCGGCAAACGGCTCATTGCCATCCAAAAGCTCAAGCCTGCCCGCCGAATACAGCGCCGCGGTTATATGTCCCGTTTGGTGCGAAAAATCGTACGCAGGACATCCGATTGCCGCCGCTATTGACTTTGCCGCCGATACCCCTGCCAAAAAGCAGGGCATGTAAGAGCCCTCGGCATCTCTCGGTCTTGCCGAATATCCAACGGCGCAAATAGCCCTATCGGGATAATTATCCGACAAAAAGCCATTCAATTCATCCATAAGCTCGGGGAGATTTTTTGTGTGCGCGAAAAGCGCGTCACTTTGTCTGAGTCCCCTCTCGCCTTGCTTTACCGAAAGCAATCGCTTGAGATTGAGAACGACTCGTCCTTCGCCGTCACACAAAGCCACCGACGTTGTATAATTGCTGGTGTCGATGCCGAGATACAGGCACTGTGCCTTATTCATCAGCGCCCTCGCCATCACTTTCGTCTTTTTCGGTGGATGCTTCAAGCGCGCTTACGGCTTCGGCTATAATTGCCTCGGCTCCCATGCTCTCCCAATCCTTGAATACGCCCGAAAGCACTCCGTTTACAAACTGCTTTGCCTTGTCCTCGCCAAACTTAACCACAAGCGATACCGCCTGGCTTATGGAGATATTGGGATGTATATCATCCTCAAAGAGTATTTCATATACTGCTATTCGGAGAATGCTTCTTGAAACCTTGGACAGTCTCTCAGCCTTCCAGCCCTTTGAATATTTTCCGATAACCGCGTCTATTACGTTGCATTTTGAAAGAATTCCAAAGAACGCCTTTCTGATATAGGTGTCACTTGGAATGTCGCGATTTTCACAAGAGCGCTCATATATTTCTTTGGGATCGCCCTCCGCCTGAAATTCCATTTCAAACATCAAACCGAAAAGCGCTTCTCTTGCCTCTGTTCTCGATAATTTTGCCATTTTTGACCTCCGTATTTGCATATATGCTCAAATGGGCATATTTTTAGTCATACATAATTTATTATACATTATATCTATATAAATGTCAAGGTCGCTCGGGCTAAAAATGAAAAAATATTCATAAAATACACATTGAAGCTCACCTTTAAATGCCGCGCGCCGCGAGATATGTAAATATTTCTTAAAGTGTATTGAAAATGCTCTGTATTTGTGTTAAAATAGATTTAATGACAACAAAATTTTGAAGGTTTTTTACAATGGATGCAAAAAAAGCTGTTAAATATTTTCTTTTGTGCGGCGCGGCGTATTTTACTGCCCTTTGCGGCATCATTTTGACCGTGCTTGCCATTATTTTGGGAGAAAAAAGCAATATCGGCGTTGAGCCCTCCAGATTTTTGCTCGTGCTGGCACTGTCTTACGTATGGTCTCTCGGAAGCACGTTAAAGCGCGCCCTAAGCTCCAAGATCGCAGGCATGACGTTGAACGCGATTTGCTACGTTGGAGGTTTTTTTGCCTTTCTTTTGATGTCTGACACAAGCTTTACTCCCGCACTTTTCGCAACCCTGTTTTTTGTAGTTGTATACGCCCTCATCATTCTTTGCGAAAATCTCATGCAAAAGAAGGGCGCGACTCACGACACAATACACAAAAATCCTTCCAATCCCAAAACAAAAAAGCCGTCCAAGGAGAAAAAGGACAAAAATCAGCCATACGAAAGTATGTTTTCTTGACGAGGAAAAATGAAGATATCCAATAATTTTTTAAAAGCACTCGGTATTGCGGTTTTGATCGCCGCGGTCGTTTGTACCGTTTCCGTTTCGCTGCTTTTTACGCTTGGAACAAGAAGTGATATATACACGTCACAGGTATCAACTAAACCAAGCGGCGATAAGGCACTCTCCCCGACCTTTGATTACGGCGACGTATATTTAGACCAAATGATAATATTTTGTGATGCGGTCACATACGGCATAGTCGATCATGACATAATAAGAGACGAGAGCTGTGTTATCACGGGTGCGGGCGGAGATATGTCTCTGGATTTCAACACGGTCACCGCCGAAACAAGCAGACCGAACGACCTCGGTAAAGCACAATCCATAGTTGAAGTGATGGAAGCGCGGCAACCACAATATATTCTCATATCAATAGGTCAAAAAAACGGCGTTGAGCATTGCAGCGAGGAAAAATTCAAGCAATACTACACGGCGCTCATAAATGAAATAAGACGGGTATCCCCCGACACAAAAATAATTCTTCAATCAGTTCTTCCCGTTTCGCGAGAGATCTCACGGAAAAATCCCGAGCTTTCAAATGAGAAAATAGATCGGGCGAACGGATGGATAATCGAGCTTTGCTCCTCCCTTTCCCTGCGTTATCTCAACACGGCGGAGGTATTAAAGGATGATCGCGGAAATCTCAAATCCGAATACGACGGCGGAGACGGTATGCGCCTTAACGAGCAAGGATATCTCGTAATGACAGACTACATAAAAACTCACGGCTATAAATAAATTATGAGGCTTGTCAATTTGGCAAGCCTCAAAAAATATCCCCCGCGCAAGCTGCGCGGGGGAATTTTATTTTATTGCTATTTGATCAATCTAAAGGATCAGTCTTCCTTCTTCTTGAAGGAGATGAGTCCAACCACAGCAACAGCAACTATTGCCATAGCGCCAAATCCTGCAACTGAACCACAGCCTGCGTTAATGTTAACGTTAACATTGGACTCAGGCTTCTTTTCGGTAGTCTGCTCTTCCTTCTGAGTAGTCTCTTCCTTCTTGGTCTGAGTTCCGGTCTCAGTCTCGGTTTCGGTTTCGGTCTCAGTTTCGGTCTCGGTCTCCGTCTCGGTCTCCGTCTCGGTTACAACGGGAGCGGTCTCGGTCTCGGTTACAACGGGAGCGGTCTCAGTCTCGGTGGGAACGGGCTCGGTCTCAGTCTCGGTGGGAACGGGCTCGGTCTCGGTATCGGTTACAACAGGAGCATCGGTGTCCTCGGGAGCATCAGTGTCCTCGGGGGCATCAGTGTCCTCGGGAGGAAGCTCCTCATCAGCAAACTGAGAAACAAAGTCCTCTGCCCATGTAAGTGCGCCATCCTCGGTTGCAAGGTGTGCAACTGCAACTATCTCAAACTCATTGCGTCCGGGAATGGTAACGTCAAGTCCTGTAAAGCCAAGGAATACACCGTGGATTCTCTGAGGAGTTACCTCGGGGTCAAACTTAGCAAGAGCGTCGTCATAGTAGCAAAGGAATACGCTGTAAGTATCAACCTCGCCGTCCTCGTTAGTGGAGGTAACGGTGAGATAATCTGCCTTTACGGACATCATAGCGTCAAGGCTGGAGGAAGCACCACTGGTTGCATCACCTGCAAAGAATCTACCCTGAATGGTCTCGGCATGAGTACACTCCTTGATAGGCTGACCTTCATCGTCAAGCGCCCAAGGGCAAGTACAGAAGTTCTTAAGCACTATGACCTGAACGGGATAATCGCGAAGGTTGTAGGACTCCATATTGCTTACTCTTATGATAGGAGAAGCACCGTCGCCGTGACAGCGAACGAGAAGTGTGTTATCCTCAGTATTGAAGATATCGGACGAACCACCGTTATCTCTGTGGTTCTTGTATGTTTCTCTGTCACCGGTGATTACGAATGCGGGAACAGAAGGATCGTCGTTTTCGGGATCGAAAGGAACGATTTCAGCAACTGCGTTATCGCGCTGTGCGCCGGGGATAGCATCGGACTCATCGCCGATAG
Organism: Eubacteriales bacterium; assembly: GCA_045129415.1. GTDB lineage: Bacteria > Bacillota > Clostridia > Oscillospirales > CAG-272 > SVTX01. Next base: position 8,211 of record JBGVJM010000135.1, read on the forward strand.
GAGTGCTATATTCCCACTTGCCGTCCGCGTCCTTGGAATCAGCGGTTGCAACAACGGTGAAGGATGCGGGAGCAGCCTTCTTAAAGGTCTGGAGGGAGAATCCGATGTAAGCCTGACCTGCATTGTTCTCTGCCTCTTCAGCATTACCCCAGATCATTTCGGAGAGATTCTTGGTAACGGTGTCCTCTCCCTGAGGGTTGAGCTGAGGACCGTAGCCGTTAACGTAGGGGGTCCAGGTCATGTTGTCAATGTCAAATCTAAGCTCGAATACAAGATAGAGATAGCCGTCACCGGGGGTGTGCCACTCGTTGTTGGGGTCTATCTGATCTGCATAGCTTTCATATTTCTCAAGCTTATCAGCGGGAGTTCCCTCGGGAGCAGTTGTCCAAACCTTGTTTATCCAATGAGAATCCTGAGCGTTGGAGGAAGGCATTACACGGTATCTTCCGTCCTTGTCGATCTCGGTATCATCGTACCACTCAAGGTGGCTTATGTCAGCGATATTCTGGCTGCTGTTGGGACGGATACGGAGAAGCATCTCAAAGCCGTTACCAAAGTCGTTGCCTTCAGCGTTGGTACCAACCTGACCGGGCATTGCACCCTCGGAATCCCAAACGTGGAACGAGAACCAGGTATCATACAAGTCGTATGCCTGCTCGCCGGTAAGACCGTCGATCTTGGGATTGCCGGCAGTATCAAATGCAAGACCTGAGAAGCAATCAAATGCGTCAATTCTGACTACCATGGAATATCCTGCATCGGACATGGAAAGATCCTGAAGTGTCTGAAGGGTTACGTAGGGGTTGTTATTGGGCCAGGTTACGTGATAATCATCAGCGTACTCATCGCCAAGAGGGTTAACCTCAAAGCCGTCCTCGGTGTAAACACCGCCGGGTCTGGAAAGTCTATCCTCGTCGTCTTCAACAAAATAGTCCTCTCTGTGTGTTGAAATAACGAACTCATCGTTGGATGCGGAGGGGTTGCCATCGCTCTCGGGAGCAGCCGCAACGGGAAGCACGCATACAACACATACTGAAAGAAGCATTGCTGCTGCCATCAATATTGCAAGTAATTTCTTCATGTTTTTTCTCCTTTTCTAAACATGTTGTTGGGTTTGTAAAGCGCAATTTCGCACTATCCACCTAATATATTTTATCATGCCAAATGTAAATTGTAAATCCACAATATCTACAAAATACGATATTCATTATTGTGGAATTTTACCAATGCCTTATTATATATAGATATTTTATTTTATTCCGCATCGCAAAAGCTCTTTCCCTGCCAAAGATTCATTGAATACATCAGCTTGTCGATATCGTTGATCACCGAGGTCTTTCTTCGGCTCCAATCGGGTGCCAAAAGACTCTTTTGCATGCCGTCACCCGTAAGTCTTCCAACCACCGTGTCGGGCGGCAAAAGCGTCAACGCCTCGCATACCGTTGAAACGTAGTCCTCTTTGCTCATGGGCTCATACTGCCCTCTTTTATAAAGCGCTGCAAGCGGTGTACCGTCTATCACGTGCAAAAGATGTATCTTGACCTGCTCGGGCTTAAGTGCCGCCACGTCTTTCGCCGTTCTCAGCATGTCCGCTCTGCTCTCATTCGGCAAGCCGAAAATTATATGCACGCAAATATTGATTTTTTTCGATGCCGACCTGAGCTTTTTATAGCCTTCAACAAAGTCGGCATACGTATGTCCTCGGTTGATAAAGCGCGCCACATAGTCGTTTGACGTTTGCAAGCCAAGCTCTACGGTCAGTACGGTGCGCTCCGCCAATGAAGCAAGATAATCAACGGTTTCGTCCTCAAGGCAATCCGCACGGGTGGCGATATTCAGTCCGACAACGCCGTCCTTACACATCACCGACTCGATCTTCTCCTTGATAGCCTCGGTCGGCGCATAGGTGTTTGTATGGGCTTGAAAATACGGTATGTATTTGTCGGTCTTCCATTTGCCCGAAAGCTGATCTTTGACCATTTCAAACTGCTCGTCCACGGGAATATAGCTCTCGGGGGCGAAATCTCCGCTTCCTCTGTCCGAGCAATAGATACATCCGCCGAGCGAGCATTTGCCGTCTATATTCGGACAGGTAAAGCCTGCGTCAAGCGGTATTTTCATGCATTTTGAGCCAAATGTGCGCTTGAGATAATAGTCGTACGTATAATAGCGCTTGTTGGTGTCGCTGTTTTTATACGGATTGGTATCCACCTGCGTTGTTTTCATTTGCGCCGTCCTTTCATTAGAATCGTTACGACTGTGGGCGACCGACAGGTCGCCCACAGTATTTATTTGTTTATTTGTTTTCAAGATATTTTTCGCAAGTCGCAAGCTTTACGCAAACGCAAAATACCCTTATAGCCTTTTTTATCTCGTCAAGTGACGGATACGTGGGAGCTATTCTGATATTACTGTCCGCCTCATCCTTCGAGTAAGGATACGTAGCGCCTACGGTCGTCATTACAACGCCCGCCTCTTTTGCAAGCTCATACGTGCGCATAGCACAGCCGCGTTCGGTATAAAAGCTTATAAAGTAACCGCCGCGAGGCTTTGTCCAACGCGCAATACCAAGCTCCGAAAGCTCCTCGTCCAATATGCTTTGGACCGCCATGAACTTGGGGGCGATTATCTCCGCGTGACGCCTCATGTGCTCAATCACGCCCCGGGCATTCTTAAAGAACCTCACGTGGCGAAGCTGATTTATCTTGTCGTGACCGATAGTTTGCGCTCCGGCTATTTCCTTTATTTGATTAAGATTTGCCTCACTTGCCGCCATAATGGCAATTCCCGCGCCGGGATAGGTTATCTTTGACGTTGAGGCAAAATAGAACACTCTGTCGGGATTATTTGCCTTATTGCACTCCTCAAATATGTCTAAAAGCTCATCGTCGTCACCGTACAGCGAATGGATCGCGTAAGCATTATCCCACATTATTCTGAAATCGGGCGCCGCCGTCTTCATTGATGCAAGTCGGCGCACGGTTTCGGGAGAGTACGTCACTCCCTCGGGATTGGAATACTTGGGATTACACCATATTCCCTTGACCGAAGGATCGAGTGCAAGTCTTTCAACCTCATCCATATCGGGTCCGTCCGAATTCAATGCAACGTTTATCATTTCAATCCCTAATGATTCGGTTACTCTGAAATGACGGTCGTATCCGGGGACGGGACAAATGAACTTTATCTTCTCCTCTCGGCACCAAGGTCTCTCACTGCCCACAACACCGTAAAGCATTGCGCGAGCGATCGCGTCGTACATAAGATTCAGCGACGAGCTGGCACCCACCATTATATTTTTCGTCGGTATACCGAGAAGGTCCGAAAACAGCCTCTTGATTTCGGGAATTCCGTCAAGCACGCCGTAATTCCTGCAATCAAGTCCGCGCTCACTCCTGCAATCGTCCGAGCTGCTTATTACGGTAAGTATACCGTTTGACAGGTCGAGCTGCTCCGCACCGGGCTTTCCTCTGGATATATCCAGCGAAAGACCGAGATTTTTTATATCCTCGTATTCTTTTGTCAATTTTTTATGCTCCGCACAAAGCTCGGCATAGCTCATCTGACTGTATCTCATCAATAATCTCCGAATATTATTTTTTGCTATCTGCACATTGTACACAGTATAGCACATTTAAAGACAAAAAGCAACACAAAAAGGTGCGTTTATTTTGAATTTTGCCAAAATCTCCGCGCTATCTCCGCAAGCGCCGATGCATTGCCCGCAAGCTTTGCACCTCGCCATTCCCGAGGGAACATATTCCTATACTTCGGCTCGGCAAATCTATCGTCTATAAGAACCACTATTCCGCGATCGCTCTCGGTTCTTATGACTCTACCCGCCGCCTGAAGCACGGCATTCATTCCGGGATAGGTGTAGGCATAGTCATAGCCGCTTCCGTTTTTATTTTCGTAATAGTCGCGGATTATGTTGTTTTCGTCGGAAATTGCGGGAAGTCCGACACCAACCACCAAGGCTCCGATAAGACGGTCGCCGGGAAGGTCTATTCCCTCCGAAAAGCCTGCGCCAAGCACGCAAAAGCCGATTCTCGTATTGCCGTCGGCCCCGAAGGAATTAAGAAAGGCTTCTCTTTCCTCCGCCGTCATGCTCTTCTTTTGCGACAGCACACGGACTCTCGGATACTTTTTCAAAAACGCCTCGCGCACCGATTCCATATAGCTGTACGACGGGAAGAACACCATATAGTTGCCCGATCTTGCCGATGCGGTTGCCGCAATACATGATGCGATCTTTTTATAGGACGCTTCCCTGTCCTCATATCTCGTGCTTATTCCGTCCATGACCGCAAGGCATAGATTTGCGGGATCGAACGGAGGCGAAAAGCTTACGGATACGCTGTTTTTTCCGCCGCCGAGTATGTCGGCAAAATACTCCGTCGGAGTAAGCGTTGCCGAAAACAGCACCGATGCATACGCTCGGTCAAGGCACATTGAAAGCTGCGGTGCGGGGTCAAGACAGTACAAAAGCACCGATATATCATCACCCCTGACGTTGACAAACGTAAGATATCCGCCGTCGTATCTTTCGGCTATTTTTCTATACTCAAAAAGCTCGAATGACAGATCCTCGACCATCGCGCGCGCAGGGTGGTCTTCAACGTGCTTTAACCATTCCGCGCACTTCTTTTCAAATACGGTAAGCGCTTCTCCAAGACCTTGCGGTATTTGACGCTCTATGCTATATCCCGCTTGGCTTCCGTCCGAAAAATAGTGCATATTGTCGCGGCAAAGCTTGGATAAGCGGTCCAATGCCGATATTACGTCGCAAGCCGCCATGCAAAGCGCACTGTCCTCGGGTAAAAGCTGACGTATCTTATCAAATGCGCAAGCCTCAAGCTTCTTGGAAAACATATCTCTTGCGCGCGAGGGCAAATTGTGTGCCTCGTCCACCAAAAATACGTATTTTTCATCGTTCACCCTCTCGTCGCCGAAATATCTTTTGAGATATACCGTTGGCGAGAATACGTAGTTATAATCGCAAATTATAACGTCACAAAGCGTGGACAGATCAAGCGAAAACTCGTAGGGGCATATTTTGTGCTTTTTTGCACATTCGATTATGGCATTGCGGTCATATACGTTTCCGCTGTCTATCATCTCGGCAAGCGCCGCGGGAAGCCTGTCGTAATATCCTGCGGCATAAGGGCACAGTCCTGCCCTGCAATTAGACGAGAGCCTTCCGCCTCTTTGCTTTGCCGCGGCATTGGCACAAGCGCTCTCACGTGCCGAGATCACGCAGGTGCGCAGCATTGAGCCCGACTCTTCAAGCCTTGCCATTGCCGACACCGCCTCACGTCTTATGCTTTGCTTTGACGTCAGGTAAAATATCTTGTCAACAATGCCTTCACCCACGCATTTGACGGACGGATAAAGCGTTGACACGGTTTTTCCGATTCCCGTAGGTGCCTGGCAAAACAGTCTGTTTTTATGCTTTATGTCGCGGTAGCATTCCTTTATCATTTCAGCCTGACTGTCGCGCAACGACTTGTATGGAAATTTCAGCATTGCCGTTTTAGGCAGTCTTTCCCTCGCCCTCTCGCGCATAAGGCTTCCGCGCCATACGACCGTGCCGATAAGACTTTCGTATACGGCTCGCAGGCTATCGGCATAAAGCACCGCCTCAAAGCAAAGAAGCTCGCCGTCCTTATCCATTTCCACACCGCGAACACGAACCGAGTCAAGATTTTTTTGTCTTAACAAAAAGTATGCATGGCAATAAAGCCTTGACAAGGAAGGATCCATAAACGCGCCGATACCCGAAATGCCGTATCCGTAAACGTAATACTGTCCGTCAAGACATAATATGCCGTCCGCCACGCCCTCGACACAATAATACACGTCACCGATCTTGACGGTATTGTGCAGGCTTACCGAGTCGTGATAATCAAGCCCGTAGCGCGCCGTAAGTGACTCGGAGATCGCGCGGCGCTGTGACGCTCTTATCTCTCGGTCATCAGCAATGGAGCCATCAAGATCTCCACGGCGGAAAGCCATGGCGCAAAGCTCCTTTACCGACAGCTCAACGGTATCGTTTGCCATATTGTATCTCACGTTTATCCCTCCTTTCCAAGTATCTGTGATAATTATACCACCCGCCGCTCGGCTTGTCAATCACGTTATTCAATACACACACAATTACCATATTTTTAGGGGTTACATTTTACGTCCGTCTGCATTATAATAATAGTAGTTAGATAAACGCTCCGAGCATAAGGTCGGGCGGAAAGGAGCAACTATGGAGCTTATACCCATAAACGAATCCAAGCTTAAAATAATGCTTGACGAAATAGATATGAAGGAATACCGTCTTTGCGCCGAGAGTGATTGCGCGGAGCTTGAAACAAGACGCGCTATACGCGACATTCTCGATGCGGCGCGTGACCAGATAGGCTTTAATACCGAGGGCGCGGAGATATTCGTTCAGCTTTACACATCAAAACGAGGCGGATGCGAGCTGTTTGTGACAAAGGGCAGCCCCAAGGAGCGCTCCGAATCAACCGAGCTATATAAGACGGATAGAATCTCACCCGTCGTTCAACCCAAGGGCAACCAAGCAAGTCAACAGTCAAAGCCCAAGAAAAAGGAGGGCGCAAGGCCCACCTCGGGCGCGTTGACCATTCGCACAGGCGGATTGCCCGACGCCAAGGACGCCTGCTCTCTTGCCTTTTACTTCTCACGTTTGTCCGACCTTTGCCGCACCTGCAAGTCCTTGCAAAAGCGCAAGAGCAATCTCAAAAGCAGTGCTTATTACGACGACAAGGAAGGCTTTTATCTATTGCTCTACGACACGGGAATGAGTGCATACACGCGGCTTGATAGATTTTCATTTATCCATGAATACGGAACGTCACTCAATCCCGAAAAAACGCTTACATACCTCTCGGAGCACGGACACGTGATCTGCTCAGACAATGCGGTGCAAACACTGGGCAAGCTTTGATACAGGTCGATCATTTTATCTATTATTTTTCAAAAATATCGTCTCCGACTATTGAAATCGGAGACGGTTTTTGTTATAATTAATGTCGGATAACGTTTTGAAAGGAAGATATAAAAAATGACTCTTGACGAGATCAAAGCTCAATGCTCCGCGTGTCAGAAATGCTCGCTTTGCAAGACCCGTACAAACTGCGTTTTCGGAGTTGGAAATGAAAATGCCGACATTATGTTCGTTGGCGAAGCCCCCGGCGAGCAGGAGGACCTTTCGGGTGTTCCCTTCGTTGGCCGCGCAGGACAGCTTCTCGATAAATTTCTTTTGGCGGTCGACATCTCACGCGAGGACGTTTACATAGCCAATATATTAAAATGCCGCCCGCCCAAAAACCGCGATCCGCTTCCCGAGGAGGAGGATATGTGTATCGGTTATTTGCGCGAGCAGGTGGCAACGATAAAGCCTAAGATCGTTGTTTGTCTCGGACGCATCTCGGCAATGCGTCTTATCAAGCCCGATTTCAAGATAACCCAGGAGCACGGAAAGTGGTTCAAAAAGGGCGACCTTATTATGACAGCCGTTTATCATCCTGCGGCTCTTTTGCGAGACCCTCGCAAAAAAGAGGATATGCTTGAGGATATGAAGGCGATAAAGCAAAAGCTTTTGGAGCTGTAACCGAAAATGAACTTTAACGCACTTTATACCGTCGTCGCCACGCTTTTCGTTATCATGGCGGTCGGATTTGTCGCCCGAAAGCTCGGCATAATAGACGACGTAGCATCCAAAAGACTGTCAACGCTTATTTTGAAGATCGGACAGCCCGCAATAATCATAAATTCGCTGGCGAATGCCAAATATACTGCCGAGAACGTTGAGGTCGCCGCAAAAACAGTTTTGTTCGGATTCATTTTCTACGTGATCATTGCCGCGATTGCATTCCTTCTGGCTCTTCCCACAAAAAAGAATTTCAATGAGCAAAAAATAACCGAGTTCGGTCTCATCTTTGCCAACTGTGCCTTTATCGGATTTCCCATTTTCGAGGCTTTGTTCGATCAGGAGGGCTTGTTTATGGCATCCTTCCTCACGGTCAACTTTAACGTTGTGCTGTGGACCTGGGGTGTTGCCATATACGCTCGCAAAAGAAACGACATAAAGCTTACAGTCAAAAAGGCGCTTCTCAATTTCGGAACGGTGCCCTCGGCAATAGGCTTCGGTCTGTTTCTTCTGAAGGCTCCCGAAATAGGCTTTCAGCTGCCCGCGTTTTTGCTTGATTCATGTAGATTTTTGAGTAATCTTTGCACGCCTATTTCGCTCTTGGTAACGGGCGCGCTCATCGCAACTCTCAAGGTGCGCGAAATATTAACAAAATGGCAGATACTTTATTACAACGCTGCAAAGCTTATCGTTCTCCCCCTTACAATTTGTCTTATTGCCAAGCTTTTGGGAGTTCCCTACGAATACGCGATGTTCTTTACCGCCGCCGCGGCACTTCCCGCCGCCGCATCGGTTTCCATGATGTCGGAATCCTTCGGAATTGACTCGGGATACTCGGGACTCGTGGTCGGAACCTCGTCCCTGCTTTGTGTTCTTACCTTGCCGCTGACGCTCAATATAGCGCAGTGGATTTTGTCACTTTAATAAACAAACATCCCCCGCGGCAAGCCGCGGGGGATACTTTTATTGCTGATTCTTGCTTGCTAAATACCGTGCAATATCCAAATGGCTTTCATTCCCATCAATCAAATATGTTACTAAATTTGCAGTGGATGGCTTGTAATCAACGAAATCCATTTCAACGACTTTTTTCGAATTATTATCAAACATTGAGCCGGGACTCACACTTATCATCACATCACCGAGAACGGTAGTAATATAGCGCAATGATCCTGCG
>JBGVJM010000136.1:0-3781 GCA_045129415.1 Eubacteriales bacterium
CGCTCTCCGCGCTCTCTTGCGGCGTTTGATACGCGACGCATAAAAGAGCTTTTGCCCGTTCCGGGGCCTCCCTTGATTATGTAAAGGAAATCACAGCGCCCGAATATCTCTCCAAAGTAATTTTTGAATCCTTGCGCCGAGTTTGAAGCGCCAAAATATTTTTCTTGCATAGTCATACTCCAAAAAACGAATTTCAGTACATTATATGCGAAAATATCTCTTTGCGATATGCAAAAGACATAAAAAAGTGGGCTGCTGCACACAGCCCACCAAATAGAGATATCATTCTCTTCCAACGATGGTGATATTAATAGGCTCAATACCCGTGATCTCGTAAACGGATGCGTTGATCTGCGCAAGCTGAGTGGGGGTGAGCTTGCCGGAGCACTTTACAACGATGCTTGCCGTTTCGCCGTTAACAACTGCCACGCACTGCTCAAAGCCACGGGAAACGATAAGCGACTCAATGTCCGCCTCCTGCTCCATCTCCATAGAGATCTTCTTTATTTCCTCTACTGCCTCCGCCTTGACCGCGTCTGTTGCCTTGTCGTTCTCCAAAACCGCGTTAAGTACCTCAAGTGCTTCCTCACGCGCTCTCTGACGGCTTACCTGAACCGTTGCAAAATAGCTGTCGGTGCTTCCTGCGTTTGTCGCGTTGTCGTTCGTAGGATTCTTTGAATTGTCAAGCTCGCCGCTCATTCCGGTATTGCCCGTGTAATCAAATCCGCCGTCCTTGTTGTCGGCAAAGAAGATGAAATTGAGCCAAACCGCCGCGCCTATAAGCACCACCGCGCAGGTGATTATAAGATTTCTCTTGCCGTCCTTCATAAAAAATTCCTTGACCTTGTTCATTGTGTCCTTAAATGCCATATCTGCCTCCATGCTTTGTTAATTTTGGTTACGATACAATATATTTTGCCGCCGTCTTATATATTCCGCCGCGGAAAGAATTTTTAAGTTTATTTTCCCGACTCACTGACGTATATGCGGCTCATGGGCAATCCGTATGCCGCTGAAAGCAAGGCGACCAGCTCGTTCCGCTTTACAATGTCGCCGCCCGTATTGCAAGTAACTCCGATACCCGAGAGCGTGGGCAGGCTTTCACCTATGTAGAGCGCGTGCGCACCTTGTCCGCTTCCTATAATAACGTACTCATTCTTTTGCTGTGACTGACCGCTTTGTGTGTTTTGCGCGTATATGCTGCCGCCCACCTCGTCAAAGAAAGTGACCGCGTTTACGTATCCAACGCCCGAAACCGTGCCGCAAAGTGACTCTATCTCCTCCTCAAGCGCTCTTTTGTATTCGTAAAAATCAATGGTGCTTTGTATAACGTTATCCTGACCGTCCTCGCCCGAATCTTGCTCGTCCGAGGTAAAGAATGAGCCGACGAGCAGCAATGCCGCACCAACGACAAGAACTATCACCAAAATTTTGAGCGTACCGCCCTTTTTCATGTGAGCAACGGTGCCATAAACGTCGCTCAAAGCATTTTTTTGCGCCATAAATTCCTCCTAAAATCATCCTATAACCGTTACTATCCTGCATCCAAGCAAGCTTGAAAGCTGTCTTTCCATCTCTCCCGTATCGGCAAAGATAGCCGAGCCGTAAAGCGTTAAGGTCACGCGCTCAAGTCGGCGCGGCTCCTGCCCCTCGTAAAAATGCAGTGACACTTCCACGCAAAGAGGGTCTATTCCAAATCTATCAAGGAGCAGGCTTTTGATCCCTTCCTTGAGATTTTGCTCCTCCGCCTCGCCGTAAGAATCCATAAATATACTTTCATATTCGTCATTTTTGCCCTCTGTATCGGGCAGTACAGACTCAATATCAAGCTCGGAAAGCCACGTTATCGCGTCTTGCGCGGGTGCAAAGCAAACAAGAATAATGCACAGAGCCGAAACAAGCTTTACCGCCCTTGAAAGTCCTCCTCGCTCTCCGTCGGGACAAAGTGCCGACACTATTGAGGCGGCTATGGCAACGGTGATGACCGACATTATATACTGCTTCATATCCACCTCACGAAAAGGGCGTGAGAGACGCCGCAAATATACCAAGCGCAATGATAAACACCGCCGAGCACATAAGTGCCGCGCCCTCAAGATATCCGTACAGCGAGCCTGCCTCGGTCATGATCCTCTGCTCGGCGGGGCAACCGACAAGGCCTGCGCAAAAAGCACCGACCGAAAAGACGGCGCGCATAAGCGCAAGCTCAATGGCAACCGGCAAAAGCATTGCAAAAATAACGACTATTCCGATTATTCCGACCGATCCGCGCAAAAGCTCAACGGACGAAGAAAGAGTGCCAAGCGTTGACGATAGCGAGCCGCCGAAAAGCGGCACGAAGCTGCTGACTGCTATCTTTACTCCTCTCATAGCCGCGTTGTCCGCCTTGGCTGACAAAATGCTTTGCGAGGCAAGTGCCGCAGTCAGCACCGACATAACAAAAGCCACGGCGGCAGTGTACCATTTGCGCACGGTGGAGCCAACCGTTGCACCGAGAAGACCTGCCGAGCCGTCAAACGCGGACATCACCGAGGTACAAAGGCACAGGCAAAACACGGGCATTACCGTATAGCCGCAAATAAACTGACACACCGACAAAATAACGCCCAGCGTTGCCGAGGAGCTTGCCGCGCTCGTAAGATTACCGCCCATTGCGTACATTGTTGCCGAAAGCGGAATAAATGCCGCAACCGCCGAAAACAGACCTTCAAAATACTCCTTCAGTCCCTGCGCGCATGAGATAGCCACACCGCTCGTTGCACAAAAGCTGCAAAGACGCACGCAAATGTCAACCGCGCGCGATATTCCCTCTCCGCAAAAGGAGGACACCGAATAGCAAAGGGACGACAGTATGACTATGGCAAGTATAGTCAAAAGGCTTGGCATAACTTCGCCCACGCTATGCCCGAATGCTTCTATAACCATTTGCAGAAGCCTTGCGGGCCTTATCATCTCCTGCGCCGCGCCGTTTACGTCGTCGGGATCGTCCGAAAGCACCCCTTCGAGAAGCTCGTCCGCAACCGAGCCTTCAAAGGAATTTGCAAAATCCCCGTATTCCTCGGGAAGACTGCCCTCCTCCGCGTTTACGCGTACCGTACCGAGAATGATGACCGCCATAAGCGATAAAATTATAGCAAAGATCCTGTGTTTTGGTTTCATCTTCATTTTTAATCCTTTTCTATGCGCTAATCTCCAAAAGCTGACGAGCCGTGTTCAGTATCTCAAAAAATAGTGGCAAGGAGAGTATAATTATCTCGATCTTTCCGCAAAGCTCTGCGTAATAGGCAATGCTGGTCTCTCCGCAGTCGCGGCAAACCGTAGCGCAAACGTGACTTAATAATGCAACGCACAGCACCTTTACAAGCACGCCTGCGGCACTTCCTAACGTTTCCGAGATCTCAACCGACTCCGAAAGCTCTCTTACCGTGTCAATAATGGGCGACATAAGCGTCACCGCGCCAATGCACAAAACGATTGCCGCACCGATCTTGAACGTAAGAGCCATATCGCCGTTCCAGCGGCGCAAAACGACCGCCAAAAGCGCTCCCACAATGGCGAGACCGAAAATTTTCAATAAAGCGTCACTCATCAGAAGCCGAATACCGAGCGAACGAGCGTAAACAGTCTTTCTATCTCGCCCACAAGCATAACGAGAACGACCACGATGCCCGCGATTATGACCAGAGTCGATTGCTCGTCCCTTCCCGATTTTTGTAATATTGAAGCGGCGGCTGACACGAGTATTCCCACGCCCGCGACCTTTAAAATTATTGCGATATCA
>JBGVJM010000137.1:0-4010 GCA_045129415.1 Eubacteriales bacterium
TGGCGGGCTCAATGCCGACGATAACGAGATCGGGATATTGCTCGCGTAAAACGCGCACCGCCGCGCTGGTTGCCGTGTTGCAAGCAACCACAAATGCCTTGATGCCGCGATCTTTGAGCATTTCAAGAGCGCTTTTCGTAAGCTCCAACACCTCTTTACGTGTTCTTGAACCGTAAGGCGCGTTTTTAGAGTCGCCGAAATATATGTAATTTTCATTTGGCATAATTGCGACAAGCTCGCGCAGGACACTTATTCCGCCCACGCCCGAGTCAAAAACCGCAATGGCGTTATTCTTTTTATCCAAAATGTTCTCCTTTGCGCCGTCGGCGCTTTTAATTGTCAAAGCAAAGCCTCAAGCTCGTCAAGCTCGCGGCTTGTCGTTGCCCAGCTTGTTGCAAAGCGTACAACTGTGTGATTTTCGTCGTATTTTTCCCAAAAGCCCGTACAAACGCTTTGCGAAAGCCTTGCAAGCTTGGAGTTTTCCATAATTACGAACTGCTGATTGGTGGGCGAGTCCATAAAGAGCCTGTATCCCTTGGACGTAAGCATTTCTTTAAGCCTTTCCGCCTTATCGATAGCATTTTTGCTTATCTTGAAGTAGAGGTCGTCGGTAAAGAGCGTGTCAAACTGAACGCCCAGGAGCCTGCCCTTTGCTATAAGCGCGCCCTGTTGCTTGATTTGAGTCAAAAAGTGCTTGGGTGTGTTATTTTTTGTGAATACCACCGCCTCGCCGCAAAGCGCGCCAACCTTTGTGCCGCCGATATAGAAAACGTCGCAAAGACGCGCGATATCGGGCAATGTAAGGTCTGTGTGTCGGCTCATAAGACCGTAACCAAGCCTTGCGCCGTCAAGGAAAAGCGTCATATTGTGCTTTTTGCAAGCCCTTGAGATTTCTTCAAGCTCATCCTTTGAATAGAGCGTGCCGTACTCGGTGGGATGTGAGATATAGACCATGGCGGGAGGGGACATATGCTCGTGATTTGAATCGGCATAAAAGTCGGTGGCGTAAGCGTCAATTTCGCGCGCATCCAGCTTGCCATGGTGTTGAGGAAGGGATATGACCTTGTGTCCCGTGTATTCGATGGCACCCGCCTCGTGAGCACCTATGTGTCCCGTGGTGGCGGCGATAACGCTCTCGTATCGGAGAAGCATAGTTGAGATAACGACTGCATTTGCCTGCGTGCCGCCCACCAAAAACCAAACGTCCGCCTCGGGGCAGTCGCAAGCCGCCTTGATTTTTTGCTTTGCGGAGTCGGAAAATTGGTCGGAGCCGTAGCCCGCGGTCGCCTCAAAATTAGTGGAAGACAGCCTTGCGAGTATTTCGGGATGCGCACCCATTACGTAGTCACTTTGGAAATATAGCATTACGTTACCTCAAAAAAGAATGTGGCGGACGACACACGTCCGCCCTTTTTCAATTATAGCACAATTACGTGCCGTTTACAATAGCGGGAAAAATTTTATTTATCCTTGCCCACCGCTCGCTTCTCAAAAATTATTTTGCCGTCCGCTACGCGTGCGAAAACGAGATCACCTGCCGAGAATTCACCACGCAAAAGCGACTCGGCATAAGGGTTTTCAACCATTTTTGTGATATGACGTCGCAGATCGCGCGCGCCGTTACCCTGTATACGTGCCGCGTCCGCAATGACCTCGGCAATTCCGCCATCAAGCTCAATAAATACGCCCGTGCTCTCGATTCGGTCTACGAGAGAGGAGAGCAAAAGGCGGCTTATTTCGACAAGCTCTTTTCCTTCCAAGGGATCAAAGACTATTATTTCGTCAATTCGTCCCAAGAATTCGGGACGAAACGTGCGGCGTATCTCGTCAAGCGTTCGCTCGCGACGGACGGAGCTGTCCTTTTCTGCACCCTGTGATGACGAAAAGCCTACCTTGGCGGTCTCTCCGTGCATGCGCGAGCCCAAATTTGTGGTCAAAATTATAACGGTATTTGAAAAGTTGACCTTTTTGCCGCTTGACGTGGTAAGATTTCCGTCCTCAAGTATTTGCAAAAGCACGTTGAATACGTCGGGATGCGCCTTTTCAATTTCGTCAAAAAGCACGATGGAATAAGGGCTTCTTCGTACCTGCTCGCAAAGCTTGGAGCCATTATCATAGCCAACGTAGCCGGGAGGCGAGCCTATGAGCTTGGATACGCTGTGACGCTCCATATATTCCGACATATCAAGGCGGACAAGCGCCTCGCGACTGCCAAAAAGCGCCTCCGCCAGGGCTATGCAAAGCTCGGTCTTGCCAACTCCCGTGTCTCCGGCAAATATGAATGAGCCGATCGGACGGTTGGGGTCGCCAAGTCCCGTCCTGCCGCGTCGGATCGCCGCCGAAAGTGAGCTGATTGCGGTGTCCTGACCTATTATGCGCTGCTTTAGCGAATCCTCAAGTGAGATGAGCCGCGCGTTTTCATCATCTTCCATAAGGCTTACGGGAACCTTGGTCCACTGTGTTACCACGTCGGCTACGTCACCCTCGGATAGCGTGAGTCTTTTTGACTCCAACCGACTGTTCCATTTGCGCTTTTGCTCCTCGTATTTGCGGCGAAGCTCGTTTTCCTTGTCGCGCGTGGCGGCGGCAAGCTCAAAGCTCTGACATTTTATTGCCTCCTCCTTTTGCGCCTCAAGCTCGCGCAGCTGCCTTTCAAGCTCACGGTGCTCGGGCGGACTTGCAAAAAGCTTTAAGCGCAGGCGCGCCGCCGCTTCATCAATAAGGTCGATTGCCTTGTCGGGCAGGTATCGGTCGGTGATGTAACGCACCGAAAGTCTTACGGCGGCATCTATTGCCTCGTCCGATATAATTAGCTTGTGGTGAGCCTCGTATTTGGGCCTGAGACCGCGAAGTATGCAAACAGCCTGCTTTTGCGTAGGCTCGCCTACCGTTACGGGAGCAAAACGGCGTTCAAGGGCTGCGTCCTTTTCGATGTGTCGGCGATACTCCTCAAGCGTAGTCGCTCCGATCACCTGAAGCTCGCCGCGGGCTAATGCGGGCTTTATCATATTTGCCGCATCCACCGCTCCCTCCGCCGCACCTGCGCCGATTATAGTGTGTATCTCGTCGATAAATATTATTATGCTCGGGTCCTTAGAGCAGGAGGAAAGGACACGTCCCATTCGTTCCTCAAACTCGCCGCGGTATTTTGCTCCCGCTATCATTCCGCCGAGGTCGAGTGATATTATCTTCTTTTCGCGCAAAATATCGGGTACGTCTCCCTCGGCGATCCTTGCGGCAAGTCCTTCCACAACGGCAGTCTTGCCAACACCGGGTTCTCCGATAAGGCAGGGATTGTTTTTTGTCCTTCGGCAAAGTATCTGGATAAGTCTTTCCGTCTCGTTCTCGCGTCCGATAACAGGATCGGTCCTTCCGCGCCTTGCCGCCTCAACCATATCCTTGCCAAACTGCAAAAGTACGTTTTTGTCGTTTTTTTCTTCCTTTGACTTTGCCGGGGGAGGAGAGACGGTGCCCTGAGATACACCTTTTATGGCGGTTTCTATCTCACCTGCGAACGCAGGAAGGGAAATGCCGAGCGTGTCAAGCACGCGGCAAGCCATGGAGTCGCGGTCGGAAACGATGGCCATTAAAATATGCTCCGTTCCTATATATAAATGACCGCTTTGGGAAGCATATGCGGCGGAGCCTTCAATAATACCCTTGGCGCGCGGAGACATGTCGGCGGGGGAAAATACGGACGCCGCGCCCACTCCCGACACCTCGGCAACCGTGTCCTTGATCTTATCGGCCGAGACTCCCTTGCCCAAAAGAAGCTTTTGTGCGATACTGCCGTCGCATGATGCAAGTCCCCATAGAATATGCTCGCTGCCCACGTAGGAATGTCCCATTTCCGAGGCGAATTTAAGAGAAAGACCAAGCGCGCTTTGCGCCTTTGGTGTGAATTTATTTGACATATCGTTACCTTTCGTAAAGCGTTTTTGGGGACGTTAAGAGACGCGCCCCGATAAGAATTTGGATAAAAATTCGGCTCGCAAACGGTGTACGTCGGC
>JBGVJM010000138.1:0-5621 GCA_045129415.1 Eubacteriales bacterium
ATTTGTAGGGACAGGCGTCCTTGACTGTCCGTTAATGCAGAGTGCAGAGTTATATAAAAACTGTAGGGTACGATTTCCCGAACAAAAAAAGGAGTATCATCGATACTCCTTTTTCTTTTTGGTGACCCGCCGGAGACTCGAACTCCGGACCCCTTGATTAAAAGTCAAGTGCTCTACCGTCTGAGCTAGCGGGTCAAATTTACGCTTACCCGACTATTATAGCACAAAGCCCTGCCTTTGTCAACAATTTTTTTATCGCTTGACAAAAATAATTTTGCAGGCAAGCGCTCTCGATTTGTATATATTTACCAAGTGATTTTTTCCGACAATTTCTTCATTCTGTCGGCAAACTGTGCAATATTTTCGTCCATTATCGTGGGAAGCGACATATCGGATCTTCCCTCTCCGTTTTCACCGCCGCCAAGTATTTCGCCGCGCACCATTTTAACGGTTATTCTGTCAAGTCCCTTGAATCTTGAAGGCTCAAGAGAGCCGCCAAAGCAGGCTATTTCAAATGCCTTCTCGGCAAGGTGGCGCGGAATGGTCTTTGTTTTGTAATCATCAAAGCAATCAACAAATCCGCAACACATAAAATAGCCAACCGTGCTTTTTTCAAGCGCGTTTTCGTTATCGGCAAAGAATCTTCTCGCGCGGCGCGCGGCTTTGCCCATTCTTACGGGGAATCCGACGACGATCATATCATAGTCCGCCAAAATTATGCCCTCGTCCATGTCGGCAACGGTCACGTCGTGTCTTTCAAGCTGACGCGCCAAAAGACTCGCGCACTCTCGCGTCGTGCCGCCCGTTGTGGTGTAAATAATTGCAATTTTCACTCCGGCGTCTCCCCCTTTCCTAAAATACACGTATATTATACATTATATTTTGAAGCAAATCAAGTTTTTTTTGAAGTTTGTTGAAAAAGCACCTAAAATATGGTATAATAAGTATGGAAATCCACATTTTTTGAGCAAGGAGTAAGAGTATGTCCTCAAAGTCTCAAATACTTGAAGAAATGCAAAAACTGCGCCGTGAGCTGACTCACCACGCAAAGCTTTATTACGTTTACGACGCGCCCGAAATTTCGGACTACGACTACGATATGATGTTTGACCGTCTCAAGCGTCTTGAAGCGGAAAACCCCGAATTTTTTGACCCTGCTTCACCCACGCAGCGCGTTGGCGGTCAGGCGCTTGACAAGTTTGGCAAGGTAACGCATACCGCGCGCATGGACTCGCTATCGGACGTCTTTTCCTTTGACGAGCTTCGCGACTTTTTGTCGGGTGTTGAAGAGACCGTGTCGGGTGCGGCGTACTCCGTTGAGCCTAAAATTGACGGCCTTTCGGTATCCTTAAAATACGAAAAGGGCGTTTTCATCCAGGGCGCAACGCGCGGAGACGGCGTTGTCGGCGAGGACGTTACGCAAAACCTCAAAACTATATTTTCCATTCCCATGACACTTCCCGAGCCGCTTGATATTACGGTGCGCGGCGAGGTCTATATGCCTCGCGGAGTGTTCCATCGCATTAATGCCAAGCGCGAGAGCGAGGGCAAAGCACTCATGGCAAATCCAAGAAATGCCGCGGCAGGCTCGCTCCGTCAGCTTGACCCACAAGTCACGGCTTCCCGCGGACTTGATATTTTCATTTTCAATTTCCAAGAGGGCAACCTCTATCTTGACGGTCACGCGCCCGAAAGTCACACCGAAACGCTGGACAGACTTGCTTCTCTCGGCTTTTCCGTTGTCTCAATGCGCAAGACCACATCCAAGGTTGACGAAATTTTAGCGCATATCGAGGAAATAGGCAGGCTTCGTCCCACTCTTCCCTACGATATAGACGGCGTGGTCATCAAAGCAGATCTTCTTGCCGACCGAGTCAAGATAGGCGAAGGCACAAGCACACCGAAATGGGCGGCGGCATACAAATTCCCGCCCGAAGAAAAGGTCACGCGCCTCATCGACATTACCATCGCGGTCGGACGCACGGGTGTACTCACACCCACCGCAGTCCTTGAGCCCGTGTCACTTGCGGGAACAACGGTAAGTCGAGCTACGCTTCACAATCTTGACTTTATCCGTCAGCGCGATATCATGCTTGGCGACCTTGTAACCGTCAGAAAGGCGGGCGACATTATTCCCGAGATAATCTCGGCTCACGCTTCAAAGAGAGACGGCTCGGAGCGCGTATTCAATATGCCCACCGTTTGCCCCTCTTGCGGAGAGCCCGTGTTCTACGATCCTGAGCAAAACGCGGCGGCGAGATGCACAAACGTTTCCTGCCCCGCCCAGCTTTCGCGCGGAATTGAGCATTTTGCATCTAAAAACGCAATGAATATTGACGGTCTCGGACCGCAAATAATTGAGCTTCTCATCGACAACGGCTTGATAAGCTGTGCCGCCGACCTCTACTCCATAAAAGCCGAGGATATTCAAAAGCTTGAACGAATGGGCGAAAAGTCGGCTCAAAATCTCGTCTCGGCGATCGAAAACTCCAAGAGTGCGGGACTTGAACGCCTTATATTCGCTCTCGGCATACAAAACGTGGGCGAGGTAGCCGCAACCGCACTTGCCGCAAAATACAAGACGCTTGAGGCCTGCATGGAGGCAACCGAGGAGGAGCTTATCTCCATTCCCGATTTCGGCGCGGTTACCGCAGGCTGTGTTATAAACTATTTCTCTCATCCGCAAAACCTTGAAATGTGCCGCCGTCTTATTGACGCGGGACTTGTCACAAGCGCCGTAAAGGCTCCCACGTCCGACAAATTCGCAGGACTCACCTTTGTTTTGACGGGCACGTTGCCCTCTCTTACGCGCGACGAGGCTTCCGACAAAATAAAGGCTCTCGGCGGCAAGGTTTCGGGCTCCGTTTCGGCAAAAACCAGCTACGTTGTGGCAGGTGATGCGGCAGGCAGCAAGCTCACAAAGGCTCGCGCGCTCGGCGTTACGGTCATTGACGAGGCCGAGCTTCTCAAAATGATAGAGGAGACTATCTGAGTCCCGTAAATTCCACTATTCCGTTATAGACTCCGCGAGCAAACAGCTCGGGCGAGTTACCCATCAGCGCGGAATCGCGCGGATTTGTGATAAAGCCAAGCTCAACGAGCGTTGCGGGCATATTGGTCTTTTTCAAAACGTAAAGACCGGGACGCACCTTTGCGCCTCTGTTGTTAAGTCCCGTTATCTCGGATATGTTATTGACTATATCCTCTGCAAGTCGGAATGCGGGCGTTCCTCTTGAATAAGCAAATGCCTCGGTTCCCGATGCGCTTTCTATCTCGGATGCATTGGTGTGCAGGCTGACAAAATAGTCCGCTCCCCAGGCGTTCGCATCCCTCACTCTTGCCGAAAGGCTTCCCGCGTTGGACGTTCCAAGCTGAGTGGTTGGAGTCGGTCTTGATAACCTTACGTCGTAGTTTCCACTGCGGCGCAAAAGTGCGGCAAGCTGTTGCCCCACCTCATACGTTATGTCCTGCTCGCGCCTTCCCTGTCCCTCAGCACCCGTGTTGGGACTTTTGGGATTATGTCCCTGATCGATATATATTTTTATCGCCATGCCAAACCTCCGTGCGTCTTAATCATTCTATATAATTCTATTCGTGATGTGCCGTTTCGGTTACAGGCAAGCAAAGAAAGGCAACCCTTATGAACAATAACGATAATTACGCCGAGTTCGGCGCGCCGATATCGCCCGAAAAGAATAAGGTCGTGGGCGGTACTCTGTACCTCGTTGCAACGCCCGTCGGCAACCTTGCCGATATTTCGTCAAGAGCCGTCAAGGTGCTGTCCGAGGTGGATTTTATTGCCGCCGAGGACACGAGAAACTCTATGCGACTCTTATCCTATCTCGGTATTCAAAAGCCTATGGTTTCATATTTTGAGCACAACAAGCGCACACACGGTGAGCTTATATGTGAGCGCCTGCTCGCAGGGCAATCCTGCGCGCTCGTCACCGATGCGGGTACTCCCGCTATTAGCGATCCCGGCGAGGACATAGTAAGGCTTTGCGCCGAAAAGAACATTCCCGTGACGAGCATACCCGGCGCTTGCGCCGCGGTGCTGGCGCTCACGCTCTCAGGACTCCCAACGCAAAGATTTTGCTTTGAAGGCTTTTTGTCGGCTGACAAAAAGGAGCGTCGCCAAAGACTTGAGGAGTTATGTACCGACGACCGTACTACCATATTCCATGAGGCGCCGCACAAGCTGCGCGCAACGCTCTCGGATATGTGTGAAATATTCGGCGAGGAGCGCAAGATAGCGCTTTGCCGCGAGCTTACAAAGCTCAACGAGGATATTCACAGGACCACGCTCCGAGGCGCAGTTGATTTCTATCGCGACAATGATCCTCGCGGTGAATACGTGCTTGTTGTTGAGGGAGCAGACAAAAATTCCGTAAAGGGCAAGACGCAAGATCTTTGTTCTCTTTCGGTAGAGGCACACGTCAAGCATTACTTAAGCGAAGGCATGACTCAAAAGGACGCGATCAAGGCAACCGCACGCGACCGCGGAGTCCCCAAAAACGAAATTTATATGCACTTTGTGGATAAATAAATTCAAACATAAAAATCACACAGGCTGACTCCTGTGTAATTTTCTTATAGTCGCAAATAGGATGTGGTCACGAAAGCAAAGTCCGACAGCAAAAAACCCGATAGGCATAAGCCTTGGGGATGGTGGATTCGTGATCACAAATTTGCGCAAAATTCATTGAAAAGCAAAGTCTATCTCGGCGCAAACAATGTCCTATTTGCTAAAAGCAAATAGGATGTGGTCACGAAAGCAAAGTCCGACAGCAAAAAAGCACATAGGCAAATGCCTATGTGCTTTTTTGGTGGGGGATGGTGGATTCGGACCACCGAAGTCAGTGACAACAGATTTACAGTCTGCCCCCTTTGGCCGCTCGGGAAATCCCCCATATTGGAGCTGGTGAACGGAGTCGAACCATCAACCTGCTGATTACAAATCAGCTGCTCTGCCATTGAGCCACACCAGCGTTCGATCGCCGACTCACGCGCCGACTATGGTATTATACCATAACAATAAATGTTTGTCAACACCTTTTTTGAAAATTTTTTTCTTTTTTATTTGTTAAATTATTTGCCGCTTTTAATAATCAAATCCCTTGAATTTTTTGAAATTTTATGATATCATTTTATCATAATAAGATACCAAAAATATACATCTCTTTTGGAGTTATTATATGACACATCTCAGAAATTATATTTCCGCCTTTATGCAGGCGCACGGTTTCCCTGCAGATGCACAAGTTGATCTTGTTGCTGCCTTTGATGCTATATCTGCAAACGAAAATGCAATGCAACGTTTTTTATCCTTGCTTGACGAATACAACGATAATATCAAATGTAATTATCCAAAAATGCTCAAGGATGCCATCTCATTGGGACACGAGCTGGGCATTCACGAATACACCGTTTCATTACTTTTGTTCATTTGCCTTTCCAAAAGGCTCAAAGAGGTTTATGCCGAGCGAGGAATAGACGAGAGCGTCTTTTTTGCTTCGGTTCACGACCTTTATTACAAGCTTATAGAATGCAGACTTATCAAAGGTATAAACGGATCCTTCGTTGCCATTTGGTTTTCGGGATTCTTTGATCTCACCCGCTTT
>JBGVJM010000139.1:0-3627 GCA_045129415.1 Eubacteriales bacterium
TATGACCACTATCTCCATAGTTCTCGTTTCCATTGTAGCCGCTGTTGTAGTTGCAGGCTGCGTAATTCTCACCGCAATGGGCGACATCATGAGAAATGAGATCATCCCCATGCTTGAGACCGAAGTAAAGCCTCAGATAGAAGAATTTGCTGCTACCATGGAGCAGATGGAGCAGGAAATGGGCAACCTTGAGGAAATGTTTGAGGAGCTTCCCGCCGAGATCAAGGATTCTCTTGATCTTCAGAGTGTTGAGGATCTTGAGCAGTTCCTTCACGATTACAAGGATCTGCCCCAGCAGATACTCGATTCGTGGGATGACGTTATCAATTTCTTTAACACCAGCTTCCTTACGATAACCATTATTGTTGCTGTATTGTTTGCTTTCATTCTCACCGCACTCACCCTTATCAGCTCTGCGTTCAAGAGAACTTCCAAGTATCTTAAGGCGCTTGCGAAGGACGAGAACACCGACAAGAAGGCACCCTTTATCAAGCTCTTTATCGGCGCAGCATTCGTTGCTATCGGCGGTATCGTTCTTGCTATGTTTGATGTAATTATGGGACTTAACGTTCTCGTATATGCCGCAACCTTGATCCTCTTTGCAATATTCTTCAAGCAGATGAAGGCTGACCGCGAGGAAGCGGCTGCTGAGCTTGCTGTAGAAGAGGCTCTCGCAGTTGAAGAAGCTCCCGTGGCTGAAGAGGCTCCCGTGGCTGAAGAGGCTCCCGTTGAGACCGCAGTAGAAGAATAATTCTTTAAAATCATTTTGACCGCCCGATTTCGGGCGGTCAATTTTCTTTTTTCGACATCTTGACTTTTCTTTGTATTGAGATTATAATAATACTATATCGGTGAAAAGGATCGGATAATAAAAATGAACGAAAAGCTTTTTGACTATATTGCGTCGTCGCCCACGGCATATCACGCCTGCGCGCACACGGCGAAAACACTTGAAAACAACGGCTATACCAAGCTTTGTGAGGGCAAGTCGTGGACTCTCGAGGCAGGCAAGGGATATTTTGTGGAGCGCAACGGCTCGTCTCTTATCGCCTTCCGTGTTCCCGAGAAAAAGGCAGTCGGCTTTATGATCGCCGCGGCGCACGCGGACAGCCCCTGCTTTAAGGTCAAGGAAAATGCCGAGCTTTGTGACGGAAAATATACCCGTCTTTCCGTTGAGAAATACGGCGGAATGCTTTGCTCGACCTGGATGGACAAGCCGCTCTCCGTTGCGGGCAGAGCAGTTGTAAGAAGCGAGAAGGGAATTGAGGTAAAGCTTTTTGATACCGTAGAGCCCTGCGCGCTTATTCCCAACGTTGCAATTCACATGAACCGTCAGGCAAACGACGGCATGAGCTACAATGCGGCAGTTGATATGATACCACTGTTTGAGAGCGTGGGAGAGCAAAGAGCGTTTGCATCAAAGCTGGCTTGTGCGATAGGAGCTGACGAAGGCGACGTTATTTCAACCGACGCGTTCCTTTACAATCCTCAGGCGGCTTGCGCTTGGGGTGAGTACGTATCCGCACCGAGACTTGACGATCTTCAGTGCGCGTTTGCGGCACTTGAAGCATTTCTTGGCGCAACCGAGGCGGCAAGCGTACCCGTTTATGCACTCTTTGATAACGAAGAGGTGGGAAGTCAGACAAAGCAGGGCGCGGCATCCACTATGCTTTGCGACGTGCTGAGCCGAATCAACGCGGCAATGGGAGGCAACGGCGAGAGCTACAATATGATGGTCGCAAACAGCTTTATGGCGTCCTGCGACAATGCGCACGCAAGACACCCCAACCATCCCGAGTATTCCGACAAAAACCACACCGTTTATATGAACGGCGGTATAGTTATAAAATACAACGCAAATCAAAAATACACGTCGGATGCGGTATCAAGCGCGATATTCAAGACCGTTTGCGAGAGAGTTGACGTTCCCGTTCAGATTTATTGCAACCGCGCCGATATGGCGGGCGGCTCAACGCTCGGCAATATCGCAAATACTCAGGTATCGCTCAACACCGTTGATATCGGACTTGCCCAGCTCGCTATGCACTCGGCTTATGAGACCGCAGGCGCGCGCGATACCGAATATATGGTAAGAGCGCTTCGCGAGATGTATTCGAGCTGTCTTAAAAAGACCGATGGCGGATACGACGTTGAATGATAAAACGATTTACAAGAACATATAATTAATAACAAACGAAAGGTGGAGAAAAAATGAAAAAGTTTACCTGTAAAATGATACCCAAAAACGAAGAGCTTAAAACAGAGGAGTTTGAAATTGAGGTAAAGGATTGCTGCCGCGAGCGCGTTGTTTTCAAATACGTATTTCTTGGAGCATTCGTTGCGTTCTGTATGGGAATGACCGTAGCAATGTTTGCATGGATGGCACACGTAAATTTATATGATCCTGCGATCGAATATTTCCGCGCAATGATTTGTGCAGTTGTAACGCTTGCTGTTACAACTATGGTTTGCGGAACCGTTGTAGTATGCAGATACATATCGGTAAACGCTCGTGCAAAGTGTCAGCTTGAAGCTAAGGTCAAAGAGGCTGTTGCTAAAAAGTGCGCACCCGAAAAGACCGAGGAAAAGGGAATCAACTTCAAGATCTCAAAGTTCTGATAATAAACAAAAATAAAGCGGAGAGCGTCGCTCTCCGCTTTATTTTATTGCTTTTTTGCTCTGTTGATCGCATCAAGAAGAGCTTCGTCATACGTTACGAGAATGGAAAACTGCTGTTCGTCATATCGGCTCACTATTTCAAGTCGGCGCTCGGGCGCAAAGGTTACGTCGTAGGTGTAGCGCGCCATGCCTTTTCGCTCCTCGGAAACGGTCTTTTTGTTTTGCTCGTTGACCTCGCGCACCGAGGTTATTTCGTCAATGCCTATGCGACAAACTGTGATCTCGCGCTTGCCCTTGTTCTCCACAATGCAAAAATCAAGCTCGCCGAGCTCGCCCTGCGGATTTTGATCAACCGAAAAGGTATATCTGCGAAGCAGGAATGCCGAGGCAATATAGACGGATGCCGTAAGGCTGAATATTCCGAGAGTCTGAGGCAGGGCAGGATAGTCTACAAGATTAAGACTTGCAATAGCAAACAAAGCCATGCCGAGCAAAAGACATACCAATGCCGCAATTTTGGCATAGGTGTTCTTGGGTGTTGGTGATGATCTATACATTTTAGCTTCTCTTTTCGTTATAGATAGTTTTAGCCAAGTGCAAAAGCACGTCGTTTTTACACAGCGAGGGGTCTTTGATGACGGCATCGAGCAGCCTTTGCATAATATCTCCGATTTCGCGGGGCGGTATACCGAGAGAGATGAGGTCGTTGCCGTTTACGGGGAGATAGGATATTGAAACGCAGGGATCTTTTGCTCTTTCGTCCGCAATAAGACGCGCGAATTGAACGTCACCGCGCAAAAGCGCCGCGCCTTCGGCGCAATTACCGAGAGCTGCGATAAGGTAACGCGCGCCCACGGGGGTAGGCTCGTTATACTTGCCGCCGCACAGGAGCTTTATCTCCTTTTCTTCTTGTCTTGAAAGCTTGAGGGAGGAAAGTTCGGGAGCTTTGTCTATGCCAAACAGAGCCGCTGTGCGAATCGTAAAGCTTTTCGGCAAGGTGTTTAGCGC
>JBGVJM010000140.1:0-2279 GCA_045129415.1 Eubacteriales bacterium
CCCATACTGTGTCCCATAAGGTAAAGCGGAAGCTCGGCATTTCCAAACTTCTCACGGACCGCGTCGGAAAATACCTTTACGTCCTTGACCAAAAGCTCCCAACCGTTCTCCTTGGCAATATATCCAAGCTCGGAATCATCCGCCGTATCCTTGTGTCCGAGATGATTATATCCAAAGCTTATGTATCCTTGCTTTGCCATATCGGTAAGAAATTTATCATAGCGCGCTATATGCTCGGTCATTCCGTGAACAACGTGAAAAAGTCCCTTTGCCTCGCCCTCGGGAAAATAGACAACACCGGAAAGGTTATGCACTCCGTCGCACGACAAAACGCTGAAACTCTTTTTCTCTACCATAGCTTTTTATTCCTCGCTTTCGCTGAATTTACGGCAAGCCGCCACAGCTCTGTGCCAACCGTTAAGATGCTTTTCTCTTTGCTCGGCATCCATACAAGGCTTAAAGCTTGCTCCCGCCGATACAAGGCTCTTGATCTCGTCTCTGCTTGCAAAAAATCCAACTGCAAGACCAGCAAGATACGCGGCACCTGCCGCCGTTGCCTCAGGATTGGAATTTCTTTGAACTGTGATTCCCGACAGGTCACTTTGCATTTGCATAAGCAAGTCGTTAGCGGATGCACCGCCGTCCACACGCAAAAGCGATATAGTCTTTGACGAATCTTCGCCGTAAAGTGCGGAGACGTCGGCATTCATTGCGGATATAACATCCTCGGTCTGATATGCGATAGCCTCAAGTGCCGCGCGAATTATATGATTTTTGCCCGTTCCTGCGGTAAGACCGAGTATAGTTCCGCGCGCGTTCATATCCCAAATGGGCGCACCAAGTCCGCTGAACGCAGGAACAAGATAAACGCCTGCAGTGTCCTTGACCTTTCGCGCAAAATATTCACTGTCCGAGGAGTCGTGTATAAGCTTAAGCTCGTCACGCAACCATCTTATGACCGCGCCGCCTACAAACACGCTTCCTTCCAATGCGTACTCGATCGGACGACCGTTTTCACCTGCGGCTATCGTGGTAAGCAGTCCCTGCTTGCTTTCGACTGCATCACTACCCGTGTGCGCCAATAAAAAGCAACCTGTACCGTACGTATTCTTTGCCTCACCCGCTTCAAAGCAGGTCTGACCGAATAAAGCAGACTGCTGGTCGCCCGCAATACCCGAAATGGTAAGCTCCGCGCCCATACACTCAAACGTGCCGTATACCTCACTGCTGCTCCTTATTTCGGGCAAGATCGCCTTGGGAATGTCAAGCATTTCAAGAAGCTCATCGTCCCACTCGCCCGTATGTATATTACAAAGCATAGTTCTTGATGCGTTGGTTCTATCGGTAACAAATACCTTTCCGTCGGTCAGCTTCCATATAAGCCACGTGTCAACGGTTCCTGCCATAAGCTCGCCCGCCTCGGCCTTTTCTCTTGCACCCTCAACGTTATCAAGTATCCACCTTATCTTGGTGCCACTGAAATAGGGGTCAAGTCGAAGTCCCGTTGCCTTGCGAATCAATTCGCCATAGCCTTGTACTTCTAATTTCTTGCATATTTCGGACGTGCGCCTGCATTGCCAAACAATAGCATTGTATACGGGTCTTCCGGTATTTCTATCCCAAAGTATAACCGTTTCTCTTTGATTTGTGATGCCTACTGCCGCGATCTCATCGGGCGATATGCCGCTTTTGGCAATACACTCGGTAAGAGCCGCATATTGATTTGCGTAGATGTCCATAGGATCCTGCTCCACCCATCCCGGATGCGGATATATCTGAGGGATCTCGTGCTGTGCCATAGAAATTATGTTGGATTGCTTATCAAACAGTATGGCTCTGGCACTCGTAGTACCCTCGTCCAATGCAAGAATATACTTTTTCATCTGAAAATTCTCCTTTGTTTGAAGTAACACGCTATACGTCAATTATATCATACTTATACGCATTTTTCAATAACTGACGTTGCAAAATTGCGGCGAGATGACCTCGCCGCAACTATATTTTTTAATTATTTTTCAAAAAACTCTACGACGTCTTTTGCAAGTCTATCGGGACAGTCAATCATAGGCGAATGTCCGCAATTTTCGTAAGGAAGAAGCGTTGCGAGCTCTCCCAACGCATTGTAATTGTCAAGCACCATGTAATCGGGTACGACGATATCCTTTTCACCCATAGTAAGTGCAACGGGACACTTGATATTCTTGATCGTTCCGTCTCCTGCACCGTAAGGTGTAAACTCATCGGACATATTGAGCGTTGCAAGTGCCCAGTCGAGGTCA
>JBGVJM010000141.1:0-2047 GCA_045129415.1 Eubacteriales bacterium
TGCCAAAACCGAGATCAAGCAATATAAGCAGTATTCGCTTGCATTGGCGGATCTTAAATCGGGACGTATAGACGCTATCCTTATGGATAAGCTTCCCGCACAGGCAATGCTCGCTGCATCCGGAAATTAATAAAAATTGGCGAGAGGGCGCAACCGCGCCCCCTTGCATTGTGTTTAGGAGAAAAAATGGACGTACAACAGTTTTTTGTATCGCTTTGGACAAGATTTGACAAGGCGTTTTTGGTTGAGGACCGCTGGAAGCTTTATCTTGAGGGACTCGGCAATACCATCCTCATTGCCGCCATGGCAACGATCATCGGTATAATTCTTGGCACTATCTTTGCCGTTATTAATTACGTAAACAAAAAAACGGGCAAGCTAAAGCCCCTGTCCGTGCTTGCAAATATATATATAACCGTCATTCGCGGAACTCCCGTTGTGCTTCAGCTCATGATAATGTACTTTATCGTGCTGGCATCGTGGAATTTCAAGGTCACGGTTGGGGACGTAAAGCTTTTTGACAGCGGACTTGTTATCGGAGCTATAACCTTTGGTCTCAATTCCGCCGCATACGTTGCCGAGATAGCTCGCGCGGGCTTTGAGGCGGTTGACGACGGTCAGCGCGAGGCGGGACGCTCCTTGGGACTTTCCACCGCGCAGACAATGTGGTACATCATAATTCCGCAGGCAATGAGAAACTGCCTGCCCCCCCTCTTTAACGAGTTTATCACGCTTGTAAAGGAAACGGCGATAGTCGGCTACCTGGGAATTTACGATCTCGGAAAGGTGCCCGGACTCATACAGTCCCGTACATTTGACTATCTCTTCCCTCTCGTTATCGCGGCGGCGATGTATCTTGTTGTGGTTATGATCCTGACGAAAATTTTGCATATTCTTGAAAAGAAGCTCGCCAAGAGCGACAGAGGAGGTAAGATATGAGCGCACAAGTAAATAATTCGGCGCAACCTCTTATCTCGGTGCGCAATATGACCAAGAGCTTTGACGACCTTTTGGTGCTTGACAACGTTTCAACCGATATTTACGCGGGCGAGAAGGTTGTTGTTATCGGTCCGTCGGGCGGCGGAAAGAGTACCTTTTTGCGTTGTCTCAACTGTCTTGAGGATCCCAACGCGGGACAGGTCATATTTGACGGCGTTGACATCGCGGACGTGAGAGTGAATATCAATCTCCACCGTCAAAACATGGGAATGGTGTTCCAGCAGTTCAATCTTTTCAACAATCTTACCGTGCTTGAAAACATTATGCTTGCTCCCGAAAAGATTCGCTGGAAAAAAGCGAAAGCCGAGGGTAAGACACGGGCGCAGTTCCACGAGGAAGTCAAGAAAAACGCACTTTCTTTGCTTGAGCGAGTAGGACTTGACGACAAGGCGGATGCTTATCCCTCTACCCTTTCGGGCGGACAAAAGCAGCGAATCGCAATAGTCCGCGCACTCGCAATGAATCCCAAGGTAATGCTCTTTGACGAGCCCACGTCGGCACTTGATCCCGAGATGGTCGGCGAGGTGCTTTCGGTTATGAAGGAGCTTGCAAACGAGGGCATGACCATGGTTTGCGTCACGCACGAGATGGGCTTTGCTCGCGAGGTGGCTGACCGCGTACTCTTTATCGCGGACGGCAAAATTTTAGAGGACGGCACTCCCACCGAGATATTCGACAATCCCAAGCACCCCAGACTCAAACAGTTCCTTGGCAGCATACTTTAATTATAATGCAAAAACATCCCACAGGGCAATTGCTCTGCGGGATGTTTCTATTTGTTTTTATTATTCTACGCCAAGAACCTTATATCCCGCGTTTTCAACGGTGGATTTAAGCGCGTCGGCGGAAACACCGTCGTGTGTAACGATAGCCTCGCCGCTTTCGTGACTTACCTCGGCAAGCGTAACGCCTGCGAGTGCCTCAAGCTCCTTTTTAACTCTGCCCGAGCAATGCGGACACATCATTCCTTCGATTTTAAGAGTCGTTTTCATATTCTTTGTCTCCTTTTGGTTGGTTTTTCGTATCTTTTTGCGTATTTTTATGGGCT
>JBGVJM010000142.1:0-12356 GCA_045129415.1 Eubacteriales bacterium
TCATAGGTCTTGTGCTTTCTTCCGTTTCAATGACTGCGTTCATGCTTTTGTTCAATCTTTTCATTGTGCCCATATACACGCCCAATTTCACCACGGCGGCGGTTGCCACAATGATTCCCACACTGTTTTTGCCCTTTAACCTTACCAAAGCGGTATTGAATTCTTCCATCGTGCTTATTCTCTACAAGCCGATTTCACGCGCCATGAAGGCGGCTCGCGTTATGCGTTCATCCGAGGTCGCGATCGATGCCGAGGGTGGCGAGAAGAAGGCGGCGAAGGCATTTACAAAGAAGGATGCTATCATACTCGTGATCGGTCTTGCGCTCATAGCACTGTCGGTTTTGGTATTTATGGTCGTGCTTCACGGAGATTTCGAGCTTGTCGGATAAATTTCGCAAAATACGATATAGGTGTTGATTTGTTCGTCAAAAAAGTGTATAATAATAAGAGGGCTTAATCGCCGACAAAAATTCATATAAAGGATCATATCAATGGCTGAAGCAATAAAGCAATTTTTTCTTGAAACGGTTGGTCGTGAGTGGTGCGTCTTTTTCTGCTCGATGATACCGATAATAGAGCTCAGGGGAGCTATTCCTATGGGTTGGGCGTTTGGCTTGCCTTGGTGGCAAACTTACATTATCGCCGTACTTGGTAACCTTTTACCCGTTCCGTTCATTTTGTTATTCATAAATACAATAATCAAATGGATGGCAAGTTCAAAAATCAAATTTTTCAATAAATTTGCAAATTGGTTGCTTCAAAAGGCAGAGAAGAACCGCGCAAAGATAGAAAAATACGCCTTTTGGGGTGTTGCGCTGTTCGTGGCGGTTCCGCTTCCCGTAACAGGCGCGTGGACAGGCTCCTTGGTTGCCGCGGTTATAGATATGAAATTCTGGAAGGCACTGCTTTCCGCGCTCATCGGAATTATGATAGCGGGAGTTATCATGACCGTGATCTTCTACGGTGGAATTGACGGACTCATCGCACTGTTTTAATAAATTTTGAAAAATCGACGAAAGGTAAAGATATATTATGAAAAAAGTTTTGTTTACATCAGAATCGGTAACCGAAGGACATCCCGACAAAATAAGCGACAAAATAAGTGACGCGATACTTGACGAGATACTTCGACAGGACCCCAATTCGCGCGTTGCGTGCGAGACCTTCTGCACGACGGGACTCGTTTCCGTAATGGGCGAGATCACCACCGAGGCTTACGTTGATATTCAGTCCATCGTAAGAGAAACCGTACGTGAGATCGGCTACACAAGAGCAAAATTCGGATTTGACTGCGATTCATGCGCGGTTATCAGCTCTATTCACGAGCAGTCTCCCGACATTGCAATGGGCGTTGATAAGTCCTATGAGGCAAAAGAGGGAACCGACAACGACGGTCTTGACACGGGTGCGGGCGACCAGGGACTTATGTTCGGTTACGCTTGCAACGAAACTCCCGAGCTTATGCCTCTGCCCATCTCCTTAGCACACAAGCTTGCGCGTCAGTTGACCGCAGTGAGAAAGAACGGAACTCTTGACTATCTCCGTCCCGACGGAAAGACTCAGGTTACCGTTGAATACCACGACGACGTGCCCGTAAGAGTTGATACTATCGTTGTATCATCTCAGCATAGCGATACCGTTGAGCTTGAGCAGATAAGAGCCGACATTATCAAGCACGTAATTGAGCCTATCGTTCCCGCAAGCCTTATGGATGGCGAGACCAAGATATACGTTAACCCCACAGGCCGTTTCGTAATCGGCGGACCTGCAGGCGATACCGGTCTTACCGGAAGAAAGATCATCGTTGACACCTACGGCGGATATGCACGTCACGGCGGCGGTGCTTTCTCGGGCAAGGATCCCACAAAGGTTGACCGCTCGGCTTGCTACGCGGCAAGATACATAGCCAAGAACGTTGTTGCGGCAGGACTTGCAGACAAGTGCGAGGTTCAGCTTGCATACGCTATCGGCGTTGCGCGTCCCGTTTCCGTAATGATAGACACGTTTGGAACGGCAAAGATCGACGAGGCAAAGATCAGCGAGGCAGTTTTGTCCTTGGTTGACCTTCGTCCCGCAGCTATCATTCGTGATTTCGATCTTCGCAAGCCTATTTACTGTGACCTCGCGGCTTACGGTCATATGGGTAGAGAAGATCTCGGCGTAAAGTGGGAAGAGCGCGACCTTGCCGAAAAGCTCAAGGCGGCGTTGCTTTGATTGTATCCTCTTAAATGGGGACGCGAAAATATTGCTTTTTCAAGAGAGGGGCGCGAGATTTTTCTCTGCCCCTCTATTTTAAGAAGGGAGGTCGTTTATGTCCGAGATAAATAAAAACCTTTTCGGCGATGAGATCGTAGAAAAGCAGGACGACGGTATAGTAAAATTATCGGGAAGTATTGAATACATCATATATCAAAACGAGGAAAACGGATACACCGTTGCGGATTTCGGCACGGACGACAACGACCTTATAACCATAACGGGAATTATGCCTTATATAGCCGAGGGCGACGCGCTGACGGTTTACGGTCAGTGGAGACACAATCCTAAATATGGCAGGCAGTTTGCCGTCTCGGAATACGAAAAATATATGCCCGCCAACGCATCCGCGATACTGAGGTATCTTTCGTCGGGAGCAGTCAAGGGAATTGGCAAAAAAACGGCTATAAAAATAGTTGAGCAATTTGGTGACGACACGCTGGACGTGCTTGAAAATCATCCCGATTGGCTTTCCGATATTCACGGAATAAGTCTTAAAAAGGCAAAAGAGATTTGCGAGGACTTCAAGCAAAAGGTTGGAATTCGCTCGGCAATGATGTTCTTCCGCGATTACTTCGGCGCGGCAACCACCGTAAGAATTTACAAGCGATGGGGCTCGTCATGTATTGACGTTGCGAAAAACAATCCTTATAGACTTTGCGACGAGATCGAGGGTATAGGCTTTGAGCGCGCCGACAATATGGCGATAAAGCTCGGTCTTGATATGAATTCAAACGCAAGGCTTATGGCGGGAATTGCGCACGTCCTAAAGCACAACGCCGCCCAAAACGGACACGTGTGCTTGCCGCGTGAAAAGCTCGCCTTGGCATCCTGCGCTTTGCTTGGCGCAAATAACGAGGATATTCAAATGGCAATAGACGAAATGATAGCCGTTCGCCGCATCAAATATTCGTATTTTGACGATGTGACCTATCTTTACGACGCTTATGCTTATGATTGCGAGGCTTATATTGCCGAAAAGCTTGATCTTATCGACAAGCTTTGCCCGGCAGTAGCGACTGCGGATGCAAACTTCTTTATTGAAAAGGAAGAAGCGAAAGTGGGCTTCAAATACGCGCTTTTGCAAAAAAGGGCAATAATCAGCGCGCTTGAATGTGGCGTTATGCTGCTCACCGGCGGTCCGGGAACGGGAAAGACCACGATCGTCAAGGCATTGCTTGATATATTCAGGAGCATGGATATGTCGGTTGCGCTGGCAGCACCGACAGGTCGCGCCGCAAAGAGACTCAGCGAGGCAACGTCTTACGAGGCAAAGACCATTCACCGCTTGCTTGAATTTGAGTATTCAACCGAGGAGGGCGAGCGCTCGGGCTTCCGTAGAAATGAAAACGACACGCTTGAGGAAAACGTAATAATCATTGACGAGGCGTCCATGATAGATAACGCTTTGATGTGCGCTCTACTGAAAGCGATAAAGCCGGGCGCGAGACTTGTGCTTATCGGAGATGCCGATCAGCTTCCCAGCATTGGTGCAGGCAACGTTCTTCGCGATCTTGTGGATTGCGAACGCTTCGCAACCATACATTTGAATGAAATTTTCCGTCAAGCGCAGGAGTCACTTATAGTAACCAACGCGCACCGCATAAACAACGGAGAGCTTCCCGTGCTTGACGTAAAGGATAACGATTTCTTCTTTTTGAAAAGAAATACCGACGAGGAGATCGCCCAAACCGTTGCCGATCTTTGTCAAAACCGACTGCCCCGAACGTACGGACGCGAGACCGAGGGTGGAATTCAGGTAATTTCGCCGTCACGAAAGGGAACTGCGGGCACGGAAAACCTAAACGTTCTCCTTCAGAACGCGCTCAATCCCAAGTCCAAAGACAAAAAAGAGCATACTCACCGCGACCGAGTTTTCCGTGAGGGTGACAAGGTCATGCAAATAAAGAACAATTACGAGCTTGAGTGGTATCGCGAGGACGACAGCGAGGGAATGGGAATATTCAACGGAGATATCGGAACGGTTTTGAGTGTTGATCATCTTAATCAAAACCTCAAGATTCAGTTTGAGGACAAATTTGTCAATTATGAATTTACCTTACTCGAGGAGCTGGAGCATGCTTATGCGATAACGGTACATAAGAGTCAGGGCTGCGAGTATCCGTTTGTAATCATTCCGCTTTACAATGCGCCTATAATGCTTTTGACAAAAAATCTTTTTTATACAGCGGTGACGCGCGCCAAAAGGATGGTAATTTTGGTAGGTCGCGCCGAGGTAGCAAAGACCATGGTGTCAAATTCTCGCATCAATGAAAGATATACTTGTCTTAGGCGCAGGCTTATCAAAGGATAACCGAATAAATAAAACCGCGTTTGCTTTTGCGAATGCGGTTTTGTTTTGAATTGTGCTTTGCTGTTCATTTCTTTTCACCAGCGAAAAGAAATTAACTCCTCCGTACAAAGAAAATAAACACAAATTAAACTTTGACCAATATCACGGACAATATTTACCTTGAATTTGGCATATCATTATATTGGTTGATACCAATAATGGTCAAAAGAGAGGTAAAAATATGGAACAAAAGCTTCGCCGTGACCGCCGAATTGGCGATAATCTTCGCAAATTGCGTGATACTCACGGTATTTCTCAAGAAAAATTATGCGCCGAATTACAACGTCGCGGCTGCGATATTGCTCGCAGCGCATACGCAAAGTACGAAGCGGGTGAGCTCAACGTGCGCATAAGTGTGCTTATAGAGCTTAAAAAGATTTATAACTGCTCGTTTGATGATTTCTTTGAAAATCTGGACGTTAATCAGGAAAATTAAAAATGCTAAAAGATCCCAACATACTAACCTTACTTTCCCGACTTTTATGTGTGCCAAAATGCGCATCCTGCGGCGAAACACTTTCTCCCATCTCAAAGAGCAATAACCTTTCATATAACAGGGCTTGCCTTTGCGATAAATGTATCACGGAATGGTATCAGGCAAAGATCGAAATGTGTCATACCTGCTATCTCCCCGCCGGAGAATGTACCTGCACGCAAATTACGAGAAAGATAAATCAGTCAACCATTCCGTCCCTGTTTTTCTATCATCGGGACAGAAACAAGGTGCAAAATCGCGTGCTTTATACAATAAAGCGCAAGAAATATACCGAGCTTTTTGAATTTATCGCAAAGGAGCTTGCTCCTTCGGTCGAAAGGCTTCTTGCGGCTGAGAAAATTTCAAAATCCGATTGTGTTTTAACGTACATACCGAGAAATCCAAAGTCGGTAAA
The DNA here is from genome assembly GCA_045129415.1 of Eubacteriales bacterium. Taxonomy (GTDB): domain Bacteria; phylum Bacillota; class Clostridia; order Oscillospirales; family CAG-272; genus SVTX01. The sequence goes on from JBGVJM010000142.1 coordinate 5,500, forward strand.
GAAATACGGGCTTGATCAATCCATTCTTTTAAGTCAGGCACTCGCCCGGGAGCTGGACTTAAATCCACCGATTGCTTTGTTAGAGCGAGTGGGCGGCAAGGAGCAAAAGAAGCTTGACCGTCGCTCGCGAAGCAAAAACACGGACGAATCAGTCTTTTTGCGCGAAAAATTCTCGATTTCCGAGAAAAATCTCATTCAAAAGTCTTTTCCCGACATCAGGGATATGTCGGTTGGCGGTATAATTGAGAATAAGACAGTCCTCGTGCTTGACGACATAATCACAACGGGAGCAAGCATGCGGCGCGCAATACTTTTATTGGAACCGCAAAAGCCTCGCCGAATTTTGACGCTTTGTGTCGCAAGAACAGAGTTAAAAAAGAAAGACTAACGCACCACAGTCGGCGAAAATATGCAAAAATCGGCACGAAAGCGCAACAAACGCCCTCTCGTGCCATTTTTCGTTTTGCGCATAACATAAAGATAACAATATATTTGTAAAAAATGATTGACTTTTAGTGTTATTATGATGTATAATTATATTGGCGGTCGATATGTATCGCATCACAAAAGTAAAAGGGGGCGGTCGTTTTGAAAAGTAAATTCAAGCTTTCAAGAGACGTTGGAATAGATCTTGGCACGGCGACCGTTGTCGTTTACGCCGAGGACATGGGTGTTGTTTTGCGCGAGCCCAGCGTTGTAGTTATAGACAAGGCAACCGATAAGGTAATAAAGGTCGGAAAGGAAGCCCAGCAGCTTTTGGGACGCACTCCCGACAGTATCGAGGCTATGCGTCCTTTGAAGGACGGAACGATCCTTGACTACGACGTTACCGAAAAAATGCTGCAATATTTCATACGTCGCGGAATGGGCAATTCATTGTTCAAGCCAAGAGTGATGATCTCCGTTCCCTCAGGAATCTCCGACGTGGAGCAAAGAGCCATTTTAGAGGCGGCAAGAGAAGCAGGTGCCAAGCACACCTATCTCGTTGATGCTCCTATTGCGGCGGCTATGGGCGCAGGTCTTGACATAAATACCGCAATTGGAAACATGACCGTTGACATTGGCGGCGGTGTTACCGAGGTGGCAGTCGTATCGCTTGGCGGTATAGTCGTTTCAAGAACGGTTAAGATAGGCGGCGATAGCTTTGACGAGGCAATAGTCAATTACGTGCGAGACACGTACGGACTTATAATCGGCGAGCGTACCGCAGAAAGCATAAAGATAAAGATCGGCGAGGTCTATGAGCATAAAGAGGCAAAAACCGTTGAGGTAAAGGGCAGAGACGTTGTAACGGGCTTACCTAAGGTGGCAACGCTTTCCTCAAAGGAAATGATAGGCGCAACGTATGAGCCTATGACCGCCTTGATCGATGCTATATGCGACGTAATAGAGCATACTCCACCCGAGCTTGTCGGAGACATTTTACATAACGGCATAGTTTTGGTGGGCGGAGGAAGCCTGCTTGGCGGTCTTGACCTACTTATTCAAAGAGTAACGGGAATAAAGACCTTGCGCGCCAAGGATCCCGAATCCTGCGTGGCTTTGGGAACGGGCGCAAAGCTTAAAACATTGAGCAAATTTTAATTACTCAGCCCCGACTTAATTGTTTAAGGGGCTGAATTTTTATAGAGGAGAAGGACATGAGTTACGTAATCAGTGGCTACGAGCCCAAGAGAGCTTTTGAAATATTTGAGGATCTATGCGCTATTCCGCACGGCTCGGGAAACGAGGCAGGTATTGCGGATTATATTGAGGCATTTGCGCACAAAAACGGTCTTTTTTGTCTTCGTGACGAGGTGGGCAACGTTTTTGTTCGCAAGGATGCAACCGAGGGATACGAGAATCAACCCGCCCTTATGCTTCAGGGACATATGGATATGGTTTGCGAAAAGAATGCCGATTCCGATCACGACTTTGAGCGCGACGGACTTACACTTAAGGTAATAGACGGCTGTCTGTGGGCGGACGGCACCACGCTTGGCGCCGATAACGGAATTGCCGTTGCAATGATGCTGGCATTGCTTGAAACAAACGAGCACCCTATGCTCGAATGTCTTTTCACTGTTGAGGAGGAGACAGGACTTGCGGGTGCGCAGGGCTTTGACTGCTCGGTGGTTAAGTCAAAGAGAATGATAAATCTTGACAGTGAAGAGGAGTGGCAGATCACGGCGGGCTGCGCGGGTGGATGTCGTACCGAAATTGAGTTGAAAACTCAGGCGGTTGATCTCCCCTGTGGATACGAGACGCTTGACGTTGCCATAACCGGTCTTTCGGGCGGTCACTCGGGCGCCGAAATACACCTCGGAAAGACCAACGCGATAATTGCAATGGGTAGAATTCTCGGCGCGGCTCTTGATGCTGTCAACATAAGACTCGTTTCCATAAACGGCGGTGGCAAGGACAACGCCATCGCGCGCGAGTGCTTTGCGACTGTTGCGGTAAACGACAAGGAGTTGGCAAAGAACGCTATTCTCGGAGAAGCCGAAAGAATGAGGCGGGAGCTTTGCGCGGCGGATGCTGATTTCAATGTGGAGGTCAAGGATTCCGTGGCAGAGAAGTGTCTTGATGGCGAGTCTTCAAAGCGTGTTATTGCCGTGCTTTGCACCGTTAAAACCGGCGTTCTTGGTATGAGCAATCATATAAAGGGATTGGTTGAATATTCAAGAAATGCAGGTATAATCAAAACCGAGGACGGCGTAATCAGACTTACACTTTCGTCGCGCTCCTCGGTAGAGGCTCAGCTTGACCTTTCATGCCGCGAGCTTGATATGCTTTGCGAAATGGCGGGTGCTGATTGCCGTCATTACGCGCGCTATCCCGGCTGGGAGTTTGAGCCTTCGTCGGCACTGCGCGAAAAATATGCGGCCGCTTATGAAAAGCTTTACGGTGAAAAGCAGCAGGTCGGCGTTATTCACGCAGGACTTGAGTGCGGTATACTTTCAAGCAAAATGCGCGGAATGGATATCATTTCAGTTGGTCCCAATATGCACGACATTCACTCGCCCGACGAGCATCTCGAGCTTGAATCCTGCCTGCACGTATGGAACACACTTTTGGCGGTTGTAAGAGATAAGGAATAAGATAAAAAACACAAATCGCGTCCTTTTTGAGGGGACGCGATTTTTTTGGTATATAATATAGAAGAAAAAGTCAAGTTTTTTTCAAAAAGCTATTGACAAGCCTATACCAATTATGATATAATGATTCTACCTCTGCAATAGGGTTTTTTTGTTGTGCGCACAGCGCAATCGCACACGCCGTTTCAGAGGGAGGTACACAGACCTTTATAGGTCAAATAAATTTAATATGGGAGGTGCCGAAATCATGGCTAATGATGCAAGAGTCAAGGTTACTCTCGTTTGCACCGAGTGCAAGCAGAGAAATTACGACACAAAGAAGAACAAGAAGAATGATCCTGACAGACTTGAGCTTAAGAAGCACTGCAAGTTCTGCCGCAAGCACACTCTTCACAAAGAGTCTAAGTGATTTGGGAGGGTAAAGATGACTTGTATTAAAAAGAGAAGTCTTATCGCCCTTTTGCTGTCCTTTGTGTTGATTCTGTCACTCTTCACCGTTGTAGCTTCCGCAGAGACCGCTTCCGCAACTCAGTCCGCAACCGAATCGGTTGAAGAGACCACCGAGTCCAAGGAAGAGACCACTGCAAAGAAGGAAGAAACAACCAAGAAGGAAGACGAAACCAAGAAAGAAACGGCTGCTGAAAAAGCAGAGAGAGAAGAAAGAGAGAAGCTCACCACAGCACTTATAGTTAACGCTGCAATCGTGGGCGGTATCGTTATCATTCTCGTTATTCTCGCTATAAAGTTCCGTAAGAAGCTTGGCGATTTCCTTCGTTCCACAAAGAGTGAGCTTGGCAAGATCGTATGGTCGTCAAAGGAGAATACTCGCAAGAGCTTCCTCGTTGTAATAGTAGTTGCAATCGCAGTTGCTGTTCTGATCGGTCTTATCGACTTTGCTTTCAACACGGGTATCAGCATGCTTGATGGACTCTTCAAGTAATATTGGAGTTCTGATATGAGCGATATCGATGGAATGAATATTGGTCTGAGATGGTACGTTGCGCACACCTATTCGGGCTACGAAAACAAGGTTAAAGCTAACCTTGAAAAGATCGTGGAAAATCGCGGACTTGGAAACCTTATATACGATATCAAGGTTCCCACCGAAACGATAGTACACAAGGACGGCGAAAAGGAAAAGGTTGAAGAGGTCAAGATCTTCCCGAGCTACGTGTTCGTTAAGATGATAATGACCGACGAAAGCTGGCACGCCGTCAGAAACATTACCGGAGTTACAGGATTTGTAGGCCCCGGATCCCGTCCCACTCCTCTCACCGAGCAGGAGGTCATGGATATGAACATTGAAACCGAGGCAGAAGCTAAAGTTCAGCTCTCGTTCAACGTTGGCGACGAGGTAAGCATTATAAGCGGACTGTTTGAGGGTTATGACGGTGTGGTTCAGTCTATAACGGACGACCTCAAGACCGTAACCGTTCTCGTAAAGAGAGGACGCAGAGATATGCCCGTTGAAATTGAGTCCGAAATGCTCAAACTTAAAACAAAAAACTGATTTTCGCGGATTTTTTATAAATCCGTCCCGCCAAGGAATTTGGCGTAAAGTGGGAGGGAAAAAATTTTTGAATTTCCCGCACAAGTACCACTATGGAGGTGTATTTAATTATGGCTAAGAAAGTAATGGGTTACATTAAATTGCAGCTTCCCGCAGGTAAGGCTACTCCTCAGCCTCCCGTAGGTCCTGCACTCGGTCAGTACGGTGTTGCAATTCCTGTATTTACAAAGGAATTCAACGAGAGAACAAAGAATGACATCGGTCTTATCATTCCCGTTGTTATTACTGTATACGCTGACCGTTCATTCACATTTATCACAAAGACTCCCCCTGCAGCAGTTCTTATCAAGAAGGCAGCAGGCATTGAGTCCGGTTCCGCTAAGCCCAACAAGGACAAGGTTGCAAAGCTTACCAAGGAACAGGTTAGAAAGATCGCTGAAACAAAGATGCCCGACCTCAACGCAGGCTCTATTGAGGCTGCTATGAGCATGGTAGCAGGAACCGCTCGTTCCATGGGCGTTCTTGTAGAAGACTAATAAGGAGGTAAGTAGACATGGGAAAGAAATATTCTGATAGCGTAAAGCTTATTGAAAAGAACAGACTCTACGATCCTTCTGAGGCTCTCTCTCTCGTTTGCCAGACTTCCAAGGCAAAGTTCGATGAGACCGTTGAGGTTCACGTACGTCTCGGTGTTGACTCCCGTCACGCAGACCAGCAGGTTCGTGGTGCGGTAGTTCTTCCCAACGGTACAGGTAAGAGCGTAAAGGTTCTCGTATTCGCAAAGGGAGACAACGTTCAGAAGGCTCTCGACGCAGGCGCTGAGTACGTAGGCGGCGCTGAGTACGCTGAGAAGATCACCGCAGAGAACTGGTTCGACTTTGACGTAGTAATCGCATCCCCCGATATGATGGGTGTTATCGGTCGTCTTGGTAAGGTGCTCGGTCCTAAGGGACTTATGCCCTCGCCTAAGGCTGGTACCGTTACTCCCGACGTTGCAAGAGCAGTTACCGAGGCTAAGGCTGGTAAGATCGAGTACAGACTTGATAAGACCAACATTATCCACTGCCCCATCGGTAAGGCGTCCTTCGGTGTTGAGAAGCTCCAGGAGAACTTTGACACACTTCTCGGCGCTATTATCAAGGCAAAGCCCGCTGCTGCAAAGGGTCAGTACATCAAGAGCTGCGTAGTAGCTTCCACGATGGGCCCTGGCATCAAGATCAATCAGGGTAAGCTCAGCTAATTATAGAGTGATAATAAAAGAGCCGCAAGCAAAGCTTGCGGTTCTTTTTTATGCGTGTTTATATATCAATCGCCCATTTGTGCGTGTTATCAGCCTTCGGGCTCTATGAGGCCGTAATTTCCGTCTCTGCGCGTGTATACCACGCAGGTCTTACCCGTGTCCGCATCATTGAATACAAAGAAGGTGTGGCCCAAAAGATTCATTTGCATAATGGCTTCCTCAGCCGACATGGGCGTGTATTCAAATTTCTTTTTACGAATTATGATCTCGGGAACCTCGGGCTCCTCGGGAGCTGTGTCAACAAAGCCTTCGGGAATCAGTCCCTCGCGCAGCTTTTTGCGAAGGCGCGTTTTGTTTTTGCGGATCTGTCTTTCTATATTCTCAATTGATCTATCCAAAGCATCTCTGAAGCTGTCGGCGTCAACCTCGCTTCTAAAAAGCGTGTTTGAGGCCTTGATCGTAAGCTCCAGCGTGCAAAGATTGCGCTTGTGTGAAAGTGTTGCAGTGGCACTTGCTTCGCCGCCGAAGAACTTATCAAGCTTTGCAAGCTTTTCTTCGATAAGAGTCTTTGTGTCGTCGTACACGTTCAACTGTCTGCCGATAATGTTTATCTTCATATGGACCTCCTCTTGCCGCTCACGGCGGCTATTTATTTATAAGCTCAGCCCCTTGCCGAGCCAATAGACAAAATTAGCGATATGCAAGATCTTATGTCTTTTGCACACCGCCTTCCCGAAATATTTAGTTTGTGACCTTGCTTATTCTATTTTCAGTATATCACGAACAATGACAAAAATATTTAAGAAAAAATTAACATTGTGCAAACTTTATGAAAATTAGAACATTTTATAATATTTTTTGTGCATGTTTTTAATAGATTCACGATCAAAATAAAAGGCAATAACAATCAAAAAAATTCAAAAAAGCTATTGACAAAAGACAATTTTATGGTATAATATATAAGTACGAAAAAATGCGCCGTTAGCTCAGCTGGATAGAGTGTTTGGCTACGAACCAAAAGGTCGGGGGT
>JBGVJM010000143.1:0-3008 GCA_045129415.1 Eubacteriales bacterium
GGCTATCGCGGTATACGATATGATGCTTGATCAAGCTCTCGAAGGACTCTCTGGACTAAGACAAAAAATAAATCATTGCGACAATGGCATAGTCGCTCTGTTCAAGGAAAGAATGGGCATCTCGGCGGCGGTCGCACAATATAAAAGGGAGAACGGTCTCCCCGTTCTCGATGCCGAGCGTGAAAAGGCTCTGCTTGACAAAATAGAAAAATCAGCCACGGACGAGCTTGCCGTTTACGCGCGCAGGCTATACGAAACTATGCTTTCGGTGTCTCGCGACTATCAGACAAGCCTTATAGATACGCCCGCCAAGATAAAGTGCGGTCTTATCGGAAAGTCGCTCTCACATAGCTTCTCACCGATCATACATCAAAAGCTTGCAAGCTACGATTACGAGCTTTTTGAGCTTGAGGAAAACGAGCTTGGCGGTTTTGTAAAAGATCCCGCAAGCTTTGATGCCTGCAACGTCACTATTCCATACAAGAAGACGATAATCCCCTATCTTGACGAAATATCCGAGGATGCAAAAAAGATCGGATCGGTCAATACGGTAATTCGTCGCAAGGACGGCTCGCTTTTCGGCGATAATACCGATTATTTCGGCTTTTGCTATATGCTAAATCAAGGCAATATAGACGTATGCGATAAAAACGTCGTCATTCTCGGAATGGGCGGTGCCTCCGCCACGGCGCAAGCCGTTTGCTCTGATTTGGGTGCAAAAAAGATAACCCTCATCTCGCGCGCGGGAGAGGTCAACTACGAAAACGTTTACGACAAGGCGCAGGATGCCGAGATAATCATCAACTGCACTCCCGTCGGCATGTATCCCGACAACGAGATAGCACCTGTTGAGCTTGCCCACTTTACAAAGCTTATCGCGGTTGCGGATATGATATACAATCCCGCAAAGACCAAGCTCCTGCTCGACGCGGAGTCGCTCGGCATAAAGCACGTCAACGGTCTTTCCATGCTCGCAGCACAGGCAAAGCGCTCCTGCGAGATGTTTCTCTCACGAAGCATATCGGACACTGTGATAGACAGGATAACGCGCGAAATTGAAGCCGAGACCAAAAACATCGTGCTTATCGGTATGCCTTCCTGCGGCAAGACCACGGTAGCCAAGCTTCTTGCCGAAAAGCTGAAAAGACCTATGCTTGACACCGACCAAATGATAGAGAACGCGGAGCAAAGCTCAATTCCTGACATTCTTACAAGTCTGGGCGAGGACTATTTCAGAGCCTTGGAGCGCCGCGCCGCCATTGAGGCAGGAAAGCTTAGCGGTTACGTATTGGCAACGGGTGGCGGCATAGTAAAGACACCCGAAAATTACGTCTCGCTTCGCCAAAATTCCACAGTCGTGTTCATCAACCGCGACACCTCGCTTTTGTCGCGCGAGGGCAGACCGCTTTCGCAAAACGCCGACCTTGAAAAAATGCTTGAGGAGCGTCTTCCCCTCTACCGTCACTTTTGCGATCTTGAAGTATTAAACAACACAACACCCGAGCAGTGTGCAAACGACATAATCAAAGCCCTTGGAGGTGATCCTGAATGAAAATTCTTATAATAAACGGCCCCAATATCAATCTTTTAGGACTTCGCGAGCCCAAGATATACGGCAAGCGTGACTATGCGGCGCTTTGCGACCTGATAGACAAGACCTGTCAAAGTATCGGATGTGAGCGTGAGATATTTCAGTCCAACCACGAGGGCGCGATAGTTGACAAGATCCAAGCGGCATACGGTGTCTTTGACGGTATCGTTATCAACCCTGCCGCCTACACTCACACCTCGATAGCCATTCTTGATGCACTTAAAGCTGTGGCTATCCCCACGGTTGAGGTGCATATATCAGACATAAACGCGCGCGAGGAGTTCCGCAAACTTTCTTACGTTTCCCTCGTAGCCGTAAAGACCTTTTCGGGCTTTGGACTCGAAGGCTATAAAATAGCTATTGAGCATCTCGCCTCATATCTTAACGAAAAATAAAAAAATGCACACGCGGCACGCCGCGTGTGTATTTTCATTAAATGAATGACTTTGCTCGCTCAAGGTTGTTTTCCTCAAATTTGATGACCTCGCGAACGATAGAGAGCGCCTCCTCGGAAACGTCGGTATTCTCGTATTCGCGCAAGAGCTTTATTGAGTCGGTAATACCCATAGTAGAACCCTCGGCAACGAGCTGAGCCAAGTGACTGTCGGACGAGTCCATCATGGTATTCATAGCCATGCCCACACTCGTCCAGAGCTTGACCATAGCATTCTCCTCCTTTGCCTCTTCTCCCATACCGTGAAGTCGTGTCTTTATTTTCTTAGCCAGCTTTTCATAGCCGTTTACCTGCTTTGTAAGACTGGTCTTGAACTCTCCGTCACTCGCCTTGTCAAGCAGCTTGATGATGGAATCCGAGCCCATCTTGACATTTTTATATAATTGCTCAAGTAATTGAGCCTCTTTTGTTGTCGTATGCATAATGAAAACTCCTTTCCCTTTCGGTTCACTAATATTTTGCGCCAAATTTTCTTGATTATGCAATAAAAAGTAAAAAAGACCTCGCCTGTATGACGGCAAGGTCTTTTATTTTAGATTATCTATTTATGCTTTGTCTTCTGATATCCTCTCCAACGAAAGGAAGCGGCAAATACTCGCCGAAAACGCGGCTGGATATTCTATCCCAATATCTCTTTCTGAACTCGTCCTGAGTAAGATTTGTGCTGAGAATGGTGGGCTTTTTACGGTTTAAACGCGTATTTATAACGTTATAGAGGCAGGAAACGGTAAACTGATTTGCCATTTCGGTTCCGATATCGTCAATAATGAGCAGGTCGCAGGTAAAATACTGCGAAACGTCGCCACTCACATCGTAGCCTGCGGACGCGCCGAATCTCTTTTGCTCAAAGTCGGCAAACATATTCATGGCGCTGGTGTAATAAACGTCGTTGCCCTTTTCAATGACTACGCCTGCGATCGCACTGGACAGATGCGTTTTTCCAAGTCCCGTGTTGCCGAACAT
>JBGVJM010000144.1:0-4109 GCA_045129415.1 Eubacteriales bacterium
CTTTAGTATTGCATGGTCAAATCCTGCAAATGCGGTGTTCAACCACTGAGCGATAGGTGTCATGTGAGGATTCCTTTCATTTTCTCGTTTTTTGCCGTGACAATTCTCTGAAAAGGTCTATTTTATCAAATTATATCATTAACCTTGCTAAATGTCAAGAAACTTTTGTTCTATTTTCTTGACTTTTCCACTTGACATAACACAAGTCACGGTGTATAATAAATTTAGAACGGCTGTTCTAAAAATATTTGGGAGCATGTTATGTCAAGGGTAATATTACATTCCGACCTCAATAATTTCTATGCCTCGGTGGAGCTTTTGTCGCACCCCGAGCTTAAAGGTCGTCCCGTCGCGGTGGCAGGGGATATAGAAGCGCGACACGGAATAGTTTTAGCCAAAAATTATGAGGCAAAGGCTCGCGGCGTACAAACGGGCGAAGCCTTGTGGCAGGCAAAGGCTAAGTGCCCCGACATCGTGTTTTTGCCGCCGCACCACGAGCTTTACGAACAATATTCCCGAAAAATACGCGCGATCTACTATGAATACACCGATATGATAGAGCCCTTCGGACTTGACGAATGCTGGCTCGACGTAAGCGGAAGTATAGGTCTTTTCGGTGACGGAAAAAGCATCGCCGACACCATACGCAAAAGAATAAAAGCCGAGCTGGGACTTACCGTTTCGGTCGGCGTATCCTTTAATAAGGTGTTCGCAAAGCTCGGCTCGGATATGAAAAAGCCCGATGCCACAACGGTTATCGGAGAGGAGGACTTCCGCGAAAAAATTTGGAATTTGCCCGCCTCGGACATGCTTTTCGTGGGTAAAAAGACCTATTCAAAGCTTATGCGATGCGGAATAAGAACGATAGGCGACCTGGCTTGCACCGATCCATACGTGTTAAAATGCCTCTTTGGAAAAACGGGACTTATGCTGCACGATTTTGCTAACGGCAGAGATAGCTCACCCGTAATGCTTTACGAGCAAACGCCGCCACCAAAGTCGATAGGCAACAGTACAACACCGCCGCGCGACCTTGTGAGCGACGAGGATGTAGACATAATTTTGTATCAGCTTTGTGACAAGGTGTCGGCGCGAATGAGAAAGGAGGGAGTCGTTTGCCGCACGGTTCAGCTGTCCGTGCGCTATTCCGACCTGACAAGCATAGAGCGTCAAATAAAGATGGACTACGCCAACCGCACGGCGCACGAGCTTTACAGGTCGGCGCGAGCGCTCATAAGACGGCACGGACTTTGCCGCGCGCCTATTCGTTCCTTGGGTGTAAGAGCCACCGATCTTGACAGGTGCGAATGCGAGCAGCTTTCCTTTTGTCCCGACGTGATGGACATACAGCGACACGAGGTGCTTGAGGGCGTGGTGGACGGACTTCGCGAGCGCTACGGCGATCCGGCAATAAGGCGCGGCATTATGTATTCGGACAAAGTTCTCGGCGCAAATCAAATACTTAACGTTGTGTCCTTGCTTGACGGGTCGGGCTAAAAAAGGTCTTAACCGAGGTTAAGACCTTTTTCTCATATTTTCTCGCAATTTTCAATTAAGTACTTATAAAAATCAACCGCGGGGGCAAGGGTACAAACGTCAAGATTTTCGTCAATGGCGTGTACGCTTGCAAGCTGGGATTGATCTATCCTGAAGGGAGCAAAGCGCAAGCAGCTGTCGCAAACACGGCTCATAAATCTTGAATCGCTTGCCGCGTTCATAACGTAAGGCGAGGTCTTGACCTTGCCCTCAAAGGTAACGTCAACCGCCTCTCTTACAAGCCTGAATGCCGAGCCTTCGTGATCGGAGAGTGGGGAATCAAAGCCGCCCTTTATGACCTCGGTCTCAATACCGTACTTCTTTGCCAATTTCGTTATGGCTTCAACGCTTGCGCGTCCGCCCTGATGGTGCGAATAGCGCATATTGGCAATAACGTGCGCCTCCTCGGGAAGCACGTTGGGAGCGCCCGAGCCCTGCGCCATAGTAAAGGCAAGCGTGGTTTTGAGCATAGCTCCCGCCGCACCCGAAACAGAGGGCATAACGCGGCAAAGCAGGGGCGCAAAGAATTTTGGATGGCCGAGAATGAACTTCAAGGGGCCCGTCATTCCGCCCGACAGCGTTTTGAGCGTTGCCGCAACGGCAGGTGACATTTTGACCTTAAAAACACTGCTTTTTTCAGCCGCCGCCATGAATTTTCCGAGTCGGACAAGCGGAGAATTTTTGGGCGGAGTCGATGCGTGACCGCCCTGCGAGTGCGCCGTGAATTTGAGGTCGGTATAGCCCTTTTCGCCAACTCCGACCATGGCAAAATAACCCTTGACTCCTGCCATAGGCTCGTCAAGTATCATGCCACCCTCGTCAAGCACCATGGAAAAGCGAACCTTGCGTTCAACAAGAGTCTTGGAGATGGTATCGGCACCCGCGCCCGTGGTCTCCTCGCAAGAGGTGGACATAAAATACACGTCGCGCGCGGGAACAAATCCGCCCTCACAAAGCTCGTTTGCGGCGCAAAGCATTGCCCAAAGACCGCCCTTGGTGTCAAGCGTGCCGCGTCCCCAGATCTTGCCGTCGGCTATTGTGCCCGAAAAGGGAGGATAGGTCCAATCGCCCGTTGCCTCGACAACGTCGTGGTGATTCATTAAAAGAATTGGCTGTGCCGCACTGTCGCGTCCGCGCCACGTGAGCAATATACTGCCGTTGAACTCCTCAAATTCACACGCCGAAAAAAGCGCGGGGAATTCCTTTTTTAAAAGCTCGTGGAAGGCGTAAAACTTTGATAGGTCGGTCTGATCCTTATATGAAACAGTTTCGTGTGCGATAAGCCTTGAAAGCTGCTCGGCATAACTATTATTACGTGTATCGGACATAAAATGCTCCTTTTTGTGCCAAAATTAAAGGCTCTTTTCAATAAATTCCTTGATCTTGCCCTGATAAAGCTCGGTTTGCTTATACATTCCGTTTCCGTGGTTGCAGCCGGGCAAAATTATTATGTCGGTGCTTTGAGGATTGTTGCTTTTTAGTTTATCAAACAGCTCCTCGCACTCTTCAAGCTCGCCCGCCGAGAGAAGCAGCGGATATTTGCAGGCTTTAACCGTTTGTGTTATGTCAAAATCGCGCGCGTCCACTCCGTTGAGCTTTTTAAAGCGGCGCATGGCATATTCGGCAACCCTTTGAGGATTTTTCTTGCAGCACCATTGTGACACGCCCAGAAAGAAGTCCGAAATACTTGTAGAAGGCGCGTCGGAGATAATGCATTTGACGTTTTTCATGTCCTTGTCGGACATATAAAGAACGATACCGCCGCCCATACTGAGTCCGTGCAAAACAATACTGCCGCAGGGGTGCATTTCGTTGATCTTATCTACCCAAAGCATCATGTCGCGATGCTCAAGTGCGCCGAAGGTGATGCGCTTGCCCTCGCTGAGTCCGTGCGCGCGCTGATAGGGAATAAGAACGTTATAGCCTAAGGAAAGATAGAAAAGCGCGGGGAATGCCCATTCGCGCTCGGCGTGGCTGGTATATCCGTGCGCGCAAATCACGGTGACGCTGCTTTCGACAGGCGCGGAATAATATATGCCGCGGAGCAAAAGTCCGTCGTGGCTTTTTATTTCAAGCGTTTGGTGAGGCAGCTTGGTAACTGCCGCAAGCGACTCGTGAACGGTCTTTATGGTGTTATACCACGAGTCCTCGGGGCCCACCATAGCGTAAGCCTTATTTATATCGGGACGGCATAATTTTTTGTCAAATATAGCTACGGCTTTGATGTATTCAAGCACGAAGATCACCTCTCAAAACTACTTTACCATAATTATATAACATTTTGCCATTTTCGTCAAGACGGAAAGTGGGGCGGAGAATAGACGGTGCTTTGGTGTTTATTTTTTGTCGCAACGGGTGTTACTTGCTTCAATAGTGAAGGAACGGTGTCACTTTCCTGTCCCGACAAATGTAGGGGCGGACGTCCTCGACCGCCCGAAATAAAAGATGCGAAGGAACGGTGTCACTTTCCTGCCAACAGCAGCAGGAAAGTAACCAAAGGAGTGCCGCACAAGAGGGGCGAGGCGCAAAATCTTATCTCGGTCAACGAAATAAATTCGTAGACCTCGGATTTT
>JBGVJM010000145.1:0-3092 GCA_045129415.1 Eubacteriales bacterium
CCCCCCCCGGAGCGCTGCTTTTTTGCGTTTTTATTCTTTTTTGAGCGTGTAATGAGAATGAATACGTCCTATGACGAACAAGACTACTGCGTAGCATATAACTCCGAGCAACGCCGTTGAAGCATAGCTCAAAAGCATTAAAAGGTATGTTATCGGTCGCGACGGCAAGCCAGATGTTATGATAGCCCACATATCGTCGCAAAAGCGTCCGAACGCCTTTACGGCAACGGTAATTATTCCGCATGCCAACGCGCCCATCATAAGCTTGTTGCCCTTATCCCAAAGCGAGCTGAACGGCAGCTCACAGCTTCCCTCTTTGCCGATCAAAGCTCTCAGCACGGCAATAACTATCCAAAGCTGTATCATTTCAAGCGCGGTATAAAACACCACGTTTGCCACGTCCCATATCCACGTGCGCGGAATTATTCCGTACGTGATCCACGTTACGACAACGTTAGCTAAATATTTAAGCGCAGTTGCCACGGCAAATACCGATACGAACGGACGAATACCGCCATTTTCCATCTTGAGCATTTTCCATATCAAAGCACCGTAAAGCACGGACACCGCAACAAGCTCAACCGCTATTCCCGCATACTGAACGATAACGGGTAACACGGTATCGTAAAACATCACGTTTGAATTGAGCGAAAAATATATGGGCGACAGCACAAAGCAATACAGTCCGTAAAGCGCGGCAAAGCACCACACACAAAGGACATGCAGCCTGCTTGTATCTTTATTTTGGGTCTGATTTTTCATTGATCATCTGTTCTCCGAAAGAAATTCTTCTATCCTTGAAAGTGCTTCCCTGATATGCTCGGTCGAATAGCAATATGAGGCTCTTACAAATCCCTCTCCGCTTTGTCCGAAGGCATTTCCCGGCACTACCGCCACCTTCTTTTCCATAAGCAATCTCTCACAAAATTGCTCGCTGGACATTCCCGATATCTTTATGGATGGGAAGGCATAAAACGCGCCCTTTGGCTCAAAGCAGGTCATTCCTATCTTATTGAAGCCCGAGACCATGAGTCTACGGCGCATATCGTATTGTGCAACCATCTCACTTATGTCTTCGTCTCCATTTTTCAGAGCTTCAACTGCCGCATACTGCGAGGTCGTCGGTGCGCTCATTATTGCAAACTGATGTATTTTTGTCATTTGCTTGATAATGGGAGCAGGACCGCATGCGTAGCCCATTCGCCATCCCGTCATTGAATACGCCTTGGAAAATCCGTTGATAACAACGGTTCTTTCCCTCATTCCGTCAATAGAGGCTATGGAAACATGATTAAGTCCGCCGTACGTCAGCTCGGAATATATCTCGTCCGAGATCACGCATATATCGGTTCCGCGTAAGACCTCGGCAATCGCCAAAAGGTCTTCCCTTTCCATGATCGCACCCGTAGGATTGCAGGGGAAAGGAAATATAAGTAGCTTTGTCTTTTTTGTGATCGCGCCCTGAAGCTCCTTTGCGGTCAAGCGGAACTGATTTTCCGCTTTAAGCGGAATCGGTACGGGCACTCCGCCTGCCAGGCGCACCATCGGATCGTAGCACACAAAGCTGGGCTCGGGAATGATAACCTCGTCACCCGGCGCAACGAGTGCGCGTATTGCCGCATCTATTCCCTCGCTTCCGCCAACCGTTATAAGCGCTTCGGTTTCGGGAGCATAGCGGAGCGAATACCTGCGCTCAAGATAACGGCATATCTCCTCGCGCAGCTCAATAAGTCCCGCGTTTGAGGTATACCTTGTCTTGCTCGCTTCAAGCGACTTTATTCCCGCGCGACGTATGTGCCATGGCGTTGGAAAATCGGGTTCTCCCACGCCTAAGGATATAACGTCGTCCATAGTCGCTGCTATATCAAAAAATTTTCTTATACCCGACGGCTTTATATCACGGGTGACTGTCGGGTTAAGTATCTTATCGTAATCCATCATAAAAGGTACGCGCCTCTGTCATCCTTATTGTCGCCAACCAGCGCAACGTCAAGCTCCTTGTATCTTCGAAGCACAAAATGCGTTGCCGTTGAGGTTACCTCCTTCATGGTTGCAAGCTCCTTGGCAACAAACATAGCGACCTCCTGGAAGGTCTTTCCCTTTACTATAACGCAAAGATCGTATGCGCCCGACATAAGATACACCGTCTCTACCTCTTTGTATTTCATCACGGTCTCTGCCACCTGCTCAAAGCCATACTTATCCTCGGGAACCACCTTAAGCTCAATAACCGCGGAAACGGTTGCATTGTCAAGCCTTTCCCAATCAATAACCGTCTTATATCCCTTTATAATTCCGGCATTTTCAAGCTCCATAATGTCGCTTTTAACAACGCTTACGTCAAGACCTGTCATCGTGGCGATATCCTCCGCCGAGCATCTTGCATTGTCTGCCAATATTTTAAGAACTGCTACGTTCATATTAATTCCTCCAAAAAGCATTTTGGGGTGCAAGCAAAACCGCTCACACCCCGTAAAACTTGGCACAGCTTGCCAATAAGATTTATCAGATGTACTTCTTTACAAGATCGCTTGCTTCCTCTGCGGGAATAGACGATGTGATAACAACGTTTACACCAAGCTTACCCGTGAGCTCGTCAACATCCTTAAGGAATGCCTCAAAGCCTGCAACGTCGTTGTTAGCTATCTTAAGTGCAGAGTCTATAAAGAGATCGGTAACGTCATGGTTGCTGGCAAGAATACCTGCAACGAATCCGTAAAGCGATTCTGCATCAAAAATAAGATATTCGTTTGTATTGATAAGACGTACGCTGTACTTTACGTCAAAACGGAGTCCTACTCCCTTTTCGATACATACAACGGTTCCTTCAGTTTTGTCAGCGGCCTCGTTAACCATGGAAATAAGTGTCTTGGTCTTACCTGTTCCCTTAACGCCGATAATCAATTTAAGCATATTGTCCTCCTCACCGTCCGCGACGGCTTTTTTTATTCGTAATCCTGCGGATATCCGCAAAGCATATTACCTTACAAGCATTATAACATAATTTCTATGACTTTGCAAGGGGCAATATTAAAATTTATCCAAATTTATTTCAGCTTTTGCTCAAGAGCCGCCTTCATATCCTCGTAGCC
>JBGVJM010000146.1:0-4288 GCA_045129415.1 Eubacteriales bacterium
TAGGTTAGCACTTGATGCTAATGAGTGCTAAAAAATGAGTTAAAAACTCGATTTTTAGCGAAAAATACGAGGAGAGGACGTAAAAACGGTGGCAGAGAAGAGCAAAAGTGAGCTCAGCGAGCGAAAAAAGCGAATATTAAAAGCAATAGTTGACGCGCACATTGTGGATGGCGAGCCCGTAGGCTCAAAGTACGTCATGCAGGACGAGCAAATAAATTGCTCGGCGGCAACTATCAGAAACGAGATGGCAGAGCTTGAGGCTCTCGGCTATCTTGAGCAGCCGCACACCTCGGCGGGTAGAGTACCGAGTGAGCAGGGATACCGCTTTTACGTTGACTCGCTTATCGAAAGCTATGCAATGACCACGCATGAGATAACCGAGATAAATAAAGTGTTAAAGTCCAAAATGAACGAGCTTGACCAGATACTGCTTGCAGCATCAAAGCTCGCGGGCAACATGACCAACTATACGAGCTTTCTCATTAAGCCGCGCGCAAGCTCGGTAAAGATCAAGCGCTTTGATGTGGTGTACGTTGACAGACACAGTCTTCTTCTGATCCTCATAAGCGAGGGCGGAAGCGTGCTTACAAAGCGACTCACGTTTGACATAAGCGTTACGCAAATGATATCCGACGACCTCGGTGCGCTTCTTAATCAGCACATCGCAGGGCTGACTGCTAATGAAATTACGCTTCCTATTATAATGGACCTCGAGAGAGCAATGGGTGACAAGTCGCAAATAGTCACGCCGATAATCAAGATTATCTACGAAAGCATGAATGAGCTTGACGGCGGCGACCTTAAGGTAAGCGGCATGGACAGACTTTTGCAGTATCCCGAGTACAGCAATAAGGAGCATTTGC
Organism: Eubacteriales bacterium; assembly: GCA_045129415.1. Classification (GTDB taxonomy): domain Bacteria; phylum Bacillota; class Clostridia; order Oscillospirales; family CAG-272; genus SVTX01. The sequence goes on from JBGVJM010000146.1 coordinate 864, forward strand.
GAGAGCTTCTCGGCGCGTTTGAGAAAAAAGACGACATTCTGGAGCTTGTCTCGGACGCGGATGGCGACGGAGTAAACGTTGTTATAGGCTCGGAAAGCTCCGTTAAAGTAATGAATAATTCGGCGCTGGTGTTCAAGCCCGTGGTAAGAGACGGAAAAACGCTGGGAGCTATCGGAATAATCGGTCCGCGCAGGATGGATTACGCCAAGGTGGTTGCCACGATAGAGGGGCTTGCCGGCAACGTTGAGAGCCTTCTCAACGATAACGACGCGATAGAAGCGCCAAAGGAGGAAAATAATGACTGAACAAAACACACAAATTCCCACCGATGAGGTGACCGAGGTCAAGGACGCGCAGGACGCGCAGGACGTTGCCGAGGAGACGGCGGCGGATGATAAGGTCAAGACAAAGGCGGAAAAAAAGAGCGTAAAAAAGCTGGAAGGCAGGATAGCCGAGCTTGAGGGCGAGCTTGAAAGTAAAAACAGCGAGCTTGCGGCTCTTAACGATAGACTTTTGCGCGTGGCGGCGGAATATGACAATTTCCGCAAGAGAAGCGCAAAGGAAAAAGAGGGAATTTACGCCGATGCTTATGCGGACGCGCTGAACTCCATTCTTCCCATCATCGACAACCTTGAAAGAGCCGTTGGTGCCACGGGTGCCGAGGCGGTTCAAAAGGGACTTGAAATGACGCTTCACGGCGCGTCGGACGCGCTCTCAAAAATGGGCGTTGAGGCATTCGGTGCCGAGGGCGATCAGTTTGATCCCAATATGCACAGCGCAATGATGATGGTCGACGACGAAAACCACAAGGAAGGCGAGATAGTGACCGTTTTCCAAAAGGGATACAAAAAAGGCGACAAGATTATAAGGTACGCAATGGTTACGGTATGTAATTAACATCCGCAAACCAAAGAGATAAATAAGAAAATAAAAAGCATTTTACCATAGGAGGAAATTAATTATGGCAAAGATCATTGGAATAGACTTAGGTACAACAAACTCTTGCGTAGCGGTTTACGAGGGCAGCGAGCCTATCGTTATCCCCAATCCCGAGGGCGCAAGAACAACACCTTCCGTTGTAGCATTCTCCAAGACGGGTGAGAGAATGGTTGGACAGGTTGCAAAGAGACAGGCGATCACCAACCCCGACAGGACCGTTATCTCCATCAAGAGAGACATGGGTACAAATAAGAAGGTTACTATTGACGGCAAGGATTACACTCCTCAGGAGATATCCGCTATGATCCTTCAGAAGCTTAAGGCTGATGCCGAGGCTTATCTTGGAACGAGCGTAAATCAGGCAGTTATCACCGTTCCCGCATACTTTACCGACGCACAGCGTCAGGCTACCAAGGACGCGGGCAAGATCGCAGGTCTTGATGTGCTTCGTATAATCAACGAGCCCACCGCGGCAGCTCTTGCATACGGTGTTGACAAGGAAGACCAGAAGATCATGGTATTCGACCTTGGCGGCGGTACGTTCGACGTATCTCTCCTTGAGATCTCTGACGGCGTATTTGAGGTTCTTGCAACGGCAGGTAACAACAAGCTCGGCGGTGACGACTTTGACCAGAGAATTATTGACTGGATGGCAGAGCAGTTCAAGAGAGAGAACGGCATTGATCTCCGCAACGATAAGATGGTTATGCAGAGACTTAAGGACGCGGCAGAGAAGGCAAAGATCGAGCTTTCCGGCATGTCCGCATCCAACATCAACCTTCCTTTCATAACCGCAACCGCACAGGGACCTCTCCACTTTGAGGCAACCTTGACAAGAGCCGAGTTTGATCGCATCACCGCAGATCTCGTAGAAGCAACCATGGGCCCCACAAAGCAGGTTATCCGCGACTCCGGACTTTCTGTTTCCGAGATCGACAAGATACTCCTCGTTGGCGGTTCTACAAGAATTCCCGCAGTTCAGGAGGCAGTTAAGAAGTTCACGGGCAAGGAGCCCTTCAAGGGCATCAACCCCGATGAGTGCGTTGCTATCGGCGCGGCTATTCAGGGCGGCGTTCTCGGCGGCGACGTTAAGGACCTTCTTCTCCTTGACGTAACACCCCTTTCTCTCGGTATTGAGACCATGGGCGGCGTGTTCAATAGAATTATTGATAGAAACACCACAATTCCCGTAAAGAAGAGCCAGATCTACTCCACCGCGGCTGACGGACAGACCTCGGTTGAGATCCACATTCTTCAGGGTGAGCGCGAGATGGCGGCTTACAACACCACACTCGGACGCTTCCACCTTGACGGTATTGCTCCCGCACCCAGAGGTGTTCCTCAGATCGAGGTTACCTTCGACATCGACGCTAACGGTATCGTTAACGTAACCGCTTGCGATAAGGGCACGGGCAAGGAGCAGCACATCACCATCACTTCTTCCACCAACATGTCCAAGGAAGATATTGAGAAGGCTGTTAAGGACGCTGAAAAGTTTGCTGAAGAGGACAAGAAGGCTAAGGAAGCGGTTGACGTTAAGAACAGAGCCGATACCATGATCTTCCAAAGCGAGAAGACACTCACCGAGCTTGGCGATAAGGTTGACGCGGCTGATAAGGCTGACGTTGAGGCTGCTATCGCAAAGCTCAAGGAGACCGTTCAGGGTGGCAACACCGAGGCTATCAAGGCTGACACCGAGGCGCTTGAAAAGTCCTTCTACAAGATCTCCGAAAAGCTCTATGCACAGTATCAGCAGGCGCAGGGTGATCCCAATGCCCAGGGCGGAGCAAACGGCGGTGAGCAGTTCTACGACGCAAGCTACGAGGATAATTCAGATAAATAATTTTAATATATGCGGGAGGGCATTTTGCCCCTCCCGCTATAAGAGTTTTAGCTGGCTTGCTTCTTATCAAGGAATTAACGTAAGTTAAGAATTAATATTTGGGTTGGGTTCGACAATCTACCAATATGGGTAGGCTAGAGGGGCTGATTTTGCTAGATGAAGCTTGGACTGCTTGCTTGCAAGCAGCTGTTAGCAACCAAAAGACATCGGTTTATAATACAACTTGACGTTGCGTATCGTCACCTCAATCTAGTAGAACCTAAAAATATTGAAAGTTTTTGCGGAGCTTTTTTCCAAAAAGCGACCCGCTTTTCTTCACAAAGCGCAAGCTAACTATAAATTTTGGAGTAAATATGGCAGATAAAAGAGATTATTATGAGGTGCTGGGTGTCAGCAAGAGTGCGAGCGAGGCGGAGATAAAGAAAGCATACCGTTCGCTTGCGAAGAAATATCACCCGGACGTCAACCCCGGCAATAAGGACGCGGAGGCAAAGTTCAAGGAGGTCAACGAGGCCTATGAGGTTTTGTCCGACGCGGACAAGAAGGCTAAATATGACCAATACGGCCACGCGGCGTTTGATCCCACCCAGGGAGCAGGCGGCTTCGGTGGCTTTGGCGGCTTTGGAGGCGGCTTTGACGTTGA
>JBGVJM010000147.1:0-2436 GCA_045129415.1 Eubacteriales bacterium
AAGGTAATAAGACGCTTTTCAAGCTCGTCCTTTTCAAGTCCCGAAAGATAGTAATGCTCGGCGTTTCCGATAACGGCGATCCTGCGGTTATCAAATACGTCGTAAAAGCCTGCAAGCGCAAGTCCGGGACGCCACACCTGAGGCGTGGTTATCAATATAGATTCGTAGTTTTCGGGTATAGTTACCCTTTGGAGAGAGAATTCACTTTCAATATGAGAAAGCGGAATTGAATATTCCATACGTTGCCTCCCTTATAAGAATTCTTGATATAAATCAATTATATCACATTTTCTCGCTTTTGTACACCCCTTTTGAAAACAAAAATATAGGTATAAATTTTTGTCAATTCATAGAACATTCATAAAGATATGATATAATAAAGTGTTATAATGGGTTAAAAGTATGCCATAACGATAAAAACGAAAGGCAGAGGATATATTTTGAGTAAATATAAGGCTATAACGGCACAAAATAACGACAAGAATGCAAAGGGCTGGTCAAAAAAGAAAAAGACCGCGGCAACCATCATCGGCGTTGCGGCTTTGGCAACCGTTGTTGTGTTGGTGCTCATATTCGTGTTTGATTTGGGTCCCGTTGTTCCTATCCAAAGCACGGAGGAGGAAGCGGCAGTCGTCGGTTCGGTTGCGGGCTTTGAGGTAAGATACGAGGAGCTTCGCTACGTGGTTACGATAAACCAGAGGGAGCTTGACCAAAAGTACGGAAAGTATGAAACGCTTGACGGCGACCAAAAGGCACAGTATGAGGCGGAATTCAACAAAAACGTGCTTGATGACATAAAGAGCAACTACGTTATTTTGTCGCTTTGTCAGGAATACGGCATTGATACCGACTCAAGAGATGCGGACAAATACGTAAACGGTGCCATTCGTGACTTTGTGGACGAGATCGGCGGTAAAAAGCAATACAAGGCATGGCTTAAAAAGAACAATATGACGGATGCGCTGCTTCGTCTTGTCTACAAGGTGTCTTATCTTGAGGGCGAGATAGTTAAGGAGCTTGAGGAGCGCGGCGAGGAGATAAAGTACAACGAGGACAATCTTGGAGATTTCGTTAACTTCGTTTTGAATGACGAAAGCTACGTAAAGGTCATTCACGCATATTATCCGAAGGATTGGAAATACAGCGACGGCAGAGGATCGCTTGCGCATGCCGAGGACGAGCTTGCAAAGCTCAATGCGGCAAAGAGTGATGCCGAGCGATTTTCCATTATGAAGAGCGCTATTGGAAACGCGCCCTTTGTAGCCGGATATTCGGTTATGGGAAGCGATTATTACATAACCTACGGTCAGATGAACGAAAAATACGAAAATATCGCATTCTCGCTTGGCGAATACGAGTCGAGCGAAATATTGGAGCTTGAGGAGGGCTACTACATCCTCATGAGAGTTCCCAAGGAGAAGGATCAGATAGGTCCCCGCGCTAACGAGTTTTTGACGTATTATAAATACGCGGTGTTAAAGCAGCTCGCGGACGCGCACAAGGATAGTATTGAGCTTGTCGGCAACGATTATTTCAAGACTCTTGATCTTCTGAACATAGAGTAAAATTTTAAAAGGAGAGCAGTATGGCAAGGCGGAGAGCTACAAGGTTTTCAAGGCGCACGGGCGCACCTAAAAAAAGATCGCGCGTACCCGTTGCGGTTTTATGCGTGGTTATATTCCTGGTGCTTTGCTTTGCGATTTCCGTTGTTATCGGTTTACTGCTCGGTCAGGGTGCTGACAGGATAAGCTCTCGCCCAAGGTACGATTTTCAAAGGATCGAATACCAAAAGGGAAGCAAGACGGTAAAGAGCATAGAGGGCTATTTCTTTGCAAAGGGCTCATCTGCCTATGACTACTATATGCAGGGAATAGAAGACTTTTCTATGAGTATTCGCCACATGGACGGCACGCTTGACTACGCGTCAAGAGTTGCACAGACCTTCGGGCTTGACGGCTATGACGAGTACAACTTGCTTTCAAGCGTTGTGGACGACGTTAAAGGGGCAGGCGGACGGGCTTGCGGTTACTTTTACGTCAATGCTTTTAACGAGAAAAATGAGAATTTGCGCGACGTGTACGCGGCTTATGAGCTTGCGCTGATAAAAGAGGCGGCACAAAGCGGCATTGACGAGCTTTTGCTTGTCGGAATCGCTGTTACTAATGACAATATTGATGCCGTTGAGGAATTTTTAGCGCGCGCGGCGACCGAGGCGGAAAATTGCGCGATAGGAGCGGCGGTGACGCTCGGCACGCTCAGATTCACCGAGGACGAGATATATTTCGCCGAAAGAATGAGACGAAGCTGCGATTTTCTCGCGCTCGATCTTACGCACCTGAAGGTTGCTGACACTGAGCCGACAGAGGACGCGGATGGAAACTATAAACCCAGCGCTTTTGAAGAGATCCTTGAGCAAAACGAGTATTATATCAAGAC
>JBGVJM010000148.1:0-12237 GCA_045129415.1 Eubacteriales bacterium
AAGGCGAGTAACTCAGCTTGCTGAGTTGAGGGTTCAGAATCCGTTCGGGTAGGCCAAAGAAAAGGACGGGGCTTGTCTCCGTCCTTTACTTTGCTATAAATGATTTGATTGACACGCTCTCATTTTTATGATACAATATACACATAATCAAGAAAAGGAGAACACCATGTACACAATTTACGTTACGTTTAAGTGCTTTGAGGGCAAGAGAGAGGCGTTTGTTGAGGCAGTAAGGAAAGAGGGAATACTTGACGCCGTGCTTGCCGAGGACGGCTGCATCCGATACGATTATTATTTCTGCGAAAAGGACCCTTGCGAGCTTTTGCTCATTGAGGCATGGGAAACAAAGGAGCATCAGCAGATACACATAGGTCAGCCCCACATGGCGCGCCTGCGCGAGATAAAGGACGGCTACATAATCTCCACAAAGCTTGGAGAATTTGAGCTTAAATAAAGAAAAAGCGAGGAGATGAGTTCCTCGCTTTTGCTTTTGACGCTTATATTCTCTTGGTTTTAAGTTTTCTTGCCACAAGCGTGAGAATAAGCATTATGATATAAAGACAACCGATCGTGATAAATACTGCGGGCCATCCGAAGGTATCCTTTACAAATCCGAATACCATAGCCTGAACCGCCGCGCCCATGTAGACCGCCCAGTCAAGCACGCCGACCACGGTGGACGAGAATGCGCGTCCGCCCATGTCACCGGCAACCGCCCAGATAACGCCCGTCACCATAGCGAACACGCCGAGGGCAAAGAGCATTATTGAAGCGACGGTCTGGTTCGTGATAAAGGGGAATATACACATTCCGATAAATGTGACTGCCGCGGCGAGTGCCAGCATAGGCTCTCTCTTGCCCTTGAACACCTTATCGGTGATGAAGGGGAATACGAACATTGCGCATGCCTGACCTAAGGGAAGAAGGATCGAGCTGAAGATACCGTCCTTGATGGAAAGTCCCATAACCTCGGCAAAATAGGTGGGGATCCAGGTGAGCAAGCCGTAGCGTCCAACGCCTGCGATGGCGGATATGAAGCAGAAAAGAATTACCTTGGGCTCGGAGAATACCATTTTATAGGGATAGAAAAATCCCTTTTTGTTTACGTTTTCAACAAGCTCCGCATCGCGTCTTTCGGTCTCGGCATCCTCCTCAACGAAGGGTGCAAGTCCTATGTCCTCGGGCTTTTCCTTAAAGAAGAAGAAAAACGCTATGAGAATGAGGATCATGGGAATCATGGGATATCTGAATGCCGCGCGCCAGCCCCATTCGGGATTCCACTCAAGGCAAAGAAGTATAGTCAGATAGGTCACTACCTGAGCAAAGCCGGAAAATGCGGTTGCAAGACCCGAGGCAAATCCGCGCTTTTTCTTGGGCCACCATTTGTTAAGCACGCCGAGTCCGTTTGCCCAGACCATGGACTGGAAGAAGCCGTTAAGTCCCCACAGCACCGCGATCACGGGAATAGACTGCTGGAAGGAGATAACTACGTTGACAACGGCGGATCCGATAATTCCGACCGTCATAAAGCGCTTGTAGCCGAAGAATGCGCCAAGTCTTCCGCTTACCAGCTGACCGAAGGCATAGCACCAGAAAAGCGCCGACGTTACCACGCCGAGTGCGGCGGTAGTCGTTTTGAATTCGTCTGCCATCAAGAGCATAACGAGATTTATGTTTTGTCGACCGTTATAGAAGAATAAATAGGTCAAGCCGAAGCTTATCAGCATCAGCCAGCCCCATTTGGTGAACTTTTTATAATCCTTGCCGGAATATCCAAAGGTGCTTTTTTCCTGTGTAGCCATAGCGTTAACCTCCGATATAATTTAACTTATTTTAACACAGTTTTATTGCGTTGTCAAGCGAAAAGAAAAGAGCCCTTGCTACAAAAGGGCTCTTCGGATATTATTTTGACCTTTTAAGCTTATGATAGGGAAGTGCGATCAAAGCTCCCGCGAGCATGAGAACAGTACAAATAAGTATAACGTTGCCCCAGCCGATGTCCTTTACAAGTCCTGTGAATAGCGTAGACGACAGTGCCGCTGCCATATAGCTCACAAAGTCGAGAAAGCCTGTTGCCGTGGATACCATTCCCGTTTCATAAAGGCTTGGACAGTAGCGACTCCAAAGCATGGTTGCCGCCGAATTGCTCGCCATGATCGCAAGCACGATGAATACGATGTTGGCTAGGGGGTCATTTATCAAGTATACGCAAAGGAAAAATACAGTTGACAAAGCGAAGGACAAAAGGATAGTCAGGTCCATGTTCCTGCCCAAACGCTCGTAAACGAATATTGCAATAAACGTAGTAAAGGAAATGGCAAGCGTGGCAATAGTGAATGCGCCCGCCGCGCCCTCGGGAGTATAGCCGAGATGCTCGGCAAAATAAAGTGTAAGAAGTGAAACCACGGTGGTTCTGATTACGCCCGTCAGTATAGATATGAACGTAAATTTAACTATTCGATGCTTTAAAAGAGAGCTTATACCTTCACGTGAAAGCGCGCCCTTTTTGGATGTGTATTTTCCGTATTGTATGTGTCCGCGTTGCTCAAGTGCGGAAAATGAAACGAAGACGATGGCGCCCATTACGAGAAGCATTACGCCCGCCGTTACGAAAACTCCGCCCCAAGGAATGAACGATGCAAGAATTCCGGCAAAGGGAGAGCCGATGAAGGAAGCAAAGCTGTAGCCGATGCTGCATCGGGTGGCATATACGGGCTCGGTGTTCTCGGCAACCAGCTTGGTCATAGGGCCGTATACCATGGAGAGGAAGAAGCCTGAAATTCCGTACACCGCATAAACGGCGTATAGATTATCGGATACGGCAGGAAAGACGGCGTTGCATATTCCCGCAAGGATAAGTCCCAGACTTATCATATATTTTGCCTTTATCTTGTCGCCGACAGCGCCGTTGATGAGCTGTCCTACCGCATAGCACGCGAAATATATTGCCGACAGTACGCCTATGCTTTCGATGGACAGCACACCGCCGCTTTCCATTTGCGCGGACACTGCGCCAAGAGTGTTTCTTGCTATGTAAACGGCAAGATAAGATATTGAGCAAAGTGAGCCTATAAGTATTGCCTTTTTTGCTGCCGCGCCTATTTTAAAGCTCTTCATTTTGGTCTTCCTTTACACCTGTAAAACGTTAGAAGTTGATTATATACCCCCCCATGTATAAAAGTCAACTGCTTTTTTGGAAAAAAAGAGTGTTTTTTACTTTTTCGGTCAATATGTATTAAAAACGCGCGCGCGATGGGGCAAATTTTTACCGATTGACTCTTGAATAATAGACAAAATTGTGATAAACTATAATATGGTAAAAAAATACGCGCCGAGGCGCAGACAAAAATATGAAAGGCGGTTATTTCAAATGACCTACAACAAGAAGTCTATCGAAGACGTTGAGATACGCGCGGGCCAAAAGGTTTTCGTTCGTTGCGACTTTAACGTTCCCTCCAAGGACGGTGTTATCACCTCCGACAAAAGAATCGTAGAAGCACTTCCCACAATCAAATATCTTATGGCAAAGGGTGCGAAGGTTATCCTTTCCTCTCACATGGGCAAGCCCCACAACGTGTTTACTCCCGGCTTCAAGCTCACCAAGAAGGAGCTTAAGAAGGTTGCCGAGCTTCCCGAGGCTGAGCAGGCAGCAGCTACCGCTGAGTATCTTGAAAAGGCAAAGAAGGATGTTAAAAAGTTCTCTCTTAAGATCGTTGCAGATAAGCTCAACGAATACCTTGACGGTAAGGTAGCGTTTGCCAGCGATATCATCGGTGATGACGCAAAGGCAAAGATCGCCGCTATGGAAAACGGCACCTGCGTGCTTCTTGAAAACGTCCGCTTTGACGCGGGCGAGGAGAAGAACAAGCCCGAGTTTGCAAAGGCTCTTGCTGACCTTGCAGGCGAGGACGGACTTTACGTAAACGACGCGTTCGGTACTGCTCACAGAGCACATGCATCCACCGCAGGCGTTGCCGCATATCTCCCCGCAGTTTGCGGTTACCTTATCGGTAAGGAGATCGGCGTTATGGGTAAGGCTTTGGCTGATCCCGAGAGACCCTTCGTTGCTATTCTCGGCGGCGCAAAGGTTTCCGATAAGCTCAACGTTATCAACAACCTTCTCACAAAGGTTGACACCCTTATCATCGGCGGCGGTATGGCATATACCTTCCTCGCAGCTAAGGGATATGGCGTAGGCAACTCTCTCCTTGATACCGACAAGATCGAGTATTGCCGTGAAATGATGGCAAAGGCAGAGGCAAACGGCGTTGAGCTTCTTCTTCCCATCGACACCACTGTTGCGAACGGCTTCCCCAACCCCATCGATGCTCCCATCTCGGTTGAGGTAGTTGACTCCGACAAGATCCCCGCTGACAAAGAGGGACTTGACATTGGTAACAAGACCATGGAGCTTTATGCAAACGCAGTTAAGAACGCAAAGACTGTTGTTTGGAACGGTCCTATGGGCGTATTTGAGAACCCCACTCTTGCAAAGGGAACCATTTCCGTTGCAAAGGCACTTGCTGACAGCGATTGCATCTCCATCGTAGGTGGCGGTGACTCCGCGGCGGCTTGTGAGACTCTCGGCTTTGCCGACAGAATTACTCACATTTCCACGGGTGGCGGCGCATCTCTTGAGTTCCTTGAGGGCCTTGAGCTTCCCGGAATTGCAGCATTGCAGGATAAGTAATTGCGCCTTGACTTTTTATCCAATACGGCGTTGCTCCTCGAAAGCGGCTCGACTTACGGCAGTAAGCCTTCGCCTTGCTTTCTGTGGTGCGCCTTGTCTTGAATAAAAATTCTGCGGCTTGCTTTATTTGAATTTTTAACTAGTATGGGAGGGGCTTGCTCCTCCCTTACAAAAACAGAAACAAAGGAAAAGACTAAAAATGAGAAGATACGTAATTGCAGGAAACTGGAAAATGAATATGACTCCCAACGGCGCAAAGGCGCTTATTGAGGAGATGAAGCCTCTCGTTGCAGGCAAGGATAACTGCGACGTTGTGCTTTGCGTTCCCGCCATCGATATTCCCGCGGCAGTTGAGGCTGCTCGCGGCTCTAACATCAAGATCGGTGCAGAGAACGTTCACTTCAAGGCTTCGGGCGCATACACGGGCGAGATCTCCGCACAGATGCTCGTTGAGGCGGGTGTAGAGTACGTTGTTATCGGTCACAGCGAGAGAAGACAGTACTTCGGCGAGACCGACCAGACCGTTAACCTTCGCACCTTGGCTGCGCTTAACGCAGGACTCAAGGCTATCGTTTGCGTGGGTGAGACTCTTGAGCAGAGAGAGCTTGGATATACCGAAACTCTCTTGAAGTTCCAGACCAAGATGGCACTCACTAACGTAACCGCGGAGCAGATGAGCAACGTTATCATCGCTTATGAGCCCGTTTGGGCTATCGGAACGGGTGTTACCGCAACGGCTGACCAGGCTGACGAGGGTAACGGCTACGTAAGAGCTGCAGTTGCCGAGATGTTCGGCGCAGAGGTGGCACAAAAGACCGTTGTTCAGTACGGCGGCTCTATGAACGATAAGAATGCGGCGGAGCTTCTCTCCAAGGAGAACGTTGACGGCGGTCTTATTGGCGGCGCGTCCCTCAAGTCCGCGGCTTTCGCGGCTATTGTTGACGCTGCGCAATAATTGATATGAAAAAGAAGAACACCAAAATAAAAAAGGCGTTCTTCTTTTTTGGTTAAAGAAAAAAATTTTGTTGACATTTGTCGGATACAATAGTAAAATAAACACATATTTTTTATAGGAGGAAGCATATGAAGCTTTCAAGAATTTTCGCGGCATTACTCGTTCTTATTATGGTGCTCTCCGCCATCTCTTGCGGATTGACACCCACCGAGACCGAGGGCACGACCGAATCAAAGACCGAAGGTACCACCGAGGGCACTACCGAGTCTGCCACCGAGTCAAAGACCGAGTCCGACACGGAAACCGAAACGGACGTTGATGAACCCAATGTTGACGTTATCAGCATTGCCGAAGCACTCGAGCTTTGCGGCGAGCCCGGAAACATAACCGAGGAGCGCTACTACATCCGCGCTACCGTAAAGACCATCGTAAATCCTGCCTATGGCCAAATGGTAATAACCGACGGCACGGGCGAGATATCCGTTTACGGCACTTACAGTGCGGACGGCTCACTTGCCTTTGCTGAGATGGACGAAACTCCCGTTAAGGGCGACGAGGTAATACTTCATTGCATTCTCCAGAATTATAACGGCACCAAAGAGGTAAAGAACGCAAGACTTATCTGGTTCAAGTCCAATGCCGGCAACTTTGACGTTTCCGAGTACAAGGAGGCGACCATTGGTGAGGCAAGAGCGGCACAGGTAGGCGAAAAGCTTCTTGTCAGCGGCGTTGTAGCTCGCATTACTTATGCAAACGGATATAAGCCCTCCGGCTTTATTCTTGTGAACGGCGGCGAATCCATCTACGTTTATAGCGGAGATGCCGCAGGTCAGGTTGAGATAGGCAACCGCGTAACCGTTGCCGCATCCAAGACCTATTGGGTTCTTGAAACCGAGGCAAGCAACGCGCAGGCTCACGGATACAAGGGCTGCAATCAGCTTGAGGACGCTACTGTCGTTTCCAACGACAAGGGCAATAACGATTGGGTAAGCGGAGACATACCCACATCCACCGTAAAGGAAATAATGGACACTCCCGTAAGTGAGGACATCACCACCAAGATGTTCAAGGTTACCGCACTTGTAAAGAAGGTACCCGGCTCGGGATTTGTAAACTACTATATTGACGACCTTGACGAAACCACAGGCTCTTACGTTTACACTCAGTGCAACGGCGGAGACTTTGAGTGGCTTGACGAGTTTGACGGCAAGATCTGCACGGTTTACCTTGTAGTTCTTAACGCAAAGTCCTCCGTTTCGGGCTGCGTATACCGCTTCCTTCCCGTAAAGGTTGTAGACGAGGGCTTTACCTTCAACACCGACAATGCAGCTGAGTTTGCCGTAAAGTACCACGGTGTGACTCAGTTTGAAAAGCTTTACACAGGCGATCCCGTGCTTGAGCTTGTAACTGACGTGTGGTCAGAGCTTTTGGGCTTTGAGGGCGCAAAGCTCAGCTATTCCTCAAGTGACACAAGCGTTCTTTCCTTTGTGGGAACAGATTCGATTCCCGAACAGGTCGTAATGCACTGTCATAAGACGGGAACCGTAACCGTTACCGTAACCGGCGAGTACGGCGGCAAGACGTATAGCTCCGAGGTTACCGTCAACGTCGAGATCGCACAGGAAGAGATTCCTTCCATCTCGGTTGGCGAGGCTATTGACACCGAGGTCGGCGAGATCGTTACCGTAAAGGGAATAGTCGGTCCTTCTCTCGTAAATCAGGACGGCTTCTACCTTATCGACGAAACGGGTGTTATCGCAGTTGTTATGACTAAGGACGAGCTTGCAAAGGTACAGCTCGGACACGAGATCATCTTGAAGGGAACAAGAGCCGTAAGACTCAAGGACGGAGCGACCGTGTTCGGTCAGACCAACCTTGATGCATGCGAGATACTCGTTAACAACTACGGCGAGCACGATTATTCAACCGCAAGCTTTATCGAGGGCAAGACCGCGGACGATTTCTATGCTCTCAGCGCAAACGATGACCACGGTACCGAGGTTTACGTTATCACCGTAACCGTTGAGGTGGTTGAAACTCCTTACTACACCAACATGAAGCTCAAGAGTGGAAACACTTCTATCTCGCTCTACTGCTCAAGCGCGAGCCAGTATAAGTTCTTGAAGGCTTACAACGGACAGGAGATAGTCGTTGAGATAGCTCCTTGTAACTGGAATGCCAAGAGCTACTATGCGGGCTGTGTTCTTGCCGTCAGACATGCGGACGGAACAAAGACCTGCAACGAGCTTAATTTCACGAAATAATTTTAAAAAATAACGGCTTGCTCAAAAAACGCGCAAGCCGTTATGATATAAAGCCTTTGCGCGACTGACGGTAACAAATACCGAGAAAAAGATTTTGTTATTTGACAAAATTTGCGCAAAAAGGGTTGACTTAATAAATATTTTATGTAATAATATATAGGCTATTAATGTCAAACTTAAAGGGGAGATAACAAATGAAGATCAAAAACATCAAGCTTTGTGCGCTTATCGTGGCAATACTGATAATTATATCCAGCTTGCCGCTATTTGCAAGCGCCGCAACTTCTACCAACTGGGGAGTGCGCGATGCGGTGTGTACAGACCTGTCAACCAGTGCGGTGAAGTATTATGCTGACAATAATACTCCATATAACACGTTGATAACCTATTCAGCGACACAGTTGAAGTCAACGTTGCATGAACTTATGACGAAAACGCATAGCTATAAGTCTACCTATAACAACTGTAGAGATTATGCATATCGCACGGATTGCGAAAACGGCGGAGATGGTGAGCATTTCACAACCATTTATACGTCGTATAGCGCTGCCATGGGTCAATATCAAAGCGGAAATGGTTGGAATAGAGAGCACGTTTGGCCTAAAAGCCTCGGTGGCGGAACTCAGGGCGACCGTACCGGCGGATCAGACCTTCACCACATTCGTCCTTCGGAAAGTGTAGTTAACAGCTTCCGAAACAACCAAAAGTACGGATACGTTTCCGGCGGAACCACCAAAGCAGGAAACCTTAGCGGAATAGTGGGTGGAAGTCGAGTGGGAGACTATTTTGAGCCTCTTAACAATGTTAAGGGTGATGTTGCAAGAATTATTCTTTACGTTCACGTAAGATGGGATTCCGCTTGGGGTGCATCTAACGTTGAGTCTGTTTTCCAAAGCGTTGACGTATTGCTTGAATGGTGCGCTCTTGACCCCGTTGATACCTGGGAAATGGGTAGAAACGACGTTGTTGAGGATATTCAGGGCAACAGAAACGTATTTATTGACTATCCCGAGCTTGCATGGCAGCTTTACGGCAAGGAAGTACCCGCAAGCATGGAAACTCCTTCCGGCGCGGCTAAGAACGGTAACGTTGCTCCTCCTACGTCGGGCTCCGAGAACCCCGGAACAAGCTCCGGTACAGGCTCGGGCAACACCGGCTCAGGCACTGGCTCGGGCAACACAGGCTCAGGCTCAGGAACAACCCCTCAGCCTCAGGATCCCGCTGCAAACTCTACTCTTACCGTAGAGGAGGCTATCGCGCTTGGCTCATCCAAGGCTCACAATACTTATACAACTAACAAGTACTACGTATCCGGCACTGTTACCGAGGTTTATAACACCCAATACGGTAACATGAAGATCAAGGATGAAAAGGGAAATATCTTTACCATCTACGGTACGTACAGTGCTGACGGTCAGACCAGATACGATGCTATGACCACAAAGCCCGTTGTGGGCGATACCGTAACGATTTACGGTGTTGTAGGTCAGTACAACGGCACGGCTCAAATAAAGAACGGCTGGCTCACGTCACATAACGGAACTAACTCCGGCTCCAATCCCGTTAATCCCAATCCCGACTCGGGTTCAGGCTCGGGTTCAGGCACAAATCCCGGAACAAATCCCGGAGATTCCGCGGACGGCAAGGCTTCAAAGACCATTGCCGAGCTTATTTCGGCGCACGGCTGGACCAACACTACGACCAAGCAGTCGTTTAGCCTTGACGATGTTGTATCCGTTAAGGTTGACGGTGGTATGCATTCCGGTAAGGCATATTACGGAGAACACATCCGCATTTACTCCTCCGATACTCCTGCGGGATCGTTGACAATTTCCGTTGGGGAAGGCTACCAGCTTGTTTCTATAAAAATTTCAACCGAATCCGGCACGTATGCACATTTGTGCTTGGACGGTCAGACGGCAGACATTTCAGGTATGGAAACTGCGGTTTCCGGAAGCTCCGTTCGTGTAAATGCCGTTAAGAATGGAGATAAGACTCAGTCAAGAATTACCGCCATTGAAGTAACCTATCAGGCAATCGGCGGCTCGACCACTCCCGATGAGAATGAGACCAATGCTCCCGACGTAGATACTGAGGCTCCCGAGACCGACACCGATGCACCCGAGGTAGATACTGAGGCTCCCGAGACCGACACTAATGCACCCGAGGTTGACACCGACGCTCCCGTAGAGGACGACAAGCTCACCATAAAGGAGGCTATCGCTCTTGGATCGTCCATGTCGCACAACCAATACACTACCGAAAAGTACTACGTAACGGGTACTATCCAGGCAGTATACAACTCAACCTACGGCAACATGAGAATCGTTGACGAAAATGGTAACGTTCTTACCGTTTACGGCACGTACAGCGCGGATGGAACAACAAGATACGACGCTATGGCTGATAAGCCCGTAGCAGGCGATACGATAACCGTTTACGGTATAATCGGTCAGTACAACGGCGCGGCACAGCTCAAGAACGGTTGGATCGTAGACGTTGCGGCTGACACGCCCGTAGATACCGAGACCGAGTCCGCACCCGCAGACACGGAGACCGAGTCCGCACCTGTTGATACCGAGACCGAGTCCACGCCCGTAGACACCGATACCGAGACTGATCCCGTAGATACGGAGACCGAGTCCACACCCGTAGATACCGAGACCGAGTCCACGCCCGTAGACACCGAGACCGAGTCCACACCCGTAGACACGGACACGGAGACCGAAACCGAGACTGAAACCGAAACTGAGACTGAAACCGAGACCGAGACTCAGTCGGGTGAACAAACCACCGAGAAGAATGAGCAGACCACCGAATCCGACGAGGCGACCACAGAGGCACCCGCACAGGTAACCGTTGGATGTGGCTCAAGCATTGCAGGCGGCGCTATGATGCTGTCCGCGCTTTGCATCGGCTTGGCAGTTGTTGTATTCAAGAAAAAAGAGGACTAATCCTTAAATTTTAAGAGGGGCTTGATTGCCCCTCTTTTTTATGCAAACTAAAAAGAGCAGGGTATGCCTGCTCTTTTTATATTACGCCTTTTGCGAAAGCTTTTTTTGAATTCTTGTTGCGACTATGTCGAGCGCAGTCTTGTTTTTGCCGCCGTTTATGATTATGTCGGCATATTTCTTGGTGGGCTCAACGTAAATTCCGTGCATTATCTTAACGGTGTTAACGTACTGGTTGATAACTCCGTCAATATCTCGTCCTCGCTCGGTCACGTCGCGGCGGAGACGGCGCAAAATTCGTTCGTCCGCGTCGGCATCAACAAATATCTTTATATCAAACAGCTCGCGGAGTCGCTCGTCGTGGAAGGTAAGAATGCCGTCGAGAATGATTACGGACGTAGGGGATACCGAGGTTATCTCGCTCTTTCGGGTGTGAACGCAAAAATCATAGTTGGGTATGTCAACACACTTGCCCAAAAGCAGCTCGCGAAGATGCTTTACCAATAAATCGGTGTCAAGCGCATCGGGGCAGTCGTAATTTGTCTTTACTCGCTCCTCCATGGAGAGATGATCCTGCGGCTTGTAATAATTATCGTAAGAAATTATTGTTATATCGTTGGGGAAAAATTTTTTGAGTCTATCGGCAAACGTGGATTTTCCCGAGCCCGTGCCGCCTGCGATTCCTATAAGCATTGGAGTGGTCATTTTATTGCCTCCTGTGTCATTAACTTTAATAATTATATCACGCGCGGACGCGCTTGTCAATAAATCGCGGAGCATTACGCGCCGATTTTAGGACTTTTCGGTAAAAAACACTTGAATTTTGCCGCAAACAGTGGTAAAATAAACGTACAATAAATTCATGGGAGATCATATCATGAAAAAGCTTTTATGTTTACTTCTGATTGTTGCGCTTGTCGCGTCAACGCTTGTTTCCTGCAACGGCTTTGAGCTGGAGACAACGGATGAGTCAAGTTCAAAAGAAACTGTTGAAACCACCGAAACCGTTGAGACCACGGAAACCGAAACGACCGAGCCCGAGGCGCAAAAGCTGTCGGCACCCGTTGTTACGCTTAGCGGCAACATTGCCACCTGGCAGGCGGACCTCAATGCCGACAGATTTGAGATAAGCCTTGACGGTGAGCTTAAATATCTCGAAAACGCGGTCACGAGCCGCGAGCTTGACGAGGGCGTGAGCTTCAAGATCCGCGCTATCGGTGACGGCGTTCACTACCTGACGAGCGATTGGAGCAACGTGGTTATTTACGTTGTGGCTACAACCGTAACCGAGCCCACCGAGACCACCGAAGCAACCGAGACCACCGAAGCAACCGAGACAACGGAGGCGACCGAGACCACGGAGGCAACCGAGACCAC
>JBGVJM010000149.1:0-6936 GCA_045129415.1 Eubacteriales bacterium
TTGACGGCTTTACGCTTGGAATGAAGATGCAGGCAGGCGCTCAGCGTTTTGGAGCCGAGACTGTTTGCGCAACCGTTGAGAGTGTTGAGCTTGAAGGCAAAATTAAAAAAATCAAGACCTCGGGTGGCGAGATATGCGCTAAGGCGGTAGTTATCGCAACGGGCGCAAATCCGCGCACACTCGGCATTGATGGCGAGGCTCAGCTCGTCGGTCGCGGCGTGCATTACTGCGCCCACTGTGACGGTCGCTTCTACCGAGGCAAGACCGCTGTCGTCGTCGGCGGCGGAAACAGTGCCGTTGGTGACGCGCTCTACCTCTCCAAGCTCTGTGAAAAGGTCATTCTCGTTCACCGCAGAGATACTTTGCGCGCAACAAAGCTTTATCACGGACAAATCGAGGCTACACCCAATATCGAGGTCATCTGGAACAGCGCGGTGGACTCCTTCTCCGTTGACGGCAAGGTAAACGGCGTTGTACTCAAGAATCTTGTTGACGGAAGCCTTTCCTTCGTTGACTGTGACGGCGTTTTCGTCAGCATTGGAAGAAGTCCTGTGACCGAATTCCTCGGCGGCGCGCTTGAGCTTGACAAATACGGCTACATTGTTGCCGACGAAACCACGCGCACAAGCGTTGACGGCGTTTTTGCCGCAGGTGACGTGCGCACAAAGGAGCTTCGTCAGGTAGTAACTGCCGCGGCGGACGGTGCGGTGTCGGTACATTACGCTGAAAAATATATTGAGGCAACAGAATTTTAATATCACTGACACAAGCCCGTTGGTTATCGCCAACGGGCTTTATTTATGAAAAAACGGCGGGAGCAAGCCCCCGCCCTACAATTCAAAAAAAATCGGCGGGAGCAAGCCCCCGCCATACGTTTTTTATTTGGAAATTCTCTTTTTTTGCCAAGATCTCTGGCCGCACTCGGGACATTTCATATATCTCGTTCTACCCGCGTGCATAGAATTCATCACAGCCGAAAACTTGGGGACGTATTTGTGTCCGCACTTTTGGCACTCGTAGTATCCTGCCTTTTGCTCTATCCTGATCAAAAAAGGAAATACTGCAATTAACGGAATCATTCCTATGACGACCATTAATATTCTGAGCCAATCCTCCATAGGTGCATATGCGGCAAAAAGGCACGCACCGAGAAACACCGTTGTAACAACCACTCCTACGATTATTTCAACGCGAAGCAGCCATTTGTCCGTTTGCTCTTTTTCTTTTACCATTTCGATCAAGGTTTGCTCTAACTTTTCATTTTTGTTTTCCATACTCAATACCTCCCCACACAATAAGTCGTTTACGGTTATGCCAAGTATATCACACAACTCAAGCATGATGGCAGAATCAGGCAAGCTTCTTCCCGTTTCCCACTTTGATATAGCTCTGTCAGTTATATTAAGTTTTTCGGCAAGACCTGCTTGTGTAAATCCCTGTTCTTTTCTTCTCTCGGCAATAAACCTTCCAATTTTAATTTGATCCATGTGGTTTTCCTCCTTTCCATCTCTATCATACACGAGTCCGACGCGATTTACCACGAACACTCGGTTGATAAGGATGGATTTTTTCTCTACCGTGAGTAGAGTTTATTGATTTTGAGACAAATCCTGCGTTTGTGAGCTGAAAACAGGTCTGAAAAACTCGTCAAGAGCTATGTAATAGCCGTGTCTGTCACGAGGAAAGCAAAGTCCGTGGCCCGCGCCCTCGGTTATAACAAGACGCTTATGCGCGGATGCACACGCCTCGTAGTTTTCCCTGCTCATATAGCAAGGAACGAAGTCATCGGCGTCTCCGTGATAGAAAATTACAGGCAGCTCGCATTTTTTCATGGACTCAATGGGAGACGACGCGTCGGGATCGAAGCCGCCGAAAATTCGCGCTCCGAGGCGGACGAATGGATACAAAAGTTTTGCGGGCAGCTTTATGTCGCACATTACCTTTTTAATTATATCTCGCGTTGATGTATATCCACAGTCGGCAAGCACGCCGACAACGTTTTCGGGCAAATTCATAGATGCCGCCTCCATCACTGTTGCCGCGCCCATGGATATTCCCGTTATAATAATTTTTGCATCACAGTCGATTTCGTTTATCACAAAATCAACCCAAGTTTTAACGTCAAGCTTTTCTTTGCTACCAAAGGTTATAACGTGACCGTCACTTTTTCCCATGGCTCTTTGGTCAACGATAAGCGCGTTTCGTCCCAAGGCATGGCAACGGTGTACTCCGCCCGACATATCGCGCTCCGAGCTACCTCTGTATCCGTGGAACAGTATCTCAATGGGCGCGCCCTTTTTATATTCAAAGTATTTTCCGCGAAGCGTTAGTCCGTCGTAGGACGTAACCGATACGTCCTTATGCGGCATTGCGCGTATCTCCTTGATCCAGGCTATCATTTGCTCGCGATAAGGATCGTATTCCGCGCCTTTAGGCGTTGGGTATTCATCCTTCTCTATTCTCGATCTTTTTGTAGAATAGAAGATAAGGAAAAAGCATATAAAGGACGCGATAAGCGTCAATGCAAGTAATGCGATCAATATTATTCCAATTATGAGAAAAGGCAAAACAATCACCTCCGAAATTTAGTTTAACATATGTTTGATCGACTTCCCTTCGAGGAATATCGAATCGTGCATCAGTTCTTTAATAATCCCTATCAAACTTCAATTACATATCAAACATCAAAAGTTCTATTTCTTTTTCAAAAGAACTTCCTTCTCCGTTTTTATCACCCATATCAGTCAACATACGTGCCTCAAAATTATCAAGTGCTACGCTCTTAATAAACAATAGATACCGTAAATGCATATCATCCTGATAAATCGAATGATGATATCCGTAAATCCCATGTGATTTCAGAACTTCCGTACAAGTCTTTGCAACCGCATAACAGAAATCTTTATAACGAACATTATATTCATAATGCCTGTCTTCATCTCTGCATATATCTATGCTAATTTTAATATCAAAATCCGTATCAAGCGTAGGTTCTCGTTCGATAATCCAATTACTTGCGGCACCTTCTTCATCCCAACTGAATTCACCCTTTTTAGGAATCGGTCTAATCGTGTAAGGACATTTATCAATTCGCTCAACTATTTCCACAACCTCATCGTTCTCAACCAATCCCCACCAGCAATCAATGAAGTTTTCCTCATTTTCCGGATCATGATTTTCGGGATGCAGAAAATACAGTATACGAAGCAAGTCGGTAAATGTATCTCCCAAAACGGACGAAATAATAAAATACAGTTTATCCTCTCCGATATTCAAGTATACATCTGTCCAACCCGCGCCGTAAGGAACCAGCTTCATGCTGATACCGCAATCTCTTTTTTTAAGTTCTTTAATCATTGTTTTGTTCCCTTTATTCAATCACTATATCGGACAAATCACATTGAATATGTCCTGCATTCCATTCTTTAATTGCCTTTTCTGCAATCATTTGTGCATACGTTGAATGCTTACATTTTTTGCAGCGAACCACATAGTCGGAAACGAAGTCAAGAAGAAGTTCGCCTTCTCCACCGCAGTTACATTTCCCTGTCAAGTGCCGTTCAGCGCCGAGCACGTGAAAATACGAGCAATGATCGTAATCACTAAGGCTTGGAAAATGTTCTACATTCAGCTTATGTGGTATTAACTTCAACTCGAAATCATCAAAGGTAATCAAATAGTAATCATCAATATGCTGAACAGCAAGCACTCTTTCCCCAACAAAAAGCGTATATTCATAGTCGATCCAAGGGAGTTCGTCATCTTCCAACTCATGAGCAAAAGAGTAAAGCCATTCTCCATCCTGCTTGAATTCTTCTATTGTGCAACTCTTTTCAGTTTTGGTCACTCCGTTATTCGATAGTGATATGTAAAAATGCTCTGTTTCCAAAACAATTCTGTGCCCTTCCGTTACATGATAGGCAATTTCGTGAAATATATCAAACCAAGCATTATCACCATCAATATCGTCATATTCTCTGGAACCTTTGTAACACGCTATAATAGGTTCATCACAAAACATCTCTGTCACATCAACCACCTCGCTTTTCTAAATTTCTATTATCTTCCCTTTTATTTTAACATCAATTTGCTCTAAATTCAATCGGTTTTTGCAACAAAAAATAAAAAACTTGATTTTTTCGTCAAAGTATGATATAATTTGCGTAAGTTTCGCAAAATAAATTAAAAAAGAGGTATTTATGACTCCAAACAACAATATTGAAGTCAACTACAAGAACAAGAGACGTTACAACACCGCAAAATACCCCATTCGACAGCCGCTTTTCTTTGTCGGTCTTATCTGGCTTTTGTCAAAGATATTGCTTATCGGCAAAAAATACAAAATTGAAAAGGTAAATATGGAAGGGTTGAAGCCGCCGTATATGGTGCTTTCCAATCATATGTACTTTATTGACTTTGAGCTTGCGGCACTCGTTACCTTCCCCCATAGAGTCAACAACGTCGTTAACCTTGACGGTTATTACCGCCGTCCCTGGCTCATGGAGCTTATCGGCGCGATAGGAACGCGTAAGTTCACAAACGACATTCATCTCGTCAAGTCAATTTACAAGGTGCTTCGCCGCGGTGACGTGCTTTGCATGTATCCCGAGGCGCGTTATTCGCCCTGCGGTATAACGTCTTATATTCCCGACTCGGTCGGCGCTCTCGTAAAGCGCGCTCGCGTACCCGTTGTCACTATCGTTCACCACGGAAATCACCTTGATTCTCCCTTCTGGAATTTCAGGAAAAAGCGCAAGGTGCCGCTTCACACGGTTGCAACCAAAACACTTACTCCCGAACAAATAGAAACCATGAGCGTTGACGAGATAAACGCACATCTTCGCCAGGCGCTTACGTATAACGATTACAAGTATCAAAAGGATAACGGAATACTCATAACCGAGCCTTATCGCGCGGAAGGACTGCATAAGGTGCTTTATCAGTGTCCCCACTGTATGACCGAGTCCAAAATGGCTTCCAAGGGAACCGAGATCTATTGCGAGGAATGCGGCAAGCGCTGGGTGCTTTGCGAGGACGGTACACTTAAGGCAAAAGAGGGTGAAACCGAGTTTTCACACGTTCCCGATTGGTTCTTATGGCAGCGCGAGCAGGTCAAGGCGCAAATAGAGCGCGGAGAATACAGCTTTTTTGACGAGGTTGACGTCTATTCCCAGCCACGCGCAATGAATTTTTTACATTTGGGCGCAGGCAAGGTGTCTCACGATGCCGAGCGAGGATTTGTTCTTGACGGATTCCATAACGGCGCGGCTTATCACATCGAGCGCTCTCCCCTGCAAAACAACAGCTTGCACGTTGAATACGACTGGGTTTACGTAAAGCCCTGTGACTGCTTGGATATTTCAACCGAAAACGACTCATTCTTCTGCTATCCCAAAAAGCAAAACGTGGTCACAAAGCTGGCTTTTGCAACCGAGATAATATACGAGATACACGCTGAAAAGAACAAAAGACGCGTCGTGAAGCGTTAATACTAAGACAGTAAAATTTTAGTGGCAAAATCGTATTTTCCACTTGACAAATAAACACAAATATTGTATAATACCACTTGTGGTGATTTTCACCTGATGTTACTATACAATATGCGGATGTGGCGGAATTGGCAGATGCGCTGGATTCAGGTTCCAGTGAAAGCAATTTCATATGGGTTCAAGTCCCTTCATCCGCACCAAAAATATCGGAATGGCCCCGCGTCGTCCCGATATTTTTTATTGAAAAGCATTCATTTATCAAAAAAGGAAGTAAAAAAAGATGTTTGACGAATTCTTTCAAATGACCTGGGGCTCTTTCACTCCCCAGCATTTCATCTCCTTGGGTTTAAGTGTTGCCATTGCCTTTGGACTTCACTTCTTACTCCGAAACAAGAGCGATAAGACGCAGAGAAACGTTTTGTTTATTCTTTCCCTTATCGGACCTCTTGCGCTTTTGCACGATATGTATTGGGGAATCCAGACCTCCGTGCTTTTGTATCTTCCCCTTCATTTGTGTTCATTCAATGCCATTCTCACGCCTATTCTCGTTTGGACTAACAACAAATTTTTAGGAAACCTTATTCCTCTTTTCAGCGTGGGCTCGGCGCTCTCGCTCATATTCAACTCGGTACAGGCTCATTACTCGGTATTCAGCTTTGTATTCCTGTTCCACTTTTTGTCACATACGCTTGGCGCGTGCCTGCCCTTCCTTATGTTCTCGCTCAAGCGCATCAAGCCGCATCCCAAGTACATTCTTCCCTGCGTTGGTACGACCTTCGGTCTCTACACGCTCTCGCATTTTGCCAATCTTTTGGTGAACGAGATACTTCGAATAAACAATATTTGCGACTACGAGGGTAATCTTTATCAGGTAAACTACATGTTCTCGCTGAACGACGCCGGAAATCCCATGCTGGCAGTTTTCTGGAGCATCATTCCTTACGAATATTTCTATATGTTTGCCGCATTGCCCATTATCGCGCTTGCATTCGCATCCATGAACACGGGATACCTCATAAACTATTTCAAAAACAAGAAAAAAGCAAAGACGGATTTGCCCGAGGCTTAAAGAAAATAATCACGGCACCACCCATTCGGTGATGCCGTGATTTTTTATTTTCACTTAAAATTACTGAATCTTGGGAAGGCTTGCTGCCGCCACGGACTGACCTACGCGTCTTGCCTTCTCGTCGGGAATGTTGAGCGTTACCTTCTTTGCAAGCTCGGGGAATTCCGTTGCCAGAACCTCCTTTGCTCTCTCAAGAAGTATCTCGCCGCCCTTACCCGAGGTTACACGTCCCATAATGAGAACCTGCTTGATGTCGTAGAACTCGCAATAGTATGCGATAGTATAGCCAAAGTATGCACCGATGGTGTCATAGATAGCCTCGGCTCTCTTGTCGCCCTCTGCCATGAGTCCCTGAACCACCTTGAGCTTTTCTGCGGG
>JBGVJM010000150.1:0-2922 GCA_045129415.1 Eubacteriales bacterium
TCCGCTTATGCGTCCGTTATCATCAACGTCTATCTTTTCCGCCGCGGGCACCTTGGGAAGACCCGGCATGGTCATAATATCACCCGTAAGCACAACGATAAAGCCCGCACCTGCGCTGATCTTAACGTTTCTGACAGTCACCTTGAAGCCCTCGGGCGCACCCAGCTTTGCAGGATCATCGGAAAAGCTATACTGTGTCTTTGCCATACAAACAGGGCAATTTCCGTATCCCAAAGCCGTAAGCTGTGCTATTTGCTTTTGCGCCTGAGGTGTAATAATAATTCCCTCTCCGCCGTATACCTTTTTTACAACCGCCTCTATCTTCTCGGGAATAGAAAGGTCGTCCTCATAGCTGAAGGTAAAGTCATTCTGCTCCTCGCAAAGTCTTACGACCTCCTCGGCAAGCGCACATCCGCCCTCGCCGCCGTTTGCCCAAACGGTTGAAAGCACAACGTTTACGCCGAGAGCCTTACACTTTTCGATAACAAGCTCTATCTCCGCGTCCGTATCCGTGGGGAAACGGTTGACCGCAACCACGCAAGGAAGCTTATATACGTTCTTTATGTTGGAAACGTGGCGGAGCAAATTGGGAATTCCGCGCTCCAGCGTTTCAAGATTTTCTTCTCCAAGCTCGGTCTTGGGCATACCGCCGTGCATCTTGAGTGCGCGAACGGTTGCAACAACTACTACCGCCGAGGGAGTAAGCCCTGCCATACGGCACTTGATATCAAGGAATTTTTCAGCTCCGAGATCGGCTCCAAAGCCTGCCTCGGTAACGGCATAATCTCCAAGCTTCATTGCCATCTTGGTAGCTATGACCGAGTTACATCCGTGCGCAATATTGGCAAAGGGACCGCCGTGAACGAATGCAGGAGTACCTTCAAGGGTTTGAACAAGGTTTGGCTTTAACGCATCCTTCAAGAGTGCCGCCATAGCACCAACCGCCTTAAGATCACCTGCCGTAACAGGCTTTTCGTCATAGGTGTAAGCCACAACTATGCGGGAAAGTCTCTCCTTAAGATCCTTTATAGAGGACGCAAGGCAGAATACCGCCATGATCTCACTTGCAACTGTGATGTCGTAGCCGTCCTCACGGGGAACACCGTTAACTCTGCCGCCAAGACCGTCCGTTACGAAACGGAGCTGTCGGTCATTCATATCAACGCAACGCCTCCATGTGATCCTGCGGGGATCGATATTAAGCGCGTTACCCTGATAAATATGGTTATCAAGCATAGCCGCAAGCAAATTGTTTGCCGCACCTATCGCGTGGAAGTCACCCGTAAAATGAAGATTTATATCCTCCATGGGCACGACCTGAGCATAGCCGCCGCCTGCCGCGCCGCCCTTGACTCCAAAAACAGGGCCCAGCGAGGGCTCACGAAGTGCAACCACAACGTTCTTGCCTATCTTCTTAAGACCGTCCGCAAGACCTATCGTAGTGGTAGTCTTTCCCTCACCCGCGGGAGTAGGAGTGATTGCGGTTACAAGGATAAGCTTACCCTCGCCGCGCTCGCTTTCGTTGAGTAAGGCATAGTCCACCTTTGCCTTGTAATTTCCGTATTGCTCAAGATATTTTTCATCAACGCCCGCAACCTTAGCTATATCGCGGATGTGTCTCATTTTTGTAGCTTGTGCGATTTCAATGTCAGAAAGATATGCCATGTAAAATCCTCCTTATATCGTTTAAAGTATTCGTATCGATCGCTTCGGTGTGTGTAAAATCACACCAGCGGTGTGGCATTTTTCAAAAGCTCGTCTGTATTTGCCATAACGGAGTTAAGCTTTGATCCGTATCCGCGCGCCTTTATTATCTCAATGGCATCACCCATATTGGAGGCTCTTTCCTCCATGTTGTGACAGTCCGAGCCAAGTGCCGCTATGCCGCCGGATGCAAGAAGCTTGAGCGAACGTCTGCCCGACATAAATCTCAAAAACGGGTCGGCGTTGAGCTGCATCTTGACTCTATATGTTTTAAGCTTAAACATTTTTGCATTGTCTACGTATTGATGATATCTGTCTATATGCGCAAGAACCACGTTTATTCCAAGCTCGGTATTCATCTTGCAAACCTCGTTTATAACGACGTCAGTCCACCTGTAAAATGGCATTTCAAGCAGCAAAACGTTAGTTCCTTCAATGCAAAGCGACTTCAGATCCTTATATAATGACATTCCGTTGAAGTATGCCACCTCGGCACCAACAATTATCTCGGGAAATTCATTTTTGTCAACGCCATCAAAGCTTATTGCGCTCTTCAGCATTGACGCCGACTCTGATCTTCTCTTAAGAAATGAAGCAGGATCCTCTTGCTTAGGATAAAAGTGCGGAGTGAGAACAGCCCTATCAACACCCTGTGATTTAAGCAATCGGAGCATATCAAGTGACTCCTCAATGCTCTTGCTTCCGTCATCCATAAAAGGCAATATATGAGTATGAAAATCCGTTATTTTTATTGAATTTTTGTCAAGCACGCTATCACCTCTTCTTCGTTGTTATTGCAAAGAAAACCGAGCGTTATGACTCGGTTTTTCTTTGACATTATTGTGTTTTTTTGTAATATTTCGTAGGCTTGTAATAGCGCGCAACACCCTTGGACTCGATCTTGTTGTACACAAATCCAACAACCTTTGCATTGGCAAATTCAAGCTGTCTTATGGTCTCAACAACATCTCTGCGCTTCGCGTTGTTATGTCTTACGATTATTACCACACCGTCAATGTATTTAGACAGCGCGAGGGTGTCAGCAACCGATAAAACGGGCGGAAGGTCAACTATAACGTAGTCATATTTTTTGCGGCAATCATCGAGAAAATCCTTCATCTTCTGAGAACCGATAAGCTCGGAAGGATTGGGGGGGATGTCTCCCGATGTAATTATATCGAGCTTTTCAAGCAGCTTGCCCTTGTTGATATTAACCTC
>JBGVJM010000151.1:0-3725 GCA_045129415.1 Eubacteriales bacterium
GAAGCACTGCATACCAGCTCTATTATTTCAATCAGCAAAACTCAAATTCCTACGTTTCCCTGATAAATACCTTTGCCGCCCAAATAGGTGACAAGGCGAAGGTTTACGATATGATCGTTCCCCTGCATTGCGAAATAGCAATGAGCGAGGAAACGCTCAAAAAGTACAACGCTTCAAGCTGTGACGAGGCAATAAAGTATATGTACTCCAATTTATCGGACAACGTAACCGGCGTTGACGTCACCCCCATTCTCAAGCAGCATAACGGCGAGTATCTCTATTTCCGCACCGACCATCACTGGACGGCGCGCGGCGCATACTACGCATACGTTGCCTTTTGCGAACAAAAAGGAATTACTCCCACCGCTCTTGAGGATTACCGCAGATTGCAGTTTGACGGATTTCTCGGTACCTTCTATGCCGAGGCAAAGCAGCCTGCGGCTATGAAGGGCGATCCCGACTTCGTTGAGGCATTCGTTCCTAACGGCACTAATGAGACAATGGTATACGACAGCAATGGCAACAAGATCGCCGAATACGCCGTTGTATTCACCAAGGCAGACAAATACTCCGCCGGCAACAAGTATCTTTGCTTTATCGGCGGTGACCAGCCCTTGGAGGTAATTCACAATCCCAACAAAAAGGACGGCTCGTCCATCGTTGTTGTAAAGGAATCCTACGGAAACGCATTCGTTCCCTTCTTAGTTGATTCTTATGAATACGTTTACGTTATAGACTACCGTCATTGGAGCGGTCATCTTGCCGATTTCGTTGTGGAAAAAGGAATTGACGACGTGCTTTTCTTGAACGTTGTTAACAATACCTCAACCGCGGAAAGACTTAAAGAGCTTAATAAAATTATAAATTAAACACAAAAAAGCCGGCGGCAATAGAGCTGTACCCTAAAGGACAGTTTTACTTACCGACAAAAAACAAAAACCGCAGATTGATTTTCTGCGGTTTTATGTTATAATATGGATATGGTATGCATTATGACCTTATTAAAAAAGATGGAACTTGCGATTAATACAAACTACAAATAAAAATTCACTATTGAATCATACGACAAAAAGCAACTGTCGGTTGACACATTGAAAGCCCTCGGTTGGTGGTATGTAACCGTGATTTTTGATATAATAAAGACACGATGAAGCACGGTGCTTAACGAAATTTTCAAAACGAGGTGTTTTTATGATTTTAGCAGACAAAGTTATTAGATTACGAAAAAAGAACGGTTGGTCGCAAGAAGAACTTGCCAACAAGATGAACGTTTCTCGTCAAGCCGTTTCAAAGTGGGAGAGCGCGCAAACTATTCCCGATTTGGAAAAGATATTGCAACTTTCAACATTGTTCGGAGTTACTACCGACTATCTTTTGAAGGACGAGATTGAGGATGAAGAATTGACTAAGGATACTTCTTCTGATACACTTGTGAAAAGAATCTCAATAGAAGAAGCGAACACGTATATCGAGCAAAGGAAGAAGGCGGCTTGGCGTATCGCTCTTGCCACGTTCTTGTGTATTCTTTCTCCCATAGCGCTCATTGTTTTGAGTATATTATCGGAGTTATCCAATCCGATTATATCTGAAATTACGGCAAGCGCGGTTGGGTTAACTGTTCTTTTCGGCTTTATTATTTGCGCTGTGCCTATCTATATTTACTGCGGCTTCAAAAATCAGCCTTATGCGTTCCTTGACAAAAATATCCCTTTTGAACTTGAATATGGTGTTAAAGGGTTTGTTACAGAAAAGAAAAACGCTTTCAGACCAACTTATATTGCTTATAACATAATCGCAACGTGTGTATGTATTTTCTCGGTTGTTCCTCTGGTGTTATTATCTTTTACGGAGAATGAGATACTTGTTGCGGTGGCGCTTGCCTTTCTTATGATCATCGCAGGCATAGGCGCAGGAATGTTTATTGTGGCAGGAACGCAAAACGCAAGTATGGAGAAACTCTTGAAAGAAGGAGAATTCACAGAGAAAGAGAAAACGAGAACGGGTATAAAAGAGGTCGTTGGCGGTTGTTATTGGGGTGTTCTGACAGCAATATATCTTACTTGGAGCTTCCTTACAAATAATTGGCATATCTCTTGGTTGGTTTTTGCCCTAGGTGGTGTTTTGTTCCCGATTGTGATGTGCATTTGCAACTTTATTGCAGATAAGCAGAATAAAGGCTAAAACAATTTCCGATTTGTAGAAAAATATACGAATATAAATTGCTAAAAGGCTCTCTTGTATATAAGGGAGCCTTTTATTTGTGTTTATATATTGATTTGTCATTTTTCCTGACAAGCACTGCATTTGTGTCCACAAATGCAAAATACGGCATATCCCTTTTAAGATATACCGTATTCTTGCAAAAGTGTCGTTTATAATACCGTTCTACGCCGACGGCTTGATTTTTTATTTTACTGCTCAACGGAAATGATGTAGTCGTACAGAGGCTGACCGCCGGGAAGCATTGCTACCTCACAGCCCTCAACTCTCTCACTTATCATCTCGGCAACCTTGTTTGCCTGCTCCTCGGTTACGTCCTCACCGTAGAACACGGTTACGTAAGAAGCACCCGTCATTCCGCGTGCCAGCTGCTTCATGCAGCTGAAGTTGTCGTTGGTAACACAAGCGATCTTGCCCTCAACGAGTCCCAAGAACTGTCCCTTCTTGATGCTGAAGCGGTCTATCTGGGTATCTCTTACCGCAAAGGTAACGGACATTGAAGTAACCATGGCAACGGCGTCATTCATCTCGCTTACAACCTCGTCAAGCTCTCCGTCGGGATTGAAGGCTATCATTGCGCTCATTCCCTGAGGAACGGTGTGCGTGGGAATAACGACCACGCGGCGATCCTTTACGATCTCTGCCGCCTGATTTGCAACCATGCAAATGTTCTTGTTGTTGGGAAGCACGAACACGATCTCGGCAGGAGTTTGCATTACCGCATTGATAATATCCTGCGTGGAGGGATTCATAGTCTGTCCGCCCGTAATTATATTGTCAGCACCGATATCTCTGAACATAGCGCTGATACCCTCACCCATGCAAACGCTGACAAAGCCGTATTTTTTCTCAATAGCCGCGATCTCGGGCTTCTTGGGCTCTTCTACGGGCGCGGGAGCGACTTCCGCCTTTGCCTCGCCGCTTGTGAGGTTGGTGTGCTGATTCTTCATATTTTCGATCTTGACGGTTGCAAGGCTACCGAATTCTATCGCCTTTGTAAGCACCGCGCCGGGATCGTTTGTATGGATATGGAGCTTGATTATGCTCTCGTCATCAACAAACACCGCGCTGTCGCCGATGCTCTTGATGAACTCGTAAAGCTCGCCCGACGTATCCTCGCCCTGATACTTTTCGTTCTTGTCAACGATACACTCGGTGCAATAGCTGAACTTGATATCCTCGGTATTGAACTCGCCGAAATCCGCAGCCGCGCGAGACTCGGTCTCCTCCGTTGCCTCAAGCTCGTAGGGACGGCCCTCAAGCGCCGCGCTCATACCCTGAAGCACGCAAACAAAACCGTATCCGCCTGCGTCAACTACTCCCGTTTGCTTTAATACGGGAAGCATCTCGGGGGTTTGTGCAAGCGCGTCTGCCGCACCGTTTTCAATTACTGAAAACAGCTTCTTGATGCTTATTCTCTTATTTGATTCGTATGCCGCCTCGGCAGCCTCCGCGCTCATGCGCATAACCGTAAGTATTGTTCCCTCAGTGGGCTTCATTACCGC
>JBGVJM010000152.1:0-13557 GCA_045129415.1 Eubacteriales bacterium
AAGGTTAAGCCTCAGCGCATTCATTACCACGCAAAAGCTGGAAAGCGACATGGCAAGCGCGCCAAACATGGGGTCGAGCTGCCAGCCGAATATGGGTATCCATACACCTGCCGCCAGCGGTATTCCGATGACGTTATAACAAAATGCCCAGAATAGATTCTCGTAAACGTTTAAAAGCGTTCTGCGCGAGAGCCTTATCGCTCTTACAAGATCGCAAAGACTATTGCCCACAAGCACAACGTCCGCCGCCTCAATGGCAACGTCACGACCTGCGCCCACAGCCACACCAACGTCGGCAGTTGCCAATGCGGGCGCGTCGTTTATTCCGTCGCCCACCATTATAACTTTACCTTCGCGCCCGAGTCTCTCTATCTCGCTCGCCTTGCCGTCGGGCAGGACCTCGGATATGACATTGTCAATGCCTGCCGCGTTCGCTATTGCGCGCGCGGTGTTTTTGTTATCTCCCGTCAGCATAACGACGCGCAAGCCCATGCTCTTAAGATCACGGATCGCCTTGGCGCTATCCTCTTTTATCGCGTCGGCAACGGCTATGATGCCGCAAAGCTTGCCGTCAAACGCGAAAAGCATAGGCGTTTTGCCGCCGCCCGAAAGCTCTTGTACCGCTTGTTGTGCCTTGGCGGAAATGCTGCACGCCGCAGAAATGAATTTTGCGTTGCCGCAAAGCATTTCACGTCCTTGGTGCGTAGCGCGGACTCCCTTGCCCGACACCGCCTCAAAGGACGATATTTCCACCTCACAAGCTCCCTCTTGCTCTCCGTATGCCACGATTGCCGCCGCGATTGGATGCTCGCTCTTTTTTTCTATTGAATATGCCAATGACAAGAGCTCGGTCTTGTCCATTTCAAATGCGATCACGTCGGTCACGCGCATTTGTCCTGTTGTGACCGTCCCCGTTTTGTCAAGCGCGATTATATCGCAGCCACCTGCGATTTCAAGGGACGCCGCGCTCTTGAACAAAATTCCGCGTCTTGCTCCTACGCCGCTTGCCACCATTATGGCGACAGGGGTTGCGAGTCCCACGGCGCAGGGACAGCTTATTACAAGCACCGAAACGGCGCGTGCAAGCCAAAAGCCCACGTCCTTGCCTGCGATTGCCCATACGAGCGCCGTTATCGCCGCTATGACGAGAACGATGGGTACGAATATGCCCGAAACCTTGTCCGCAACCTTGGCAATGGGTGCCTTTGATGCGGTGGCATCGCTTACTATTTTAATTATACGCGCAAGTGCGGTATCTCCGCCCACGCTTGTTGCCCGACAGGTAAGATGACCTGACAAATTGACAGTTCCTGCGCTTACAGGACAATCAGCCTCTTTATCAACGGGAATGCTCTCGCCCGTGAGTGCCGATTCGTCCACGCTTGACGTTCCCTCAAGCACTATTCCGTCCACGGCAAAGCTCTCGCCCGGGCGAACAACGAACACGTCGTTCACACGCACGTCCTTTGCTTCAACGGTCTTTTCCTTACCGTCAACGATGACGGTCGCGGTCTTGGGTGATAAATCCATAAGCGCGCGAAGGGATTTTGTGGTCTTTCCCTTAGAGTATGCTTCAAGCGTTTTGCCGACGGTTATAAGCGCCAATATCATTGCCGCCGATTCAAAATAAAGCTCGTGCAAATAGTGTGCCGCGTGCGCGGTGTTGCCATGCGCCGTTTCTATGCCCATAAGCACCAAAATGACCGCGCTATATATAAATGAAGCAAACGATCCAAGCGCCACCAGCGTGTCCATATTGGGCGCGCGGTGTATAAGTCCGCTTGTTCCGCTTATGAAGAACTTGCGGTTTATTATCATAACGGCAAGTGCCAAAAGCATTTGCAAGATGCCGATAATTACGGGATTTTGAGTCAAAGTCTCGGGAAGTGGAAAGCCCCACATAACGTATCCCATTGATAGATACATCAGTGCTATGAGAAAGCCCACCGACCAGCAAAGACGCGCCAAAAGCTTTGGCGTTTCGGTGTCCGCGAGAGTCTCGCCGAGCATTTTACCGTCGCCCTCAACCGAGCAACCGTAGCCTGCCGACTCAACTGCCGCTATTATGCTGTCTTCCGCCGCGTTACCCTCGACCGTCATGGAATTGGTTAAAAGATTGACCGAGCATTCGCTAACACCCTGCACCTCGCTCACCGCTTTTTCCACGCGCGCCGAGCATGCCGCACAGCTCATACCCGTTACGTTATATTTTTTCATAGTTTTCCTCTTTATTTGCAGGGGAGAATTTATAGTTTATTTTAATTTCCGAATTTCATTTCGCGTCCCCGTTTAAGAGAACGTAATTTTTTGTTTTACATTGTTGGTTGGGTTCGACAATCTACCAACACGAGTCGGATCAGCAGGTTGATTTTGCGAAGCAAAAGCAACGTCACCTCAATCTAGTAGAACCTAAAAACATTTAAGAGTTTTTGCGGAGCTTTTTTCTAAAAAGCGACTCGCCGAAGGCACGCTTCCTCTCCCGTCACAGTCTAATCCTAATAACTGCTAATCGGAATATTCTCGTCGTCGTCGCCCTTTTCAATGGCGCGAACGACCACGTAGTAGCCGTAATTATCGTTGACCTTAACAAATACGCGGTCACCGACCTTTTTGCCCAGCAATGCCTTGCCGAGCGGCGATTCCTTGGACAAATAACCCTTAAGAACGTCCTGACGGAGAGTGGTGACTATCTGTCTTTTTTCTTCCTCGTCATCCTCCTCAACGTAATAGGTAACGGTGTCGAAAAGACAAACCGCGTCCGCCTTCTTTTCCACCTTTATTACCTTTGCCGTTTCTATCATTCTTTTAAGATAGCGGATGCGGCTCTCGTTTGCATTCTTTTCGCGCTTTGCTTCTTTATATTCGGCGTTTTCGCTGAGGTCACCGTACTCGCGCGTTCTTTGTACCTCGGCTAAAAGCTGGGGACGAAGCACGCACATGCGATAATCTACCTCTTCCTGCATTTTCTTAATATCGACAACAGTCAATTCGTCATGCATAAAATATACCTTCTATTATTCTATCGTTATTTTTGTTATATGCTTTGAGCGCGCAATTTTTGAAGAAGTGACTCAAAGCTTTGCGGAATGGGGGCTTCAAAGCTCATTTTTTCATTTGTTTTAGGATGCGTAAGCTCCAAACGGGTCGCGTGCAGGCACTGACCGCTTATCAGCTCCTTGTTCGTTGCCTCAAATTTAGTCTTGCCGCCGCCGTACACCTCGTCACCCACAAGTGCGTGACCTATGGATGCCATATGTACTCTTATCTGGTGCGTTCTTCCCGTTTCAAGCTTGCATTTTACAAGCGTAAATCTTCCCTGCGGTAAGGTGAAGCGCTCAAGCACCTCGTAGTGCGTTATCGCCTCTCTTGCGCGGCGCGTGGGATCTAAAATTACCGCCATCTTTTTTCTGTCCGCGGGATGACGGCCTATGGGACGGTCTATCGTGCCCGAGTCGTCCTTTAAGTTGCCCGTAACTATGGCAAGATAAACGCGGCTTACGTCGTGAACCTTAATTTGCGCTGAAAGATGCGCGTGAGCCTCGTCGTTTTTGGCAACCACCAAAAGTCCCGACGTGTCCTTGTCTATGCGGTGAACGATACCCGGTCTTGCCACGCCGCCTATGCCCGAAAGCGAGCCTTTACAATGATAAAGCAGCGCGTTTACTAAGGTTCCCGTGTAAATTCCCGTTGCGGGGTGAACTATCATGCCCTTGGGCTTGTTGATAACGATTATATCGTCGTCCTCAAAGACTACGTCAAGCGGAATGTCCTCGGGTAATGCCTCGCAGGGCTCGGGCTCGGGATAGACTATCTCCACTACGTCACCCGCGCGAAGCTTGTAATTTTTTGCCACCGACGCTCCGTTTACCGCGACGCTTGTATCCTCTATAAGCTTTGCCGCCATAGAGCGCGAAATGCCTTCAAGGTCGCTTATAAACTTATCAAGTCGCTCGCCGACGTGCTCGGCGGTCGCTTCAAGCGTTACGACCTCTCTTTCGTCGTTATCGTATCTTGCAAACTCACTCATTTTCGCCACCGTTTGTCGTTTCGGTCGTGGTGTTTTCCGCCGCTTCAAGCTTCTTTGCCTTTTCCGCGCGACTTTCCTTGACCATGTCAAGAATGAGCCAAAGCATGAGCATTCCCGAGCCAACTACCACAAAGGCATCCGCTACGTTGAACACCCACATCCAAAGATTCGGAAAGGCGCAAAAATCAAGAAAATCTATAACGTAGCCGAGACGGATGCGGTCTATCATGTTTCCGATACCGCCGCCGCAAATGAGAATGAGCGACGCGAGCATAAGCTTGCTTTGCGGCTTTTTCCAAAAAATAAACACCAAAATGGCAACGATGGCAACGGTTGAAAATACCATAAACAACCAGCGATTTTCAGTCATTGAACCGAATGCCGCGCCCTTGTTGTGTATATATGTGAAGCGGAAAATGCCCGGAATTACGTCAACGGACTGTCCAAGCTCCATATATATAACGACCAAATATTTGCTTATCTGGTCAAGAAAGACCGCAACAAGCATTAAAACTACAATTAAAGCCTGAGCCATTGTCAAGCTCCTTTCAAAACTATGATTTATAGCTCCCTCTCTTTCATAAGAGGGACGTCCTTTCTAAACTCCCCTATTATTTGGGAAAGGTTCTTGAAGGGGTTGGGGGTATGGGGGAAGGGAGAAACTTCTTTCAAGAAGTTTTCCCTTCCCCCATAATCTCAAACACTATTAAAGAAGTATCTTTCTACATCTCTCGCACAAAAATCCGCCTTCGCCGTCATCCACACCTTCGGTGGAATAAGACCAGCAGCGTCCGCACTTGCAGCCGTCCGCATTTGCAACAACGACCGAGATGCCCGACTGTGTTTCGGTGAACGCGCCCTCGGGAGCCGCACCCTTTACAACGGTTGCCGCAGAGGTGATGTATATTGCCGCAAGGTCGTCCTCGAATGCGGCAAGGTCAGCGTAAATTTCGTCATTTTCGGTGTAAACGGTAACCTTTGCGTCAAGAGACTTACCGATCATTTTGTTAGCTCTTGCGAGCTCAAGTGCCTTCATAACGTCGTCACGGTACTCAAATACCTTTCCCCACTTTGTACGCATTGCGGCGGTATCGGCAGCGAGCTTTTCGTCGTATGCGCTCATGTCGTTGAGGAATACGCTCTCCATCTTGTCGCTTGCCTTGTGAGGCATTGCCTTCCAGATCTCCTCGGCCGTAAAGGAAATTACGGGCGCCAAGAGGCGAACGAGGTCGGAAAGAACCATGTAAAGTGCGGTCTGTCCGCTTCTTCTTGCCGCGGAATTTGCCTTTTCAACGTACAAGCGGTCCTTGGTTATATCGATATAGAGCTTGGAAAGCTCGATGGTGCAGAATTTGTTGATCGCGTGGTAAACGATATGGAACTCGTAATTGTCATACGCCTCGCGGCATGTCTTGACGAGCTCATTCATTTCGGCAACGATCCAGCGGTCGATATCAAGCATATCCTCGTATGCGACCGTATCCGCATCGGGATCGAAATCGCCGAGGTTTGCCATCATGATACGCGCCGTGTTTCTGATCTTTCTATACGACTCGGAGAGCTGCTTGAAAATGTTCTCGGAGCAGCGAACGTCCGCGTGATAGTCGCTGGATGCCGCCCAAAGACGTACAAGCTCGGCGCCGTACTTCTTAACGATGTCGTCGGGGCTTATGGAGTTGCCGAGCGACTTGTGCATTGCCTTGCCCTCGCCGTCAACTACCCAGCCGTGTGTAAGAACTGCCTTGAAGGGTGCGCCGATCTTTCCTGTTGAGCCGACTGCGGTAAGCAGGGATGCCTGGAACCAGCCTCTGTACTGGTCGCCACCCTCAAGATATATCTCGGAGGGCCAGGTCTCGGTCTCTCTGTCGCGAAGCACTGCAAAGTGCGAGGAGCCCGAGTCAAACCAACCGTCAAGCGTGTTGGTCTCCTTGGTAAATCCGTGAGCCTTGCCGCAATGAGGACAAACGAAGCCCTCGGGAAGAATTTCACTCGCTTCCATGTCAAACCAAGCGTTCGAGCCCTTCTTTGCAAAGAGATCGGAAACCGCCTTTATCGTTTCGTCGTTGCAAACGGGTGCCTTGCACTCGTCACAGTAGAATACGGGAATGGGAAGTCCCCAATGACGCTGACGCGAGATACACCAATCGGCTCTCTCTCTTATCATCTGCACCATGCGCTCTCCGCCCCACTGAGGAAGCCAGAGAACGTCCTTGCAGGACTCTGCAGCCTCGTCCTTGAAGGCATCAACCGAGCAGAACCACTGAGGAGTTGCGCGGAAGATAATGGGAGACTTACATCTCCAGCAGTGAGGATACTCGTGCTCTATCTCCTCGGAAGCGAGAAGTGCGCCGGTCTCTTTCATATCCTCAAGTATTGCCTCATTGGATACGGCGTAATACATACCCGCAAACTTGCCTGCGGCCTCGGTCTGATAGCCGCGATCATCAACGGGAACGATGATATCTATATTGTAGCGGCGGCAGGTCTGGTAGTCGTCCGCACCAAAGCCGGGAGCCGTGTGAACACAGCCGGTACCGCTATCCATAGTTACGTAATCGGCATTAACTACAACGCTCTTTCTGTCGAGGAAGGGATGCTGAGCCGTCATAAACTCAAATTCCTTACCCTGCATCGTGGCAACGACCTCGTAGGTATCAATGCCTGCCGCTTTGAGCGTCTTTTCGGTAAGAGCCTTTGCAAGAACGTATACCTCTCCGCTCTCTACCTTTACAAGATCGTATTCCTCGGTGGGGTTGAGCGCGATGGCAAGGTTACCGGGAAGCGTCCAAGTAGTGGTTGTCCAAATTACAAAGTAGGTGTTATCAAGAT
Source organism: Eubacteriales bacterium (assembly GCA_045129415.1). Lineage (GTDB taxonomy): Bacteria > Bacillota > Clostridia > Oscillospirales > CAG-272 > SVTX01. The sequence continues at coordinate 6,857 of JBGVJM010000152.1, forward strand.
CGCAAACGGAAGAAAGCTTACCCTTGTCGTCAGCAACCTTGAACTTTACGTATATAGAGGTACACTTATCGGTCTGATATTCGATCTCCGCCTCGGCAAGCGCAGTCTCGTCCTTAGGACACCAATAAACGGGCTTGAGTCCCTTATAGATGTAGCCTCTCTTGAACATCTCGCCAAATACCTTTACCTCGGTTGCCTCAAAGGAGGGCGACATGGTAAGGTAGGGATGCTCCCAATCGGCAACAAGTCCAAGACGCTTGAACTGATCGGCCTGCTTGTCAACAAAGCCCTGAGCAAATGCTTCGCAAGCGGAACGGAATTCGGAGATAGACATCTTCTTTCTGTCCAGCTTGTTTTTCTTTATGATAGCAGACTCAATGGGCATACCGTGGTTATCCCAGCCGGGAACAAAGGAAATGCGGTAACCCGACATAGCCTTTGACTTGTTGATAAAGTCTTTAAGTATTTTGTTGAGCGCGTGACCCATGTGAATATTTCCGTTTGAGAAGGGGGGGCCATCGTGGAAAGAAAATTTCTCTCCGTCCGCTCTTGCATCCTGCATCTTTGAATAAAGATCGATGCTGTTCCAATATTGAATAGTCTCGGGCTCTCTCTGGGGTAGATTAGCCTTCATTGAAAATTCTGTTTTAGGCAAATTTAATGAGCTTGTGTAATCCTTCGCCATTTTAAAATTCTCCAAATCTGTGTATATTGATTAAAATTGTTTTCAAAGTAGGTGTGTGCGATAGAGCTGCACATGAATTGTCAATACGGCAAAAAGCGCGCACGGCTTCCCCCTTGACGTCTCCGATAATGGAGAAAAATGCGGGAAGCCTCAGCGCAAGCCTTTTATTTTTGTTCTCACACCAGGAGCGACAGGAGCGCTTGTATGAGAAACAAGACCACGTAGGTCAAAAGATACGAGAAATCCATAGGGGAATTCTGCAACCAATTCATTTTTACCAACAGCTTACGTATGGGCATTATTGCGGGCTCGGTTATGAAATAGAGCATTCTCACAAATGCGCCGTCTCCGTCATAAAACCACGAGATCACCGCGCGAACACACATAGCTATTGATATCACGTCAATAAATAACGTGATAAACTGGACTAAAACGTAAATGATATCCGATAGCAACGATACGTCCTCCCTTGACCGCTATTAGTCAAGATCCTCGTTGTCAGCCTCGTCCTCGTATTGCTCGTCGCTCTCCTCTACAACCTCTTCCTCGAGAGCATCAACGTCGGTCTCCTCGGGATCAACGCCGTAGGGGAACAGAACAACGGTATCTCTGTCAATTCTGTCAAAAGAGCCGTCCAATGCCTGAACCGCGCCCATAAGGTAGTCGAAAAGACGGAGGAAGTTGGTCTTATCAAGCTCCTCAATGTAAATAACGATAACTCTGCCAGCCTTGTAAGCGTCAACTATCTCCTGGCTGTCGTTGCAGGTAGCGGGAGTGAAGGTGCGCTTCATAAGAGGCTCGTCCTTTGCGGGTGCGGAAAGAACAACGCTTACGTCCGAGGTGTCGGTCGTATATGCGCTGTCGTTTTCAGGTGCCTCTGTGGAGCTTGCCGCATCACCGTAATAATCGTTGTTGTAATCTTCAAAGTCCTCTGCGCGATCGTTTTTCTTTGTAAACCACCATTTGTTTGCCATAGCTTTCTTCCTTTCATTCGGCAAGGACCTATCCCTGCCCTTTTATGTTGTCATATATTTTTTTCTTTTTGAAAATCAGTTTTTGTTAAACAGACTGCGACCCACTCTTATCATATTAGCTCCGCATTCTATTGCCTGCTCAAAGCTGTCCGACATGCCCATTGACAGTATCGGCTCACCCGAATTGCCGAGAACGTTTTGCCATATCCTTTTGGCAACGTCTCTCGTCTTTTCAAAGTAGGGGTAATAATTTTCTTTGTTTTCGCATTTCGGTGCCATAGTCATAAAGCCGCACACCTCAATGTTGCGAAACCGCTTCAGCCAAAGGCAAAACGCCTCCGCCTCCTCGGGCTTGATTCCGCCCTTGCTTTGCTCGTCCCCGGAGTTTATCTCCACAAGCACTCGCGCCACCATGCCACGCTTTTGAGCCTGCTTTTGAATTTCAAGAGCAAGTCTTTCCGAGTCGAGCGAATGTATAAGCGACACCTTATCGATTATATATTTCACCTTGTTGGTCTGCAACGAACCGATGAAATGTATCTCCGCTCCTGTTTTTTGAAGAGCCTCGTACCTTTCCAGGAGCTGTTGAACGCGGTTTTCACCCACGACGGTCACACCGCATTTTCCGCAAAGATGCTCTATTTCATAAACCTCGGCGCCTTTTATCGCCGCCAGAAGGGTTACGTTTTTCGCACATGCTTCTCCTCGCGCCGCAGCCGAAGCTATTCTTTGGCGCACGTCAAGGACGTTTTTGTCAATGTATGAAAGATCCATTACCGCCACCTCAGTCAAGAAGCTTTCCGTCATAAAGATCGTTGCCCGAGGTTATGAGCAGATCGTTTATGTTAAGATAAGGGATCTCGCCCCAAACGTTGTCGCGCAGGTCTTCCTCATAAGTGTTGACTATATAATATCCGTTGCCCTCGCCCTTTACGGCAACTCGGCGAAGCTCGACCATATTGCCTACAAGCACGTAAACGTAATCGTATTGCTCACCCTTATATACCGCTTGCTTTGGAACACGGTATCCCGATACGCTTCCCATATAGATACGCACCGATTGGGTTCTTGAAAAGGCTGCGGCAACCGAGAGGTCGTAAGAGGAGAAAAGCATATACGCGTTGTTTTCGTCTTCTTCGTCGACGCAAATGCGCTCAAGCGTCATATCTACGGTCACGCCGTTGCTGTCCGAGAAGGTGACGTCGTATACCGCGCCCTCCTTGAATGCAAGGTAAGTTGCCTCGTTCGTTGGTATTGCGATATACCACTTGGGCGTATATATCATTCTGCCGATAACGCGGCCCGTACTGCTCTCGGGAGCGCTTCCCGCAAGCTCCAATAGTCCGTTGGGTGTCAGCGCATCAAGCTTGTCTGACGAAAATATGCTTTCGTATCCGTCCGATGAATAGGCAAAATTAAATCCATTCTCGCTTATAAGCTCTTGCGGTGCACCGAGAGACTCCAAAAGCTCCTTTTGCTGTCTTTTCAGCTCGGATATCATGCTTTTTGCCGCTTCGCCGCCCGTACCGACCGAATACTCTACCATGGCGGAGAGTAAAAGCTCGCCTGCCTTTTGCGCCGCCGCAACGTCACCGCTTTGTGTGGCGTTTGAGTAAGAATAGTAATACTCAGCTATTTTTTTGGATACCGCGGAGAGATCGGAGCTTGTGTTGTTTTGTCTGAGTCCCGACTCCATAAGGCTTATGCGCTCGGCAAGATCCAAAAGCTGTGCCTCTTTTTGAGCTCTGTCCGCCGATCCGAGTCCCGTGCTTGAATAAAGCGTGGCAAAATGCTGACCTACGCCCACCTTTTCTCCGTCGCCAACCAGATAATTGACTACGGTGCCGCTGTTGGTCGTCAACGTCTGCTCGTTTCTGAAAATGTATCCCTCAAGATATGCATATGAGGAGTCGGTGACCGTTTGCGTTCTTTGCGTTGACACGGTGCTTGAAGAATTTTGCGAAAGCTGCACCGCCATATAAAGACAAAGCACCAAGCAAAGCGTGAGAATGACGGCATTTACTATAGTCTGTTTATAAGTGCGAATCTTCTTGACCTTAGCCACGCCACTATCCTCTCATTCTCATTTTTGCAATATATAAATATTATAACATAATTTTAACGTTATTAAAAGAGGTTTTTAGAAATTTTTGCAATATTTTCAAGCGATTTTATGCCATTTTCGTCATCAACGTACACTTTTTTGACGTAATCCTTGGCACCAAACCAGGTTATTTGCCGTTTGGCATATTTTCGCGATGCTCTTTTAAGCTCGTCAATGCAGGATTCGAGGCTTGCATTACCCTCAATATAAGGGAAAAGCTCCTTGTATCCTATTGCCTGAGAGGCGGTCTGACTGCGAAGAAAAACGCCGTCCTCCATAAGCCGTTTCGTTTCCTCAACGAGTCCCTGCTCTATCATTTCGTCAACTCTTTTGTCAATGCGACTGTAAAGCAGATCGCGATTGTTGAAGGCAAGCGTTATGACCGTATGATCATACTTGTCACAAACCGAAGAATTGAGCTTGTCTATCTCGCTCTTTTTTTGTCCCGTCACGATGCAAATTTCAAGTGCGCGGATGACTCTTTTGACGTTGTTTTTGTGTATTCCTGCCGCCGCCTCGGGATCAAGCTTGCAAAGGCGCGCGTAAATCGCGTCAATGCCCTGCTCCTGTGCATCCTTCCAAAGCTGCGCTCTTACACCGTCGTCCGTCGCGGCGCAATCCTCAAGGCCGCCCTTGAGCAATCTGTCAAGATACAGTCCCGTGCCGCCGCAAATTATCGGGAGCTTTCCTCGTGCGGTTATATCGGCTATGGCAAGCTCGGCATCGCGCACGTAATCCGAGCAGGAATACGGCGCATCCGCAGGCAAAATGTCTATAAGGTGATGCGGCACCGCCGAGAGCTCCTCGCGAGTCGGCTTTGCCGTTCCTATATCCATTCCGCGATATATTTGCATGGAGTCGCAGGATATGATCTCTCCGTCAAGCTCACGCGCCAGCGCGATGGCAAGTGCCGTTTTTCCCGACGCGGTTGGGCCTGTTATGGCCAGTATTTTGGTCTTGCTTTGTGCCATATCCTTTGCTCCTTTCAAGTGTTTTTCTTGTGTGTTTTACTGAATAAACATGGCATCGCCAAACGAGAAAAATCTGTATTTCTCACTTACGGCGGTGTTGTATGCTTCCATAATCTTCTCTTTGTTGTAGAATGCCGAAACCAGCATAATAAGCGTACTTTCGGGGAGATGGAAGTTGGTTATGAGCGCATCGACTGCCTTGAATTTATAACCGGGATAGATAAATATGCCCGTGTCGGCACTCATTGCGTGAACGGTACCGCTTTCATCCGAGGCGCTTTCAAGCGTTCGGCAGGACGTTGTGCCAACGCAAATGACACGTCCGCCCGCGGCACGACGGCTATTGATAAGCTCGGCGCTCTCCTTTGATACCGAGAAAAACTCGGTGTGCATAACGTGCTCGTCAAGTCTATCCGCCTTTACGGGACGGAAGGTTCCGAGTCCCACGTGAAGCATTACGGGGGCTATTGCAACTCCCTTTTTGCGCAATTTTTCAAGAATTTCGGGCGTAAAATGAAGTCCCGCGGTGGGTGCCGCCGCCGAGCCCTCTTCGCGCGCGTAAACCGTTTGATAACGGCTGTTATCTCCCAGCTGCTCGGTTATGTAGGGCGGCAGGGGCATAAGTCCTATGACGTGCAAAATGTTGTATATATTTTCGTATTTTTCTCGGTCGTATTCAAAGCGGATAAGTCGGTTGCCCTCGTCCGTTATACTGACGACCTCGCCTACGAGTATTCCACCACCGAAAACCGAGCGCATTCCAATTCGCGCGCGTTTGCCGGGCTTTACAAGACATTCCCACGTATCAAGCTCGCGCTGACGCAACAGCAATAGCTCGATAGCCGCGTCTTCTCTGCCCTCAACGTGACCGAAAATACGGGCAGGAATGACCTTTGAGTCGTTGATAACGAGCACGTCACCCTCGTTTATGTAGTCCACTATGTCGTAAAAATGCCTGTGTTCTATCGTGTTATGCTTGCGGTCAAGCACCATAAGTCTACTGTGATCTCTCAGCTTTTCGGGGTGCTGAGCGATAAGCTCCTCGGGCAAATCGTAAAAAAAGTCCTTTGTGAGCAGATCGGTGGGTGCTTTTTGATTTATAATAACGTCTTTTTTGTTGTCCATTATACTCTCCTGCGTGACGCGCGCCCGCGCGCCGCATATAATTATAATATATTCAGTCAATTATAACACAACACGAGGGCTTTTGCAATACCCTTATGTTAAAAAGCATACTGTGGAGGTCTTTTTATGAGCAAAAACAAAAAGAGCATATTTTGGGGTGCGGCAACCGCGTTGATCACTCCGTTTTACAAGGGCAGGATCGATTACGATGCGTTAAAGACGCTGATAGACCGCCAGGTTGACCAAGGGATAGACGCGCTTGTCATTGCAGGCACGACGGGTGAGGCGGCAACGTTGTCGGATGCCGAGCATCGCGAGTTGTTAAGTCGCGCCGCCGAATACATAGACGGCAGAGTTATAGCCATCGCGGGAACGGGATCAAACAATACCGCCCACGCCATAGAGACCTCAAAATATGCCTGCAAGGTCGGATACGATGCGCTGCTTACCGTCACGCCTTATTACAACAAGGCAACACCCGATGGCTTGATAAAAAGCTTTACCGCCATTGCCGACTCCGTGTGCCGACCGCTTATTCTTTATAACGTTCCGTCAAGAACGGGATGCAACGTTCCCATATCCGTTTACCGCGAGCTTGCAAAGCACGAAAACATTGTCGCCGTCAAGGAAGCAAGCGGCAATATAAGCGCGATCGCCGAGCTTATATGTGAGTGCGGTGAAGATCTCGACGTATATTCGGGCAACGACGATCAAGCTCTTCCCATTCTCTCTCTTGGCGGATCGGGTGTTATATCGGTGGTTTCAAATATAATTCCTTGCGAAATGGTGTCACTTTGCCGCGCATGGCGTGACGGAGACGTAGGGCTGTGTCAGGATATACA
>JBGVJM010000153.1:0-5365 GCA_045129415.1 Eubacteriales bacterium
TACCGTAAAAAGAGTAGAGGATGCGGCAAAGATATATGAAAATTACCACGTAAAAGACGAAACCAACTGTGCGGATGCTCCTTTTGGCAGCGTTGTGCTTGGAAATTATGCTACGGCAGGCACGGGCGCTTCCGTGACAAAGGATATGAGGTCGGCATTGTATCTTCCCAAGGTGCTTTTCGGCAACGCGACTGCGATCGATCCGTCCGATAGCTATTGGCGCACCGTGACCGAGCAAAATGAAGCCACGGGCGAGGAGGCATGCACGTACTATTCATATTACAGAAACGGCATAACACGCGCTATGTTTGACGTTTTCACAACCTATAAAACGGCAATCGCCGAGATAGGTGGGGAAACGCACGAGGTGGCAACCGAAAATAACACCTTCAAGCTTATGACGCTTACCATGGAGGAGCGCTACGTTCAGGAGAGCAATTACAGCTCCATCAACAAGGCATCCTACGTTATAGCGCTGTCGTCGACCGATTTCGTTACGAATGAGGTGCTTGATTCGGCGGCATACGGAAACACGGACGTGCTTTTAGCAACGCTTCGCAACGCGGGTGGAGAGGCTGTTCCCGCAAACGTGGATATAAAGCCCTTTTACGTTTATGAAATGAAGGATGATAAGGCGATCTTGTCTTCAGGAGTTGACGTATGGATCGCGTGCCTTGCGATAATACCGACTATAACCTTGGCCGTTGTGGGAATTTTCGTGACGGTCAGACGCAAATACAGATAAATTTAAGGAATCGAAATGTCAAAAGATAACAAAAAAAGAGTCGCGGTGTCAGTCGGCACCGAGGACTCGGCGGTAAAGAGGATCAAGCAAAGAAATACGCAAAAAAAGCAACGCGTTGCGGTAATTTTTATGGTTATCGCCGTGCTTGCTCTTGTTCTTGCGCTCTTTGCCGTTGACTATATTGTGGACATATATACCTTTGAGGACGTTGACGGCACCGTTTACTATGCAAAAAGGGTTGACGGCGCGTATGCGTTGTTTGACGGTGACGGCGAGATGTGTGACAAGAGCGCGGACGGAAAATATCAGACCAAGCTCGGCACTATGGTTACCGTTGACGCCAAGACGGGCGAGTGTGAGATATATGCTTACGTTCATACCAGCGGTACCGAGGTAAGGGACTACGGCGAGCTTGTGCTTATGTTCAAGCAGCTGACGTATGATGCAAATTCAACCAAGGACGAGTCCAGGGTAATAAAGTCCATTGAGGTGCATAACGAGCACGGCTCGTATGCGTTTGAGCGCTCAAAGGACAGAGGCTTTGTCATCAAGGGCGCGGAGAATACCAATTACAACAAGGAAAACTTTGCTTATCTTGCGGTTGCTTGCGGATATACGCTGTCGTCAAGAAGGCTTGAAAGCCCCAAGCTTACTGCGGCGGGTGAGATAGACTTTGCCGAGTACGGTCTTGCGGCGCAAAAGAGATTGCGAACCGAGGTCGACGAGAACGGAAACGAAGTCGAGGTAGAATATAACTATGAGCCTGCGTGGTACGTAATAACCACTATGACAGGCGAGAGCCATAAGGTAATTATTGGCGATAAGACCGTCACGGGAACGGGATACTATGCCCGTTACGAGGGACGGGATACCATTTACGTGCTGGGAACTAACGGCATTGACGGTTATCTTTTGAATTCTCTTGAAAGCTATGTTGTTCCCACCATCGTTTTCCCCATGCGCAGCGTTGACTATTTTAACGTTCGCAACTTTATGATATACTCAAGCATCGACTACGACAAGATATATGCCGAGCTTTACGAAAAGTATGGCGAGGTCAACATAGACGAGCTTGACGAGCAAGCAAAGAAGGAATTTGACAAGGATTACGCGAGACTGTTTGAGCAGTACAGTGTGAAAAAGTGCGATTTTTCATACGTTGGACAAGAGGACAGAGTGGGAACTCTTATAGCTCATTCTCCATATTTAAACGGCCTTGAATATGCCGAAGGGTATTATCTCAATTCAAGTAACATAAGCCTTGTGCTGTCAAGCTTTTATGAAACCAAATTCACGGGCGTTATAAAGCTTCATCCCTCGGCGGAGGAGCTTGAAGAATACGGACTTGTAAATGCCGCGCATATCGTTATGTTCTATTATGAGACAACGGACAGTGACGGAAAGACCGCGTTTGCCGAAAATTTTGTGCAAATAAGTGAAAAGAGCGAGGATGGCGTATATTATGCCTATTCCGAGGCCTATGATATGATCGTTGCCATCAAGGCGGATGCCTTTGAATTTCTTGAGTGGGAAGAGATAAAGTGGTACGAGACCAACTATATACAAAACGATATTTCCTTTGTGGACAAGATAATCGTTGAGTCTCCCACGTTCAAGACCGAGTTTGAGATAGATGACTCCGCATCGGGCTATCTGACTTATCTTCAAAGCTATGGCAGCACGGTGTCAACCGACTATAAAATAGTGAAGGATGCCTCGGGAAGATACGTTCTTTCTAAAAACGGGGTGGCGGTAAAGCAGATATATCGCGGCGACTATCTCGTTATGCCCACTGTTTACAGGGACGGCGTGGCGCAAGCGGAGCAGTATATCTTTGCCGAGTCGGCTGAATTTGATGCCAATGAGGACGGCAAGAATGACGGCATAATGTACTATTTCTACAATATCGGTTATGACAAGGAATCAAAGGGATACGGTCTTTATGCTCAGGTCGTATGCGTTGACTATGAGGGCAACAGACTCACCGAGGATAAGCTTATATGGGGTCAGGTTGCCATGCGCACCGAGTATTTCGCGACGAAAAACGGATTCTTGTTCCTTGCGTCAAAGTCAAGTCAGACGGGAAGCTATATTGAAAAGACTTACGGTGAAAAGAATCGCGGCAACTGGGGAGAGGGAAATCTCTTTGTAACCTCGGATTCGGCTTACGTTATAGTTGACTCAAAGACGGGCAAATGGATGACTGTGGATAGCTATGCTCAGGGAATTTACTTTGCGGACAGGGAAACCAGCCGTCTTGCCGATAGGGCTATAACTATACCCGCGTTATATGACGAAAGCGGCAAGCTCAAGCGGTTTGAGGAGACGTACTATCCCAAAACCGATAAAAAGCTCATATTCAATGAGGATACGGGCAGAATAATGGCTTATAATAGAAACAAGGGCACGTATCAGGATATAGCTCAGTCCGAATGCTCGATAGGCGTTTGGAACGAGGGCGCGTATTATATGCTTGATAACGGCAGGCTTGTCGTTGTTAATGAAATGACCGGTGAGTGGGGATATTTGTCGGTGGTTCAGAACTCAAATTACGTTGCAAACGTGTTTGCGGACGGCGAGCTGCTTGATTATTCGTTGCCGTACGTGACGGAAACGGGTAAAAACTCCGAAAAGACCGCCATGGAGAACTTCCAGCAGTTCTATAAGGCGTTGCTCGTTGCGTCCTTTGAGGGAATGGCGGAGCTTAGCGACGAGGAGAAGGCCGCACTTTCAAAATTGGACGATTTTTCACTTGACGCGGAAAATAATCCCTGCGAGCTCAAAATAACCGTGCTTACTACCGACTTAAAGGGAAACACGCGCGACGTTGTGTATAGATTTTATCGCATAAGCGAGCGAAAATCGTATATAACCGTCGAGGTGCTTGACGAGGACGGACAAAGCTCGTCCGACAAGGCATACGGCAGCTTTTACGTGCTTCACAGCTTCGTGCAAAAGATCATTGAGGACGCGGAGCGCGTTGTGGGCGGCGAGATCGTTGACGCAACGTCAAAATATTAAAAAATGATTGCCTCTGCGGAGCGTAAAATCCGCTTTGCAGGGGCAGTTTTTGCCCAAATAAAAAAACTTTGTCAATTTTCAAAAAAAGTGTTGACAAGTAAAATAATTTGTGATATAATGTTCAAGCGTTCGTCGAAAGTGCCTTTTCGGTGAGCTGCAATGGCGGGATAGCTCAGTTGGCTAGAGCAACCGGTTCATACCCGGTAGGTCATGGGTTCAAGTCCAATTCCCGCTACCACAAAACACAGAATGCGGATAGAAAATATCCGCATTTTGTGAATAAGGCCCGTTGGTCAAGCGGTTAAGACACGGCCCTTGCACGGCTGTTACATGGGTTCGATTCCCGTACGGGTCACCAACAACAAAAGAGGAGCAACATCGTTGCTCCTCTTTTGTTGTTGCCGATTCATTTACCGAATTCGAACCCACTCGCACCGAGCAAAGCTCGGCGCGATTTATTTGCGCCCAAAACCCGCTAAATTCAAAATAAATATTAGCGCAAATACAGGTTCAGATTCCCGTCTTTTTGAATTTAAAAAGGATTAGTTATAGTAAAACTTTTTCAGCAGTAAAAGGTTGTAATTCTTTATTTCGTTTAGCAATTCTTTATTTACTAGAGCATCTTCGGAAGTGTCAACTATTATAAAAGAATCATCAAAATTCAAAAATGCAACTTTAGTTTGATTGTTATTTATTTTTACAATAACGTTATCATTCCCCGCTGCGGTGAATTCTAAATGCTTTTCGTTTTTTAAATATATAAGATTGCGAAAATCATCAATAGTCAAGGCATCGCTCTTGTTTTGGGCTTTAGAAAAGGGCACGATATGATGCAATTGATAGCCCTCTCTTTTGATCATCAAATGATGCTTGAAGTAATCCGATTTTGACTTGGCACCTCTTTTCGCCGTTTCATCGAACAATCCATAGTTTCCTGTGTTAAGGATGAGTTTGTTGTTTTCCACTTTGAAATAGGTTGAGTTCGAGAGCAAACTAAAAATTTGTTGACTTTCGTTTTTCCAATTGCTATAATCTCTAAGCAAAACTTTGTTGTCCAAATCTCTCCGATTGTCAGGGTTGCAGAAAGACTTTAATAGTTTTTCAACTTGCGCTTTTTCGGAGACCTTTAGCCTTCTATATTCTAACAACAAATCAAGGTTGTCGTTAACATATATCCCATTTCTATCGTCAGACAAAATGTACATATATTCCAAAATATCAATACTGTCTATGCCATAGTCGTTCATGTAAAGTATTTCTACAAGTTCAGGCGCTGTGTTCTTGGTAAGTATATCTATTCCGTCTGTGAATAGTTTGATTTTTTCGAATGCGGTAGCTTGCGCAAACTTCACTCCAAGCTTGGATAATCCCACAAAGTGAACACCGGTTCTTGTTCTGCCTTCGGAAATTTTTATGCCATTTCTATCATATCTATCCAAAAACCCCATTCTTGCTATGTCTGGAAATGTGTTTTTCTTTACAGAATTTATAGTTCCTTTTGATGTTTTTCTTTTGACCTCTTCCACAATGGAATAATAAATGTGAGCATGCTGCTGTAATTTTCCGTTATCATCTCCCACGTGTATTCCGAAGATACTA
>JBGVJM010000154.1:0-2146 GCA_045129415.1 Eubacteriales bacterium
CGACAGTATCAATACAATAGTAATGTACTAAGATTTACGGGGCATCTCAATAAGCTTGAGGTGCCCCAAAACATTGTATGAATAAATTGCATATCATATAGAGAACAATAAGTAGGCGTCATATAACGACTGTCCGAATCATTCATTGAAAGGGAGTATTTATGGTGATCGAATCAAAACAGACAACGGTAGCTTATCGCTGCCCCGTGTGCGGAGCCGGAGTAATGAGCGTGGTGGGACTTTTCTCACTTAAGGCGGACATGATAAAGCTCAAATGTACGTGTGGCAAGAGCCATATGGATATAGTTTACCGTAAGAGCGACGAGCAGATGAGACTTTCCGTCCCCTGCATCTTCTGCAATAAGCCTCACACCTTCAACGTAAGCGAAAAGCTTTTCTTTTCAAAGGATATATTCCTTTTGCCATGTCCATATTCCGATATAAATATAGGCTTTGTGGGTGAATCCAACAACGTAAAGGCGGAGCTTGCGAGAACCGAGCTTGAGCTTCTCGATATGCTTGAGCAAAACGGAATTGACGGCTTTGAAAGCTTGCACGGTGATGAGCAGGACCTTTCCGATCCGCAGGTGATGGACGTTGTTTCCTATATCGTAGGCGAGCTGGACGCGGAGGGAAAGATATATTGCAAATGCTATCCCGAGGGACGTGAGCCCCTGCCCGACGGCGAGCTTGATCGCCCCGACAGTGAGTACGAGATAGAGATAACAGACGGCTCAATTATAGTAAGCTGTAAGTGCTGCGGCGCAAAACGGGAGATCCCTGCCGACTCAATGCTCACGGCACACGCATTTCTTAACAGTGACTTTTTGTCACTTGAATAAAACGAGCGCGGCTCCTTCGTGGAAGGAGCCGCTTTTTTTAGTGTTTAAGGACGGAGTCCTTGGCGCTAAGACTTAATGGCAGCAACAGCTGATCACAAGAAGAGCAATGATGAGGATCCAGATCCATTCGTTGTCAAAAAGACCGCAAAGGCAGTTGTTTGTCATTTGAGTTACCTCCGTTAAGATTAATACGTATTTTGTTGAGAATTGTCGTTCTCACTAATATCTTATGCCAAGGTCGCATATTTGTGAGAGCCTTGTCGAAAATAAAAAAATCAAAAAAGCTATTGAAGTGTAGGACAAAATATGATAAAATATATAATTGAAGTAATATGGTTTCTTTTTATGAAAGGATAAACCGATGACGCAAAGCGAAAGAATGAAAAAAATAAGGAATTTTTCCATTATAGCTCATATTGACCATGGAAAATCCACGCTCGCCGACAGAATACTTGAAGCCACAGAGGCGGTAACCAAGCGCGAGATGGAGGAGCAGATACTCGACAACATGGAGCTTGAGCGCGAAAGAGGAATAACGATAAAGGCAAGAGCCGTTAAGCTTGACTACGTAGCGCCCGACGGAGAAAAATACGTATTCAACCTTATAGACACCCCCGGACACGTGGACTTTAACTACGAGGTGTCGCGCTCGCTCAATGCGTGCGACGGAGCGCTTTTAGTCGTTGACGCAACGCAGGGAATCGAGGCGCAGACCTTGGCAAACGCGTATCTTGCCGTGGATGCGGGACTTGAGATAATTCCCGTTATCAACAAGATAGACCTGCCCTCTGCCGACATAGAGAGAGTTCGTGCCGAGGTTGAGGACGAGATAGGCATTCCCGCGGAGGACTGCCCCGCGGTCTCGGCAAAAACGGGACTTAATATCGAGCAGGTGCTTGAAGCGGTCGTTCGCGACATTCCCGCGCCTCGCGGTGACGAGAACGCGCCTCTCAAGGCATTGATCTTTGACTCCTATTACGATAGCTATCTTGGTGTTGTCGTAAATATAAGAATTATGGACGGTAAGCTCCGCGCGGGCGACGTCATAAAGCTTATGAGCACGGGCAAGACCTTTGAGGTCGTCGAGGTCGGCACTATGGAGGCGTTCGGACTTTGCCGTTGTGACGAGCTTCGCGCAGGCGAGGTTGGATACATTACCGCGTCCATAAAGAGTGTCGGGGACACGCGTGTCGGCGATACCGTAACGCTTGCCGATAACCCTGCCGCAGAGGCGCTTGCAGGCTTTAAGTCGGTTCAACCCATGGTGTTTGCGGGAATATATCCTGCGGACGGCGCGAGATACG
>JBGVJM010000155.1:0-11623 GCA_045129415.1 Eubacteriales bacterium
AATATACGGTATAATAGAGGTCGGCACAAAGGTCCGAGAACTTGTCCTTCAGGTGCAAAACGAGAGTTTCTCCGCCGTCAAGACAAGGCATTCCGCAAATGGAAGGCTTTTCTATAAGGATATCGTGTCCTACGTATTCAAGGTCGCAAAGCGTATGTCCCGCCTCACTCTCGGCAAGAAAGGTCGGCTCGCGGAAATCTCCCGTACCGAAAAAGCTTATTTCGGGAGAGATATGATGATACGACAGCTTGGGGTCGTCGATTCCCGCGGGAGTAGCGGGCTGCGAGCGAGAGCCGTAAGCTTTCACAAAGGCTACGTCGTCCATAGGTATCTCGCCGCCGAAATGCAGATGCTCGGGATAGCCCACGGAGTTTATGCGGAATACGTATGAATAGCCCTTTCCGCTAAGATAAAACGTTTTATTTTGCTCGTTGAAGGTAATGGACATTTTTGCTTCCTCCATAATTTAGTATCTTATACTGAATTATAACATGCAGCACTCTCGGTTGTCAATAATTTAATCTATTTTTTTATAAGCTCGCTATCACTCAGGGTGGACAAAAAAAGGCATGCGCAAAAGACGTAGATGCCGAGTCCTGCCCCCGTTTTGAGCATAAGGTAAAGCGCTACCGTCCACAAGCAAAAAACACATGCCGCCGTGCTTGCCCCAATAAGTGCTTCCGCCATTCCCTGACCGAACAGCGAGGCGGTCATGCAATAGATCACCCTTCCGCCGTCAAAGGTCTTTACGGGCAAGAGATTTGTGCCTCCCTGCAAAACCGAGCATATCGCAAAAAAGCACACCGCACCTACACTGCTCCTATCTCCCTCAAAAAAGGCGGTAATACTATCCGCCAAGGCTTCAGGGGAAATGCCTGCACCTTGCAAATAAAGCGCGGCTGCGATAACAATTATCAAATTCACTGAAGGTCCTGCGGCGGCGATCAAAACCTCGTCAAAATAGGAGCCCGCGCCCTCTTTTACGCATATCCGCGCACCTAAAAAGTCCAATCTTATCTCCTCTACCTCAATTTTCCTTACTCGCGCGGCAAAAAGATGTCCAAGCTCGTGCAAAAGCGCGCACAGTCCCCACAGTAAAAATATATCCGTGCGCTCCGAGACAAGCGACACAAAAAGCATTATCAATGCGCCCCACCTGACTTTTATCTTACTCATTTCAAGCTCCGTTTCACGTTTTGCTAAAAATATATGATAATTGTTAGTTTAATATATTAATTTTCTTTGAATACGCTTGACAATCAAATGATTGTGTGATAAAATTATATTGTAAAATAATGCTCAAAGGAGTACGATATGAATTTACAAATTACTGAGGATTATATTCCCGGCACTTGTCTTTTGCGCGAAAAAATGGGCGGAATTTCCGGCATGGAATTCCTCTCCAAAATATTCTTTATCACTGATGGAGTTATGCTCACTCAAATACGCGAGATCTCGGGCATTGACGGCTCAACTCTCCAAAACTGGACCAAGCGCGGTTGGGTAGAAAACTCAAGACTCAAAAAATACGACATAAATCAGGTAGCGCATATTCTCATCATCAATATGCTGCGCTCCTGCATGCAGCTCGACAAGATATCCTCGCTTATTCAGTACATTAACGGTCGCGTTAACGATCGCGAGGACGACATAATTGAGGACAGCGTGCTTTACGACTACATTTGTCGCATTCTTGACAAGCTTATGACATACGACGTATGCTCGCTCGGTTCGATCCGCAATACAATCGCCGAAGTAACCGAGGATTACAACGAGAGCATAGCGGGTGCGAGAGAGCGTCTTACCAACGCGCTTGAGATCATAGTTATTGCCTACTACGCATCTCTTATCAAAAAGCACTCCGACACGATGCTGGAAGAGCTTTTCTCATCAAACCGCTGATAATATGAAAAAAAGACCTGTTGACGTTTTGGTGGGCGCGCTTTTATATGCCGTTTGCATGCCGCTTGCCTGCCTGGTTATAATGTTTGCCGAGATACTCCTGGTCAAGATAGCCAATCTTTTTGTGGTCGTTGACTACTTTTCACTTTGCGTTATACGCGCCGTGGTCTATACCTTGGGTGTAAACGCGCTTCTCGGCCTGCTTGCCGCACGCGAGGGCTATAAGAGTGCCCGCGCAACACCCTTCTCGCTCGCCATATCGGCAATTCTTGCCTCCGCATCACACTTTATGTTTGCCCTGCTTTTCAGCTTCGAGGCATTCGCCGCAGGAGGAGTCCGTTCTATTGCCATTCTTATAAAGTTCGGCAAGTCGATAAACGGAGAATTATTTAAAGGAAGGCTTGATTGAATTGACATTATTCCCTATTTCCTTATCAACAGCGCGATATACGTTGCCGTAATGATCGGTGCCAATATAGTGGGTGCCGCACTGCGTCGCCGTGAGCGCGAGGATATGGGTGTACAAAGCGCACAACCCGAAGAATAATAAAGCTACTGTTTGGAGTTAAAACACAATGATACTTGAAAACAATGACAGAAAAATAATTATAGGCAAAAGCTTTGCCGAGCCTCAGGCCTCTACCGTTGACCCCGAGGTTGACCAGAAGGAGCTTCTCTACAAGATATGCAAGACTATCGGCGATGGCGGATACAACGTAACGTCTCAGCTGATGGGATACATTATTTCGGAGGATCCCGCGCACGTTACAAATTATAACAATGCAAGAACGCTTATCGGAAAGGTAGACCGCGACGAGCTTTTGACCGATATGATAAAGGTGTATCTTGAAAAGCTTGAGGTACAATACGGAGAACGAGACTCAAAATGATGGAAAAGACTTTTAATTTCGGCGGCTTTACACTTGTCACGCGAAACGGCGAGCCGCTCCCTCTTAACAACTCGCGCACCGTAGTGGCGCTGGGAACCTTTGATGGAGTTCATATAGCTCACAGAGCATTGCTTGAAAGTGCGGTAAGCCTTAAAATTGAGCTTTCGGCTGATCTTTGCGGTGCGTTTTGCTTTTCCCAGAGTCCTATTTCGGTGCTGCGAGGAATTCAGGTTCCCACCATCAGCACACAAAAGGACAAGCTTAGGCTTATGTTTGATGCGGGGCTTGATTTCGTTGCGATTGCCGACTTTTCCGCGTTCCGCGATATGAGTGCCGAGCAATTCGTCAATGAAACGCTTTGTCGCGAGCTCTCATGCGTGGGTGCGGTTTGCGGCTTTAATCACAAATTCGGTCGCGGCGGCGCAGGTGACGACAGATTGCTTCGCTCGGTTCTCGGAGAGCGTAACGTTATCACCTATCCCGAGGTCACGCTTGACGGTGAGACCGTAAGCTCAACCGCAATACGCGCACATCTCGCCTCAGGCGAGCTTGACGTTGCAAACAAAATGCTCGGTAGACCGTTCTCACTCTCAGCCACCGTGCTTCAGGGTAAAAAGCTTGGTCGCACTATCGGTTGTCCCACCACAAATCAACTGTTTCCTTCGGGAAGCGTCGGGCTTTGCAGGGGCATTTACGCAACGCTGTGCCATACCGACGACGGCAAGGCTTACGTAGGTGCATCCAACGTTGGAATAAGACCTACAATAGACGGCTCGCTTGACGATCATTCATTCAACTGCGAAACGCTTTTGGGTGACTTTTCGGGCGATCTTTACGGACAAAATCTCACACTTGAATTTTACAAGTATTTACGTCCCGAGCGTAAGTTTGGCTCGCTCCGAGAGCTTTCCGACGCAATACAAAACGATCTTAGCTGTGCTTACGAGCATTTCAGGAGCATAGGCAAAATTTAAATTTCACTCAAAAATAAAAAGGAGGTCAAAACTATGAATTTCAAAAAAATTCTCGCATTGTCTTTTGCCCTCCTTTTCGTATTTCTCACCATTATAATTCCCATGCCCGTAAGCGCCGCCGAAACGCCCCAGCCGTCATTTGAGACGGACGGAAAATCCGCCTGCGTTTACGACGTTACACACTCTCAATTCATATACAAAAAGAACGCCGACGAGGTGCTCAACACCTCTACCAGCGCGAAGATAATGATGGGACTTATCGCCTGCGAGCAGCTTGCGGACAGGCTTGATGAAAAGATAACCGTAACCGAAAAAATGATAAGCGGCGTTGGCGGATACTCCATGAAGCTCAAGGTGGGAGAAACCGTTACGGTAAAAGACCTTTTATACGGTGCTATATGCGCATCATACAACGATGCGGCTTACGTTTTGGCACACGTTGTGTCGGACAGTACCGGGGATTTTGTTTCTCTTATGAACGACCGCGCCCGTGAGCTTGGCGCAACTCAAACAAGCTACACAAATCCCTTGGGTTACCCCGACAACTCGGCAATGGTGACAACGCTTAACGACACCTTAAAGATCGCCACTGCGGCATATCACAATGAGCTTTATATGAAGATATGCTCCGCCGTGAGCCACGGTGTCCCGTCAACAAATATGAGTGACGCGCGTTTCTTTTACAACAGAAACTATCTGCTCTCTGCCGACTATCAATACAACTATTATAACAAGAAATGCAGCGGTATGAACGCGGGTATTTCGGGGGAAGCCGGAGGCTGGAGCATCGTTACGGTTGCACACGACGACGGAGCCGACCTTATATGCATCGTTCTTGGCGGCACCGAGGACGAAAACGGTATCAATGCCTATGACACAGTAAACAAGCTTGTAAACTGGGCATGCTACGAATATGATATGCACACGATATTCGACGTCGGAAGCGACATTGGTACAGTTAACGTTGGCTTGACGGCATTCGGCACGGAAAAGGCAGTTTATACCGCCGCCGAAAAGGTTGACGTATATATTCCAACACATTCCCATCCCTCAATAACCTACCGATTGGAGCTTACCGAGGATGAGCTGAACGCACCGCTTAACGCGGGCGACATTATCGGAAATGTCAGTGTTTACTGCAACGGTCAGCTCGTAGCTACCTCGCCCGTTGCCATAAAGCAAAGCTATGAGGTGAACGGAGTCATGGTAGTCATAGATGCTATCGGAGACTACACCAAGAGCCGCGCGTTTATCATTACGCTCATCGCGTTTATCGTTCTTTTGCCTGCCGCATTTATATGGAAAAGCCGCAAAACGCAAAAGCGCGGCGGATACAGAAGAAGATTTTAACAGCTATAAAAGCAAAAGCACCGCTTGGGTAAGCGGTGCTTTTTATATTAGCTTTCGCGTCTTTCCTTTTTGGGTAAGAGCTTTTCGGGATTCTTTACGTAGCTTCTGACCACGCTTCCGCAACGGCGGCAAATCACGTGATAAAGCTCTGTGCTGTACCACCAGCTCTCGCAGCTATTCATCTGCGCATGTCCCTCCTGCTTGCCCTCTAAGAACTCTGTTCCATGGCAAAACGGACATTCGGTTATTTTGATCTCCATAGCACTGCCCTTTTACGTCCGATTATTTTTCCTCAGCTACACCCTTGATAGATGCAACAAGTCCTGCTACGTTTTGTATCTCGGAAGGAATAATTATCTTGGTTGCCTGACCGTTTGCTACCTTTTCGAGCGATTCAAGGCTCTTGAGTGCTACAAAGCCCTCGCTGGGGTTAGCATTGTTGATCATTTTGATACCGTCCGCAGTTGCCTGCTGGATCTTGAGTATAGCCTCAGCGTCACCCTCTGCCTTGAGTACCTGAGACTGCTTTTCAGCCTCCGCACGGAGTATGCGGGACTGCTTCTCTGCCTCCGCCTCAAGTATCTGGGACTGCTTTCTACCTTCCGCAACGAGTATTGCCGAATTCTTTTCACCCTCCGCGCGAAGAATGGACTCACGGCGCTCACGCTCCGCCTTCATCTGCTTTTCCATTGCATCCTGAATTTCCTTGGGAGGAATGATGTTCTTGAGCTCAACGCGATTGACCTTGATTCCCCAAGGATCGGTTGCCTCATCAAGAATAGCGCGCATCTTGGAGTTGATAACGTCGCGCGAGGTGAGAGTTTCATCCAGCTCCATATCACCGATAATGTTACGAAGCGTGGTAGAGGTGAGGTTCTCTATCGCGGTCATAGGTGTTGCATGACCGTAGGTATAAAGCTTTGCATCGGTTATCTGATAGAACACAACGGTGTCTATCTGCATTCTTACGTTATCCTTCGTAATAACGGGCTGAGGAGGAAAGTCTGCTACCTGCTCCATTTTGTTTATTCTCTTGGAGATCCTGTCAATGAAGGGGATCTTGAAGTGAAGTCCCGTGCTCCAGGTTGCCTGATATGCGCCGAGTCGCTCCACAACGTACACTCTTGCCTGAGGAACAACGTGTATGTTGGCTATGATAACAATAAGAACTATTATTCCAAGTATCACAAGCAATACTGCTCCCACAGGGTTAACTGCCATAAGATTCAACATCAATGCCATGTTTGTCATAATAAGTCTTCCTTTCTAATGTGTTTAAATATGTGATTATTTCCAGCGGCATATCAGCTTTACGCCCGATATTGCCTCTATTTCAACGAATTCGCCAACCTCGGCGTATTCGCAATCATCGTACATCTTTGCGCTCCAAACCATTCCGTCCACCTTAACGGCTCCCGTCATAGCGGCGTTATCTATTCTCTCGATAACCACTGCCGTTTTTCCTATAAGCAGATCGGTGTCGGTCTTTTCCTTGCCGTGATTCTTCAGCAGCTTCTTTCTGAAGATAGTGAGTGCCAAAGCAAGCAGCACTGCCGAAAGCGCGGCAAATACTATCCACTGAATCCACGTCTCTACTCCGAGCGTTGCGAGCACCAAGGATACGAGCGCG
Organism: Eubacteriales bacterium; assembly: GCA_045129415.1. Lineage (GTDB taxonomy): Bacteria > Bacillota > Clostridia > Oscillospirales > CAG-272 > SVTX01. Next base: position 6,747 of record JBGVJM010000155.1, read on the forward strand.
CCGGGAACGAACCAAACGGCAATAAGCTCTGCGGTCTGCGATTCGATAAGAAGCGCACCGATAAAGAATACTGCCCACATTAAAGTCATCATCAACTGTTCCATAGTTTTCCTCCGGATCGTACAAGTAAATACCATACAAGTATTTCCAATATAATTATATCACGCGGTCACCTGACCGTCAATACCCTTCTTGCGAAAATATTGTACAAAGTTTGACTATAAAAATAGTATATCTTGCACAATTTCAGGCTTTTCGTTCAATCGACTTATTGAGAATAGCCTCTTTCAATTATATCCATGACGAGAGGCTCACCCGTTGAATCATTGATAACAAAATACTGCGGTCTTGTCTCGTCGCTATCAACGGTGTTTCTATACGTTCCGTTGCTTTCGTGGATCATATATCTCACCTCAAAAACAAATTCCGTATATGATGCTCCGTTCTCATCGGTGATCGTCTTTTGGCTATAGGTAGATATTTCAATTCCATATATCTGCTGTTGGGTAAAGCCTGACTTTTTCAGCTTCTTTTGCCCCATATATCCGTTATACGTTGAATTATCGCCGTCTCTTATTGCCATCAGGACGTTGCATACGATCTCAAATTCGGTTCCGTACATGTCGTATTCGTCCTCGCTGACGCTTATCTTAACGCCTGTGTGTCTGTCGTTGCGATATACGGTTCGGTCAAGCGCGAGATACTCGTCATATTCCATGATATCAAAGCCCTCGGGCTTGGTCTCGTCCAAGAGCCACGGATCAACCGTTTCGATCTCGCCGCTTCCCTTTCCCGTGTCATCGGAAATGCCGTCAAGAAGCGCGACCAACGCTCCGCACACGATAAACGCGCCTATCGCCACGGCAATTATTATGATGAGCGTTTTCTTTTTGTCTCCCACTCTTCTCTTTATATATTGCGGCATTTTACCGTCATTCATACATTTTACCTCATTTTCAGCGTCCTATAAATACAGTATATCATATTTTTTTAAGATGTGCAATATTTATCGTCAAAAAGACTTGTTAAAAAAGGAATTTCGTGATATAATTATGATGTATAAATTTTATCTTTTCGCGCGCACGCGCAAATGGAGCCTGTATGAAGTACTTTGTTCTTATCCCCGACGGTATGGCTGACGAACCGATAGCCGCACTTGACAATAAAACGCCAATGCAGGCGGCACACAAGCCGACTATGGACGCTCTTGCAAAAAAAAGCATTGTGGGCACCGTTTCAAACGTGCCCTATGGCATGGTACCCGAAAGCGATACGGCAAATATGGCTATACTCTCATTTGATCCCAAGGTGTATTCCAAGGGTCGCTCTCCGCTTGAAGCGGTTAGCATGGGACTTACAATGCAGCCCGACGAGGTGGCATTCCGTTGCAACGTCGTTACCCTTTCCGAGGACGGCGAATACGACGAAAAGATAATGCTTGACCATAGCGCTGACGAGATCACGACTGCTGAGGCGAACGAGCTTATAAAGGCGCTAGACGCGGCTCTTGGCAACGAGCTTCGTCGCTTTTACACAGGTGTCAGCTACCGACATTGCATTTTATGGCGCGGCGCATCCGACACGTACAATTTTATGCGTCCGCACGACATTTTAGGTCAACCCATAAAGGAGCATTTGCCGCACGGTGAGGACGGACGCGTATTCTACGAGCTTATGCGCGCAAGCTACGATATACTTGAGCATCACCCCGTAAACGAGGCGCGCCGCGCGCGCGGTCTCCGTCCCGCAAACTCCATTTGGCTTTGGAGTCCGGGTAAAAAGCCGGCTCTCCCATCCTTCAAGCAAAAATGGGGACTTGAGGGCGCGGTAATATCCGCGGTCGATCTTATCAAGGGCATAGGACTTTGCGCCGATATGCGCTCCATTGACGTGGACGGCGCGACGGGTAACGTTCACACTAACTACACAGGCAAGGCACAGGCGGCTATTTCCGCTTTTTGCGACGGTTGCGACTACGTTTACGTTCACGTTGAAGGTCCCGACGAGTGCGGTCACCGAGCCGAAACGGAAAACAAGGTGCGCGCTATTGAGCTTATCGACCAAAAAATACTCCTTCCCGTTTACGAATATCTCACGTCTACGGGCGAGGACTTTAAAATAATGGTGCTTCCCGACCATCCCACTCCCGTGCGCCTGCGCACACACACCATGGACGCTGTTCCCTTTATGGTGTATTCGTCAAGCGAAGAAAGCTTGGGAGTTGATACCTTTACCGAGCAAAGCGCAAAGGGTACGGGATTCTATCTTCCCCACGGACACGAGCTGATGGAGAAGGTGCTATTGAAAAAGTAAAAACAATTAAAGGTTGAGGTTTTATGAACGATCAAAACAATTTTGAACAAAACTCTCAATTGAATACTAATGAGGAGAACACCGAAACGCAGGTGACAGCACAAGAAAAGCAGTCCTTTGGCAAAAAAATCGCATCGGCGCTCTTTGACACGCTTGAAATATTTGCCGTTTCGGTCATAGCCGTTTTGCTGATATTCAGCTTTTGCATGCGTCTTTGCCGAGTTTCGGGCGATTCCATGGACAAGACGCTCAAAGACGGAGAAACACTTGTCATATCCGACCTTTTCTATACGCCAAAGCAGGGCGATATAATCGTATTCCACCTTTCAAACAACTACTACAAGGAGCCTTTGGTCAAGCGTGTTATTGCGGTTGGCGCTCAGGACGTTACCGTTAACATTGACACCGGCTACACCTACGTTGACGGTGTGTGTCTGGACGAGGAATATGCCTATTTCGGCTACTTCGACGGATATGACAAGCAAAGTCTTTCCCTTATTTTTGATATGTCCAAGGTAACGACAAACGAAAACGGCGAAAGGACTCTATCCTTGACCGTTCCCGAGGGACATCTATTCGTTATGGGTGACAATCGCAACAATTCCTCCGACTCGCGCCATCGCTACGTCGGATTTGTGGATGAGCGCGCCGTACTCGGCAAGGCTCTTTTCCGCATATCACCGTTTACTCCCCTTTCGTAAGGGAATTCTACAACAAAGGAGTGACTTATTATGCCGTCAGATCAGATACAATGGTTTCCGGGTCACATGGCCAAAACGCGCAGACTTATAAGCGAAAATCTCAAAAACGTTGACGTTGTCATCGAGCTTCTTGACGCGCGCATTCCCATGTCGAGCCGCAATCCCGAAATTACAAAGCTTACCGCCGGCAAGCCCTCATTGATAATTCTCAACAAGGCTTCTCTTGCCGATCCCGAGCAAAATAAATATTGGCAAAAGCTATATACCACCGAAAGCTCCGCCTGCATAACCGTTGACTGCCTTACGGGTGAGGGACTCAACAAGATACTCCCCGCCATCAAGGAGCTTATGAAGGAAAAGCTGGAGCGTTACGAGAGCAAGGGAATGGCAGGCCGCCGCATCTTTGCCATGGTGCTGGGCATCCCCAACGTTGGTAAATCTACTCTTATAAACAAGCTTTCCGGCTCTAAAAAGGCAAAGGTTGAAAACCGCCCCGGTGTTACACGTGATAAGCAATGGGTATCAACGGGTATCGGCGTTGACCTTCTTGATATGCCTGGTATACTTTGGCCCAAATTCGAGGACAGGACGGTTGGCGAAAACCTGGCACTCACGGGTGCTATCAAGGACGACGTTCTCGATATCGAGTCCTTGGCGATGATATACTGCCGTCGCATGCGCGAGCTTTATCCCGAACTGCTCTCTACACGCTATAAGCTAGGCGATATGGATGCGCTCTCCGACCTTGACGACTACGACCTGCTTTGCCTTATCGGTAAAAAGCGCGGCTTTCTCGTCTCGGGCGGCGACATCAACACCGAGCGCACCGCCGACATGCTGCTTGACGAGTTCCGCGGCGCAAAGCTTGGCAAAATTACACTTGACAGAAACTGATCGAAGGGGTATTTACTATGCCTGATTATTCAATAGAAAAAGAGTTGCACGACAAGGGCTACGAGCACGTTTGCGGAGTAGACGAGGCGGGCAGAGGCCCGCTTTGCGGTCCCGTCTTTGCGGCGGCTTGCATTTTGCCCGACGGACTTGTAATAGAAGGACTTAACGACTCAAAAAAGCTCACTGAAAAGAAGCGCGAGGCGCTCTTTGACGTAATTAAAAAAGAGGCTATTGCCTATTGCATCGCGTCGGCAAGCGTTGAGGAGATAGACGAGCTCAACATTCTTGAAGCCGACCTTCTTGCAATGCGCCGCGCCATTGACGGCCTTTCGGTAAAAGCCGATTTTGCCATCATTGACGGCAACGTTGCGCGCGATTTTCAAATTCCTGCGGCGGCTGTTGTCAAGGGTGATGCCAAGAGCATGAGCATCGCCGCGGCATCCGTGCTTGCCAAGATCGCGCGTGACCGCATTTGCCTGGAGCTTGACCGCGAATATCCACAGTATGAAATAGCCAAGCACAAGGGCTACGGCACCAAAGCACATATGGATGCATTGCGCAAGTACGGTCCCTCCCCCATACATAGAAAGAAATTCATTCGTTTTCTTGACGAAGAAAAATAAAGGATAAAACTATGCCCAAGACGCAAAAGCAGATAACGGGTAATCTCGGCGAGAGTCTCGCCTGCCGTTATCTTGAACAACAAGGCTTCCGCATAATCGGACGAAACCTGCACATATCTCATAACGAGCTTGATATCGTTGCCGAAAATGAGACTCGCATAATATTCGTTGAGGTCAAGACACGCTCAGCAAACGACACGGAGCTTGGCGATTACGGATCGGCAGGCAGAGCCGTGGACAAATCCAAACGAAAAGGCACAGTCAAGGCGGCGCAAGCATACCTTGCCACCTATTATGGCGGAAAGCAACCGCGAATAGACGTTATCGAGGTCTATCTTAAAGGCTC
>JBGVJM010000156.1:0-16845 GCA_045129415.1 Eubacteriales bacterium
TGACCGCACCCTTTATGTTCTTTTTATATTTGTATACCAATGCGCATATCGTAGCGAAAAGCGCAGTTGAGATAAAGTCCATAAGGAAGCCCCAGAATCCCGCGTCACCTATCGTGATAAATTCGATCAGTGATACGGCAAGGGATATGATAATTGAGTAAAGCGGGCCAAAAAGAAGTCCCGCAATGGCAATCACAGCGTCCTTTGCATCAAACGTGAGAAACATCACCTTGAAATGCATAACGAACGTGGATGCGACGGCAAGCGCGACGAAAAGCGCCGCCACACAAAGCTTTTTGATTTTCATAGCAGAGCTATCAGCTCTTTTTGTAATTTCAGACATAAAAAAATCCCCTTTCTTTTTAAGGGGGGACGAAAAAATCGAATTTTGCGGCAATCAGCCCAAAAGCAGTCGAAATTTATCTTTTCTCATCCAGACTTTACTGTCGGTCAAGGAATTTCACCTTTGTCGGCGCGATGTGTTAACACAAAGCGTTCGCAGACTGTAACTGCCGGTACGGAATTTCACCGATCCCCAAAAACAAATTGTTTTTTATTATTGTATTGTTTAAATGCCGCGGCGGTTATCCGCCGCGGCATTTGTTTGTTATTTATAAAATATTATTTATAAATTATTCGATGATCTCGGATACAACGCCGGAACCTACGGTTCTACCACCCTCACGGATAGCGAAACGGAGACCCTTCTCACAAGCGATGGGCTTGATGAGCTCAACGGTCATATCAACGTTATCACCAGGACGGCACATCTCAACGCCTGCAGGAAGCTCGATTACGCCGGTAACGTCAGTTGTTCTGAAGTAGAACTGAGGTCTGTAACCTGCGAAGAAGGGCTTGGAACGGCCGCCTTCCTTCTCGGTAAGAACGTAAACCTGACCTACGAACTTGGTGTGGGGGTTGATGGAGCCGGGCTTACAAAGAACCTGACCTCTTTCGATCTCGTCCTTTGCTATACCACGAAGGAGCGCACCGATGTTATCACCAGCCTCTGCCTGAGGAAGGAGCTTGTGGAACATCTCAACACCGGTAACGGTGGTGGTCTTCTTCTCGTCAGCGAGACCTACGATCTCAACAACGTCAGATACCTTGATGGTACCTCTCTCAACTCTACCCGTAGCAACTGTACCACGGCCGGAGATGGAGAATACGTCCTCGACGGGCATAAGGAAAGGAAGATCGGATGCTCTGTCGGGAGTAGGAATATAAGCGTCAACCTCAGCCATGAGCTCAAGGATAGGAGCGTACTCGGGAGAGTTTATATCTGTGCTTGTGGACTCAAGAGCGTCACGAGCAGAACCGCGAATGATCGGGAGATCGTCGCCGGGGAAGTCGTAAGAAGAAAGAAGATCACGGATCTCCATCTCTACGAGATCAAGAAGCTCATCGTCATCAACGAGGTCGCACTTGTTCATGAATACAACGATTGCGGGAACGCCAACCTGACGAGCAAGAAGAACGTGCTCGCGAGTCTGCTGAAGGGGTCCGTCGGTTGCAGCAACAACGAGGATAGCACCGTCCATCTGAGCAGCACCGGTGATCATGTTCTTAACGTAGTCGGCGTGGCCGGGGCAGTCAACGTGAGCGTAGTGACGGTTTGCAGTCTCATACTCAACGTGTCTTGTGTTGATTGTGATACCTCTTGCTCTCTCTTCGGGAGCGTTATCGATCTGGTCGTATGCCATGAATTCAACATTACCGTTTGTAAGACCGAGTGTCTTTGTGATAGCGGCGGTAAGAGTTGTTTTACCGTGGTCAACGTGACCGATAGTACCAATGTTTACGTGGGGCTTTGTTCTTTCAAATGTAGCCTTTGCCATTTTAAAAATCCTCCGTATAAATTAGATTTGTTTTTATTTTTACTTAATTTGTGTTTTGATTTAGAGAGCAATACGCTAAATCTATCAGCGAGCTGCTCTTGCCTTAACGATCTCTTCCTGAATGGACTTCGGTACCTGCTCAAAGTGGCTGGGCTCCATGGAGTACAGACCACGACCCTGAGTCTTGGAACGAAGGTCGGTTGCGTAACCGAACATGTTGGAAAGAGGAACGATGGCGGTTATCTCCTGAACACCGTTATCGCTGGTGTCCTGAGACTGGATCTGTCCGCGGCGGCTGTTGAAGTCACCGATAACTGCGCCAAGGTAATCATCGGGAACGATGGTAACTACCTTCATCATAGGCTCGGTGAGAACGGGATCTGCCTTTCTCATAGCCTCCTTGATAGCCATAGATCCTGCGATCTTGAACGCCATTTCGGACGAGTCGACCTCATGGTAAGAGCCATCATAAAGCGTTACCTTGATGTCAACTACGTTGTAGCCTGCAAGCACACCGCTCTGGAGTGCACCCTGAATACCTGCGTCAACTGCGGGAATGTATTCCTTAGGAATAGCGCCGCCCTTAACGTTATCGATAAAGGTGTATCCTGCACCGGGCTCGTTGGGCTCAACGATGATCTTAACGTGACCGTACTGACCGGAACCACCGGACTGTCTCTTGTACTTGCACTCGTGGTCAACCTGCTTACGGATGGTCTCCTTGTAAGCAACCTGAGGCTTACCGATGTTAGCCTCTACCTTGAACTCACGGAGAAGTCTGTCAACGATTATCTCAAGGTGAAGCTCACCCATACCTGCGATAATGGTCTGACCGGTCTCTTCGTCGGTGTAAGTTCTGAACGTGGGGTCTTCCTCTGCAAGCTTTGCGAGCGCGATACCCATCTTTTCCTGTCCTGCACGAGTCTTAGGCTCGATAGCAACACGGATAACGGGCTCGGGGAACTCCATGGACTCGAGGATAACGGGATGCTTTTCGTCACAGAAGGTGTCACCGGTAGTGGTGCACTTTGTTCCTACTACTGCTGCGATATCACCGCTGTAGCAAGCATCTATTTCCTTACGGTCGTTAGCGTGCATCTGGAGAATACGTCCAAGTCTTTCTCTCTTACCTCTTGTGGAGTTAAGAACTGTATCACCCGCATTAACAACGCCCGAGTATACGCGGAAGAAGCAAAGCTTTCCAACGTAGGGGTCGGTCATGATCTTGAATGCGAGAGCCGAGAAGGGCTCCTCGTCACTTGCGGGTCTCTCTTCCTCTTCGTCGGTATCGGGGTTAATACCCTTGATAGCGGGAATATCGAGAGGAGAGGGCATGAAATCAACTATTGCGTCGAGAAGCTTCTGAACGCCCTTGTTACGGTAAGATGTACCGCAAACTACGGGAACGATCTCGTTGTTGATGGTTGCCTTACGGAGAGCTGTCTTGAGCTCTTCAACGGTGATCTCCTCACCCTCAAGGTACTTCATCATAAGATCGTCGTCGGTGGAAGCTATTGCCTCGACCATCTTGTCGTGCCATTCCTGTGCAAGATCAACCATATCTGCGGGAATGGGCTCAACGCGCATGTCCTTACCCATATCATCATAGTAGATGTCTGCTTCCATTTCCATAAGGTCAACGATTCCGCGGAATGTCATATCCTTACCTACGGGAAGCTGGATCGGAACTGCGTTTGCACGGAGTCTGGAGTGGATCATATCGACAACTCTGTAGAAGTCCGCACCCGTGATGTCCATCTTGTTGACGTAGATCATACGGGGAACTCTGTACTTGTCTGCCTGTCTCCAAACGGTTTCGGACTGGGGCTCAACGCCTCCCTTTGCACACATAACGGTTACGGAACCGTCAAGTACGCGAAGGGATCTCTCTACCTCTACGGTAAAGTCAACGTGGCCGGGGGTATCGATGATGTTAATGCGGTTTTCCTTCCAGAAACAGGTGGTAGCAGCGGAAGTGATGGTAATACCTCTCTCCTGCTCCTGTACCATCCAGTCCATGGTTGCCGCACCCTCGTGCGTTTCACCCAGCTTGTGTGTTTTACCGGTATAGAACAGAATACGCTCGGTAGTTGTGGTCTTTCCGGCGTCTATGTGAGCCATTATGCCGATATTTCTTGTGTTTTCAAGTGAATATTCTCTTGACATTTAATGGTCTCCTTGATATTAATATCTGTAATGAGCAAAAGCCTTGTTTGCTTCTGCCATCTTGTGCATTTCTTCTTTCTTCTTGAAAGATGCGCCCATGCTGTTCTTAGCATCAACTATCTCAGCGGCGAGTCTTTCAGCCATGGTTTTTTCTCCACGCTTTCTGGAGTAACCAACGAGCCAACGCAGAGCGAGTGTCTGCTGTCTCTCGTGTCTTACTTCCATAGGAACCTGGTACGTAGAACCACCTACGCGGCGCGCCTTAACCTCAAGCTGAGGCTTAAGATTCTCAAGCGCTTCCTGGAATACTTCAAGGGCATTCTGACCTACCTTCTCTTCAACGATTGCAAATGCATCATATACGATGGTCTGAGCAACACCCTTCTTGCCGTCATACATTACGTTGTTGATAAGCTTTGTTACGAGCTTAGAACCGTACATAGGATCCGGCAATACGTCTCTTTTGGATATACGACCTCTTCTTGGCACTGTACTTCCCTCCTTCATCAAAATTAAAAAATGAAATCATTGGTACTCAAAAGCAATACTTCTGTTGTGGCGCCTTGTTAACATAAACATTAAAAGTGGAAACAAAGACTGACCAAATTGCTTTATTATTTACCTTTTATTTGTTTGGCAAATACGCTTTGCCACGCGTTGACTAATTATTTCTTCTTAGCCTGCTTTGCACCGTACTTTGAACGGCTCTGCTTACGGTTTGCAACACCCTGAGCATCGAGCGTACCGCGAATGATGTGGTAACGCACACCGGGGAGGTCACGTACTCTTCCGCCTCTGATAAGAACTACAGAGTGCTCCTGAAGGTTGTGTCCGATTCCGGGAATGTAGGTGGTTGCCTCAAGTCCGTTGGTAAGTCTTACTCTTGCTATCTTACGGAGAGCGGAGTTAGGCTTCTTAGGGCTTGTCGTAGATACCTTTGTGCACACGCCTCTCTTCTGAGGAGCGGGCTGATCGGTTGCTTTGTTTGTAAGAGTGTTAAGACCTGTCTGAAGCACGGGAGCTTTGGACTTGTAGGTCTTGTCCTGACGACCCTGTCTTACAAGTTGGTTAAAGGTTGGCATTCTTCCTTTGTTTCCTCCTTCTTTCAAATTTTAATGTTTATATTACAGACGCATAAGAGAAGATGCGTTACTGCCTTAATTTTACATGTGAACGGGCGATAATACCTTATTTTTGGGCATAATATGCCCATTAGTGCGCTCACACGCCCCTATATTATATCATTGACACTTATTTTTGTCAACTGACATTAAAAACTGCAAATAAAAATCTACTTTTTTCACAAAAAGCACAATTTAAGGGTTAAATTTTTGTGAAAAATTCCCCAAAGGCACTTGTTTTGTGCTTTTGGGGAATTGTTTTAAGTTATCTCTATCAGACGGCCTCTACACCTTCGTCAGCGCCCTGCTCTGCGGGAGCTTCTACCTGCTCCTCGCCCGCCTTGGCAACGTCAACGTTGTGGTAGCAGCCCATACCCGTACCTGCGGGAATGAGCTTACCGATGATGACGTTCTCCTTAAGACCCAAGAGGTTATCGACCTTACCGCGGATAGCCGCGTCGGTCAATACCTTTGTAGTCTCCTGGAAGGATGCTGCAGACAGGAAGGACGTTGTTGCGAGGGATGCCTTGGTGATACCGAGGAGTACGGGATAGCCCGTTGCTTCCTCAAGATTTTCCTCACCTGCGGCAACTCTTGCCTTGATCTTAAGGTTCTCGTCCTCGAACTCGCTTGCGTCTACAAGCTCGCCCATGAGCATGCTTGTATCTCCGCAATTCTCGATTCTCATCTTTCTCGTCATCTGGCGAGCGATGATCTCGATGTGCTTGTCGTTAACGTTACAGGACTGAGAACGGTAGACCTTCTGAGTTTCCTTGATAACGTACTCGTAAACGGCGTCAAGACCGAGAATGCGCATGATATCTGCGGGAGCCTTGCTACCCTCAGTGAGCGCATCGCCCTTTTCAACGTGGTCGCCGTCGCTGATTGCGAGACGAACGCCGTAAGGAACGTCGATCTTCTTATAATCCTGAGTCGTGTACTCGCCCTGAACGCTATCCGGACGGATAACGAGAGAGCTCTTACCTGCGATCTCGCCGGGATGAACCTCAACGATACCTGCGGTTTCAGCCATGATTGCCGCCTTCTTGGGCTGTCTTGCCTCAAAGAGCTCTTCAACTCTGGGAAGACCCTGGGTAATATCGCTTCCTGCGACACCACCCGAGTGGAAGGTTCTCATCGTAAGCTGTGTACCGGGCTCACCGATGGACTGAGCTGCGATAATACCAACTGCCTCACCGATATTTACGGGCTTGCCTGAAGCAAGGTCCGCACCGTAGCAGTGAGCGCATATACCGTGCTTTGCATGACACTGTATAACGGTTCTGATATATACCTTGTCAATTCCTGCCTTGGTAATGGCTGCAGCCATTTCATCTGTGATCATAACGTCGTCCTCTACGAGGACCTCGCCCGTTTCGGGATGGATGACAGGACCCATTGTGTATCTGCCGATGATTCTGTCGGACAGAGGCTCAAGTACGTTCTTGCCGTCCATAATGCTGTTGACCCACGCGCCCTTGGTGGTATCGCACTTCTCTTCTCTGATGATGACCTCTTGCGCAACGTCAACAAGACGTCTTGTGAGGTATCCGGAGTCTGCGGTACGGAGAGCGGTATCGGACAGTGACTTACGCGAAGAACGCGCACCCATAAAGTACTCGGTGATGTTAAGACCCTCACGGAAGTTAGACTTGATCGGGATCTCCATCGTCTTACCGGTTGCGGAGAACATGAGTCCGCGCATACCTGCAAGCTGACGCATCTGGGTCATAGATCCACGCGCGCCGGAGTCTGCCATGATCTTGATCGGGTTGTAGCTTGAGAAGGAATCGTTGAGCGCGCTCGTTACCTTTTCGGTGGTCTCGTTCCAAACCTTGATAACGGACGTGTATCTCTCCTCTTCGGAGAGCTCACCGCGCATAAAGTACTTGGATATCTTATCCACGTTCTTCTGCGCCTCAGCAATGTAACCCTTCTTTTCCTCGGGAATGGTCATATCGTAAACGGAAATCGAGAAGGAAGCCTTTGTGGAATACTTGTATCCCATCGCCTTGATCTCGTCAAGCATGTTAGCACAAACTGCGCTTCCGTGCTTCTTAATGCAGTAGTCAATGATCTGACCGAGCTGCTTTTTCTTTACGACCTGATCTATCTCCAGAGCGAACGCGTTTTCGGGATTGGTTCTATCCACAAATCCGAGGTCCTGAGGAAGAGGTCTGTTGAAGATAAGACGGCCGAGCGTGGTATCGATTACCTTGCTGCGGGGCTGCCCGTCGATTTCTTTCTCAACTCTTACCTTGATCTTGGAGTGGAGACCGATAACGCCGTTCTCATAAGCCATAACTGCCTCGTCATAGTTGCGGAAGCACTTGCCCTCGCCGGGCTCGCCGTCCTTCATCATGGTGAGGTAGTAAGAACCAAGGATCATGTCCTGGGTAGGCGTTGCAACTGCACGGCCGTCCATAGGCTTCAAGAGGTTGTTAGCGGAAAGCATAAGGAATCTTGCTTCCGCCTGAGCCTCTGCAGACAGAGGAACGTGTACAGGCATCTGGTCACCGTCGAAGTCCGCATTGAACGCGGTACAAACGAGCGGGTGGAGCTTTATCGCGCGTCCGTCAACCAGCACGGGCTCGAACGCCTGAATAGACAGACGGTGAAGCGTAGGTGCACGGTTGAGAAGCACGGGGTGCTCCTTTATTACGTTTTCAAGTGCGTCCCAAACGTCGGGATGAATTCTCTCGATCTTCTTCTGTGCATCCTTAACGTTGGTAGCCTTGCCCATTTCGACAAGTCTCTTTACAACGAAGGGCTTGAAAAGCTCGAGAGCCATCTCGCGAGGAAGACCGCACTGATAGATCTTAAGCTGTGGACCTACGACGATAACCGAACGACCGGAATAGTCGACACGCTTACCGAGCAGGTTCTGACGGAAACGTCCCTGCTTACCGCGAAGCATCTCGGAAAGAGATTTGTAGGGACGGTTTGAAGAGCCCGTAACGGGCTTGCCGCGGCGGCCGTTGTCGATAAGTGCGTCAACTGCCTCCTGGAGCATTCTCTTCTCGTTTCTTATAACTATCTCGGGAGTCTTTATCTCGAGAAGCTTTTTAAGACGGTTGTTTCTGGAAATAACGCGTCTGTAGAGCTCGTTAAGGTCACTGGATGCGAATCTTCCGCCGTCAAGCTGTACCATGGGACGGATGTCGGGGGGAAGAACGGGCACACAGTCAAGGATCATCCATTCAAGACGGTTGCCCGACTTTCTGAACGCCTCAACTACCTCAAGTCTCTTTATAAGCTTTGCTCTCTTCTGACCGGTTGTGGTAGAAGCAAGCTCTTCCTTTATTTCACGAGCAAGTCTTGTAATTCCTCTGTGATAGAGGCTTTCAAGCTCTGCGCTCTCTTCTTCGGTGAGTGCATTGTACTCCTCGGGATTTTCCTCGGCGAGAGTCTTTGCCTGTTCAAGCTCATTGCGGCGAGCGATCTCTTCTTGCTCAAGACCTACGTTGCGAAGAAGCTCTTTAATTGCCGCTGCACCCATTCCTACGCGGAATTCATTTTCGTACATCTCACGATATTCGACGTACTGCTTTTCGGAAAGCACCTCGCCTGCACGAAGAGGCGTGTGGCCGGGATCGAGGACTACGTTCTCTGCAAAGTAGAGCACCTGCTCAAGACGCTTGAGAGGAATGTCGAGCACGAGAGCCATTCTGGAGGGTATGGACTTGAAGTACCAGATGTGCGACACGGGAGCCGCAAGCTCAATGTGTCCCATTCTTTCGCGTCTAACCTTCTTTGTGGTAACGTCTACTCCGCACTTCTCACAGGTGTGAACTTCCTTTGTGTGAGAGTTCTTGTACTTTCCGCAGGCGCAAGCTCCGTCCTTCTGGGGACCAAAGATACGCTCGCAGAAAAGTCCTCCCACCTCGGGCTTAAGAGTTCTGTAGTTTATAGTCTCGGGCTTGGTAACCTCACCGTAAGACCACTCTCTTATCATTTCCGGAGATGCCAGACCTATCTTTATAGATGAAAATTCATTATGTTCCACAGCTGTTCTCCTAACTGTATCTGTATTTGTAAGATTTTTGCCTGCGCGGCGGCGCTACCGCCGCGCGTAGCTTGTGAATATCGTTTAATTAAAACTCGCCGTCGTCAAAGGCGTCGCTGTCGGCAAAATCGTCGATAACGTTACCTTCTTCGTCCTCGAACTGGAACGCGTCTCTAAACTCGTCGTCATCCGCAGTGGTCTCATCCTCAAAGAGAGACATATCAACGGGCTTACCCGAGTACTTAGGACCTTCGTCCTCGTTGCAAAGGGTGGAGAGCTGAATCTCCTCGCCGTTCTTGTCAAGCACTCTGATGTCAAGAGCAAGAGCCTGAAGCTCCTTAACAAGCACCTTGAAGGATTCGGGAACTCCGGGAGTAGGAATGTTTTGTCCCTTAATGATAGCCTCGTAAGCCTTGCGGCGTCCGTTGATATCGTCGGACTTAACGGTAAGTATCTCCTGAAGCGTGTACGCTGCGCCGTAAGCCTCGAGTGCCCAAACCTCCATCTCTCCGAATCTCTGTCCACCAAACTGCGCTTTACCGCCGAGAGGCTGCTGAGTAACGAGGGAGTACGGACCGTTAGAACGAGCGTGTACCTTATCGTCTACAAGGTGATGCAGCTTAAGGTAGTACATGATACCAACGGTTACGGGGTTATCGAAGGGCTCGCCGGTACGTCCGTCGTAAACGGTCTGCTTACCGTCGAACAGCTTGAGCTTCTTCTGGAGTCTGAGGCTCTCGCAGTATTCCTTGTTAGCCTTTTCCTCAGCGGACAGGAGTCTGTATTCCTTGTCGCCGTTTTCCTTAACGATCTCTTCGTAGAGCTCCTTGCCCTCGGGATTCTCGTTGGGGAACAGGTCGCGGCTGTAGCCTGCCATGCGCAAGCACTCTGCGATATCCTTTTCATTTGCTCCGTCAAATACGGGGGTCATTATCTTCCAGCCAAGCTTTTTGGATGCGATACCGAGATGCACCTCAAGAACCTGACCGATATTCATACGTGAAGGAACGCCGAGGGGGTTAAGACAAATGTCAAGAGGAGTACCGTCGGGAAGGAAGGGCATGTCCTCGGGAGGAAGTATTCTTGATACGACACCCTTGTTACCGTGACGTCCTGCCATCTTATCTCCAACGGAGATCTTTCTCTTCTGTGCGATATAAAGCTTAACAACCTTATTTACACCTGCGGGAAGCTCGTCTCCTGCCTCGTGTGAGAATACGCGAACGTCAACTACAACGCCGCTCTCACCGTGAGGAACGCGGAGAGATGTATCTCTTACTTCTCTTGCCTTTTCACCAAAGATAGCGCGGAGCAGTCTTTCCTCTGCGGTAAGCTCAGTCTCTCCCTTGGGAGTGATCTTACCGACGAGAATATCACCTGCTCTTACCTCGGTTCCCTTCTTAACGATACCGTCCGCATTAAGATCCTTGAGTGCGTCGTCGCCGACGTTGGGGATCTCGCGGGTTATCTCTTCCGGACCGAGCTTGGTGTCTCTTGCCTCGTGTGTATATTCTTCAATGTGTACAGACGTGTAAACGTCGTCTCTTACCAGCTTTTCGTTAAGAAGAACTGCGTCCTCGTAGTTATAACCTTCCCAGGTCATAAATCCGATAAGTGCGTTCTTACCGAGCGAAACCTCACCGTTACAGGTAGCGGGACCGTCCGCGATTACCTCGCCTGCAACTACCTCCTGGCCTCTCTTTACGATAGGCTTCTGGTTTACGCAGTTGGACTGGTTGCTTCTCTTGAACTTAATAAGAGTATAAACGTCCTTGTGTCCGTCCTCTCTTACTATGGTGATGCTGTTTGCGTCAACTCTTTCAACCGTACCTGCGTGCTTTGCAACTACAACTACGCCGGAGTCAACTGCTGCCTTGTATTCCATACCCGTACCAACTATAGGCGAGTCGGTTACGAGCAGCGGTACTGCCTGCTTCTGCATGTTAGATCCCATGAGTGCACGGGAGTTATCGTCGTTCTCAAGGAAGGGGATCATTGCGGTTGCAACGGAAACGACCATCTTAGGAGAAACGTCCATGAAGTCGATCTTGGAAACGTCTACCTCCATGATCTCAGTCTTGTCGCGCGCGGTGATCTTCTTATTAATGAAGTGACCGTTCTCGTCAAGGGGTTCGTTACCCTGAGCCACGATGTATCTGTCCTCAACGTCCGCCGTCATGTAAACGACCTCGTCGGTAACAACGTGCTCGATGCTTCCGTCAGCAAGAGTTCTGTGCTCTACCTTGCGGTAAGGAGCCTCTATAAATCCGTAATCATTTATACGGGAATAGGTAGTAAGGTAGGAGATAAGACCGATGTTAGGACCTTCAGGCGTCTCGATAGGACACATACGACCGTAATGGGTGTAGTGAACGTCACGAACGTCGAAGGATGCACGGTCTCTGGAAAGACCGCCGGGACCAAGTGCCGAAAGACGGCGCTTGTGAGTAAGCTCTGCCAAGGGGTTGTTCTGGTCCATAAACTGTGAAAGCTGGCTGGATCCGAAGAACTCGCGGATAGCAGTTGCAACAGGTCTTGTATTAATGAGCGCCTGAGGAGTAAGCTTTTCGTTGTCCTGAGTCGTCATTCTTTCCTTTATTATCTTATCCATTCTCGAGAAGCCGATTCTCATCTGGTTCTGGAGCTGCTCGCCCACGGAACGAACGCGACGGTTTCCGAGGTGGTCTATGTCGTCAACCGAGCCAACGTCGTGTGTGAGGTTGAGAAGGTAGCTGACGGTTGCATAGATATCGTCCTTTGTGATGTGCTTGGGACAAAGCTCTGCGATTCTCTCGCGAGCCATTTCCTTGATAGCGTCAACGTCACCCTGGCATGCCTCTGCGATTTCAAGGAGAACTGCGGTTCTTGCCTTTTCGTTGACTCCGCAGTCGCGAAGATCGAAGCCGATAACGTGCTCAGGCTCAACGGTGTTGTTGCCTACAACGCGGATAACGCGTCCGTCCTCAAGCTCTACCTCTACCTCGTTTACTGCGTTGTGCTCAACGTTGAGTGCCATCTCCTTGGTGAGAACCGTTCCTTTATTATAAAGAACCTCACCGGTAATAGGACTTACAACGTCAGCGGCAAGCTTGCGGTTTGCGATTCTCTCGGAAACAGCCATCTTGGAGTCGAACTTGTAGCGACCTACCATAGCGATGTCGTATCTTCTGGGATCGAAGAAGAGGTTGTTTATAAGCTGGATAGCCGACTCAACGAGCGGGGGCTCGCCGGGACGAAGCTTCTTATATATTTCTTTAAGAGCCTCAACCGTGGGATCTGTTCCGTTCTCTGCTGCAAGACGCTCTGTTTCGTCCTTTTCAAAGGTAGCGGTAAGTCTTGCGTCCTCGCCGAACAGCTTCTCAATATCCTCTCTGTGAGTGAGACCGAGCGCGCGGATAAAGACCGTCAAGGGAAGCTTGCGGTTCTTGTCTATTCTTACGTAAAGAACGCCGTTTACGTCGCTCTCATACTCAAGCCATGCTCCTCTGTAAGGGATGACCTGCGCCGCGTAGGTCTTTTTACCCGACTTGTCCACCTCGGACGAATAGTACATACCGGGGGAACGTACAAGCTGGGAAACGATAACTCTCTCCGCACCGTTGATTACGAAGGTGCCGTTGTCGGTCATTATCGGGAAATCACCCAGATAAATGTCGGAATACTTAACGTCGCCTGCCTGCTTGTTGGTGAGACGAACGTTGACCTTAAGGGGTGCCGCATAGTTTACGTCACGCTCCTTGCATTCCTCAACGGGATACTTGGGCTGAGTGTCGATAGAATAAGAAATGAAGTCTATCGAGAGATTGCCCGAGTAATCGGTGATGGGAGAAACGTCGCGAAGAACCTCCATAAGTCCTTCCTCGAGGAACCACTTAAACGACTTGGTCTGTACCTCGACCAGGTTGGGAAGCTCGAGATTGAAGGTTGAACGCGAAAAGGACATTCTCGTGTTTTTGCCGAGTCTTTGCTCTTTTACATTGACCATTACATCAATCACTCCATTCAATGAAATCTTTACGGAATGGACAAATCCCTTGAAATCGTTGAGAAATTTGTTGAGAAAAATCTTAACTTTTGTCGGGTTTTGTCGTATTCGTATCGCCCTTCTGCCTATAAAAAGGCATATTAAGCGATTATAATGCAGTTTACAATTTTATCACAAAAGAATCCACTTGTCAATAGCTTTTTTTAATTTTTTTGTCGTTTTTTTATTTTTTTATTGTTAAGCTTTAAAAAGAAGCAAAAAACAAGCTCAATTTTCGAAAGACTATTGAATACGATCTCTTTTTGTGATATAATTTGGACGATGGCTTATATAATGTCATTGTAATCAAGATTGCAAAGGAGAAATTTTATGGTAGCTAATTCAATTTTGAGACAAAATGCAAGAGCCCAGCTCGGCGGAAAGCTCTTCGCGGAGCATTGGCTGATGATGGTGGTTGTATATCTTATTTACAGCGCCATATCGGGTGCGGCTGGTTATATCGGATTCGGAATTGCCGGTATCATTGTGGCAGGACCTCTTATGTTCGGAGTACTCAGAGTCCTTATTAACAGAGCCAAGGGCAAGCCCAACGTTGACATCGGTGAAATGTTCTGCGGCTTTTCCGAGTGCTTTGGCGGAAGCATCGTGCTTTCCCTTCTCACCGCGCTTTTCACTTTTCTTTGGACGATGCTCTTCATCATTCCCGGAATGGTGAAGACTTACTCGTATGCTATGGCACCCTACATACAGCAGGACGATCCCCAAAAGGAAGCAAAGACCTGTATTGACGAGAGCCGTGCTATGATGAGAGGATACAAGGGTCAGCTCTTTGCGCTTGACATGAGCTTTATCGGCTGGTACATCCTTGGAACTCTTTGCTTCGGTATAGGACTTCTCTTTGTATATCCCTATCACATGCAGGCAAGAGCGAACTTCTATCTCGCGCTCAAGGCAGCTAATGAGCAGCCCGCGTTTGACGTTCAAGTGTAATTTGAAGCATAAAACAAAAAAGCTTACGGCACACAATTCGTGTGCCGTAAGCTTTTATTTGTTGATGCAACAAAGGCTGTTACACCGTTGTCATTTTCATTTCCGCAGAGCGCTCCGCGTGCTTGTTTACGCGCTCGGGCTCTCTGAATGTGGGAACGACCTTCTTTATTGCGTTCTTTATCGCGGGCGAGCAAATCTCGGTCTTGGATTGCTCAACTGCCGCCGCAAGTATTTGCAGCTTGGCATCGACCTCTGCTCTGGTGAGCGGAGCGTCACGCTCGATAAAGATCATGCTGTTTTCGGTCTTTTCAAGATGCTCGGTCTTGATAAGCAGCTCCTCATAAAGCTTTTCGCCGGGACGAAGACCGATCTCTTCGATCTTAATATCAACGTCGGGCTCAAGTCCGGAGAGCTTTATCATGTTCATAGCGAGGTCGTAGATCTTAACGGGCTTGCCCATATCAAGCACGAACAGCTCGCCGTCCTTTGCCATATATCCCGCCTGCATAACCAGCTGGCTTGCCTCGGGAATAGTCATAAAGTATCTGATTATTCTCTTATCCGTAATAGTAACGGGGCCGCCGCTCTTTATTTGCTGACGGAACAAAGGAATAACAGAGCCGTTTGATCCGAGAACGTTGCCGAAGCGGACTGCCATAAACTGAGTTTTGCTATCCGTTCTGCACTGAACTATCATCTCGCACATTCTCTTGGATGCGCCCATGATGTTGGTGGGATTTACCGCCTTATCGGTTGAAATAAGGATAAATCTTTCCGCCTCGTACTTCTCTGCCATATCGGCGGTGTTGTACGTACCCATAACGTTATTCTTTATCGCCTCGCAGCCGCTATGCTCCATAAGAGGAACGTGCTTGTGTGCTGCGGCATGGAATACTATCTCGGGACGGTACGCCGCGAATATCGCGTCAAGTCTGTCGCGCTCGCGCACCGATGCGATCTCAACCACGAGATCAAGCTTGTCGCCGTACTTTCTTGACAGCTCCTGCTGGATGTCGTATGCGTTGTTTTCATATATATCAAGAATGATAAGCTTTTTCGGTCTGCAACGCGCTATCTGACGGCAAAGCTCCGAGCCAATAGAACCGCCACCGCCCGTTACAAGAACTGTCTTGCCATGGTAGAACTTTCTGGTTGCGCCCGTGTTTATCTTGATGGGCTTGCGGAACAAAAGGTCTTCTATCTGGAAGTCTCTTATTACCTTTTCGCTCTTCTTCTCCGCTTCTTCTTCCTCGGTCTTGTGGAAGTCCTTAACGGGAATGTCGTATATTTTGAGCTTGCACTTTGCGCGGCTGTAAACGTTGAATATCCTTACAGCCTCCTCGCCATCCAGCTCCGAGATCGCAACGAAAAGCTCCTTGATATCATTTTTCTTGATGAGGTCAAGAGTAGCCTGATCCTCGGGATATACCTTGAGACCGACAACGTTATTTCCAATCTTCTGAGGGTCCCTGTCAATGAAAAACATGGGACGGTAGGTGGATTGGTGATTGCACAAAAGCTCGTTTGCGAGGAATGCTCCGAGCTGTCCTGCGCCGATTATGGCAACGTTTATCTGGTTGCTAACATCCGTAGGAGGCTTCATTCTGTGCTTATACACAAGTCTGTAAAACAGTCTTGCGGATGTAGCGAGAATGGCGTTTATAGGGGCTATAACGGCAAACAGCCACACGTCGTCTCCGAGTCCCGTAGCAAAAACCACGGTGGCTGCAACGACAAGGCCCAAAAAGTCCGCCCATATAAGCTTAAGGTAGGACAAGGATCTCGGATAGCGCCATACACTGTTATATACTCCGAATAATAACCTGGCAACCAACGTTACCAAAAGCAAAATAGCGGCATTTATCGCGACGTATCCGCGGTCGCTCGAGTGTGGGTGTTCAAATAAGCCCACGGCAAAATAATATGCGCCTGCTATACAGGCAAATACAACGCAGTCAAATATCAGCAGCACAACGCGGCGAAATTTTCCGGCAAGGATCTTTTTTATGTTCATTCCAACAGTTCTCTCCTGATCTCATTTTTTTGAGGGGGTCAACGCTTTGGGTAAAATTTTAAATTTGTTTTTGCAAAAACATTGAATTTTTGCAGGGGTTATATGAATATTATATCATTTTGGTCGGGTTTTGTCAACGGAAATGTTTTCCGCGCCCGCAACCGAGGGCACACCTACATTCTCCTTTGCGCAACGTCTGACCGTCCTATGATTATAGCACACATTACACGTTATGTCAAGATGTAAAATATTTCGAGCGTTTTTGATAAAATCCACATCTTTTTTGCGCGAGAAAAGCACACGGAAATTTTTGAAGAATAAAAGTATAAATCCCCTAAAAATAACAAATACTAACAACACCGACTTAAAAACAAAAGGAGATTTTCATATATGAAAGCAACCGGAATTGTAAGGCGGATTGACGATCTTGGCAGAGTCGTCATTCCAAAAGAAATAAGAAGAACCATGCGCATCCGCGAGGGTGATCCGCTTGAGATCTTTACCGACCGCGAGGGCGAGGTCATATTCAAAAAGTATTCGCCCATAGGCGAGCTGTCCGCCTTTGCCGCGCAGTATGCCGACACCTTGCACAAAACGTGCGAGCTTTCGGTTCTTATTTGCGACCGCGACACCGTTATCGCCTCCGCGGGTGTTCCCAAGAAGGAATATGCCGACAAGTCTCTCTCGGGCGAGCTTGAACGCTTATGCGAGAGCCGAGCCGTGTA
>JBGVJM010000157.1:0-2431 GCA_045129415.1 Eubacteriales bacterium
TTACACCGTTTACGGTTACGTTAAATCTTCTCATTATAAATACCTTTGCCTTTCAAATATTATTGTTTGTTCCAAGCTCCGCCCTTGGTAGTTCTCTTAAAGGAAACTACTCTGAAGCCGCCTGCAAATTCATTCTTATAATCCTCGCTCTCGAGCATAGCCGCAACTGCCGCGGTTATAACTGCTATAAGCTCACCGTCATCCTCCTGCTCATACGCATCGGATTGTTCCTCGTCCGTTTTTGCCGTAAGCACTTCCGCTCTTTTTTCCATAGCGGCTCTCTTCTTTTCGAGCTTCTTATTGGGAAGGTCGTAGAAAACGTACTTTGAGCCGTACAAAATAAGCGTGAGCAAGCCAAGCACGGAAAACACCATAAGCATTCCCGTTGCAGTTCCCTGCAATGCGTATTCAAATCGCTCCTCAAAGCTTTCGGGCTTTAAGTTCATATCCAGCTTGCCGCTGTCCTCGGTTGATGCGCCGGGCTCTGCCGCAAAGACTGTGAGCGAGAAGAGCGAGCAAAGAACAAGCACAAGGCTTAAGATTATGCAAAGTCTCTTCATATTTTTCATATTCGTTCCTCCCTATTTCTTACACGGGAGTTCTCGCGTATTTTCTATCGGGCATTCCGTCCGCCTTTACGGCAAGCATGTAGAGTGCCGAGCAAATGCGCGCTCTGAGAGTTGCCTCGTCAACGATGTCGTCAACGTCGCCCTTCTCGGCAGCGCAAACCGCGCTTGCATACTTTTCGCACCATTCCGCCTCAACCTCACTGCGGCTCTTGTCACGGGTGATCTCGTCGTTGAGAAGGAATGCAACTGCACTCTCGGGACTCATTACGCTGATAACCGATCCTTCAAGCGCAAGCTCGATGTCTGCGCCAAGTGCCTTTGAGCCGAGAAGCGTAAAGCCTGCGCCGTATGCCTTGCCCACAACTGCGGTTACCTTTGCGCAGGTTGCGTTCGCATACGCGCCCGCAAGCGTTGCCGTGCATTTACCGCACGCGCAATCGCAAAGTCCCTCGCTGTCAACCAAGGTAACAACGGAAATTCCGAATCTATCGCAGAAGGAGATGAGGTTTGCCGCCTTCTTTGCGCCAATGCCTCCGATCTTACCGCCATCACACTTATTGTTGCTTGCAACCACGCCGCAAAGCACTCCGCCAAAGAAAGCAAAGCCTGTAACGATTCCGCTTTCCTTTGCGTATATCTCGGTGAATGCACCGTTATCGCAAAGTGACTTAACAAGCTCAGCGCCGGTAAGTCCGGAAACTGCCGCCGCGCGAGCCGCGTCGTCACCGCTCATAACGCTTGCGTCGTCCTTATTGTTCTGGGGCAGCATTTCGACAAGATTGCGAACTGCGGCATAAGCCTCCTCCGCACTCTCGGTCTCAATCGCAAAGGAGGAGCACTTGTCATCCTTGCTCGTTGCGGTGAGATAAAGTGTGCTCTTGCCCGCAACGTTGACCGTAAGGTCAAACATATTGGATACGGTAAGTGCCATACCCGTGCAAATACCGTCATAAAGTGCTATCTGAGGTACTATTCCGGAGGCCTTTGCAACGCAAGCGGCAAATCTGCCGTATGCAGAAAGGGTTGCGCTACCGTCCATTACCACAGCACCTGCGCTATCGAACACTCCGATAACAGCCGCACCGTTTTTGATAGCCATTTCGTACAGCATCTCGATCTTGCGCGCGCCGACCTCGTCAAATGCGCCCTTGAGTCTATCGCTGTCCTGAACGAATGCAAAGGCAAGTTTTCCCGAAATGGATCCGTATCCGCAGATCACACCGTCATAAGCCTTTGCCTCTCCGCTTCTCTTAACGTAAGCCCCTATCTCAACGAACGAGCCTGCGTCAAACAAAGAGGAGATCTTTTCCTTACCAACCGTCAAGTTTTTTCCCATCTGATTGCCTCCGTTTTTTATGCTTTGAAATATATTTTTTACACTTTGGGGCAAAAATCCTCATTCTCGCCCATTATAAATAAATTATACATTAAAACGAACACTTTGTCAATTTATACTAAAAATATATTTGTTAATATTTTGTAAACTGACCTTCTCCCGACACATCAAAACGCCTTTTTTGACAAAGAAAAATTATTTTTTTGTATACGCCTGATTGCGACACTTTTTTCACACGAAAAACGGTAAAATATCTCATAAAGAAATAAAAATAAAGGAATGGTGAATTTATGAACTGCGAAAAATGCAAAAATAAAAAGGCTACCGTCTTTTACGGTGACGACGGCGGCGGACGGCATGCCCTTTGCGCCACCTGTGCCGAGAGCATCGGACGTCTTTCGGAGTCTTTACAAGGCCCTCAACCCACTAAAAGCTTCTCCCCCGCCTCAGCACTTTTCAGGGCTGACTCGTCCGAGGACTCGCTTTCTCTCCACGTCGGCGTAAAGGACGGGGACGGTCGCTTATG
>JBGVJM010000158.1:0-6856 GCA_045129415.1 Eubacteriales bacterium
GCATATACTGATGATACGAATTATAGGGATGAGTGGGAAATATATCGAATACAATACACATACACTTTGAACAATCACTACGATATTGGTTACGATATTAGATTCTCTGATTCTAGCAGTTCCGCTCTTAATAAAATCAAAGCATATAACACTGTTGTAATAGAACGACTTTTACAGATTTATGGCGTTGACACCAATAGCGCTTATTACAGTTATGAATCATCAGCAGACATCTGCAAAAAAAGCACATACGGATCGGTGACGGCGAGCAATATATGTATTACGGATGAATGCTTGCATCCAGATCTAGGTCAATATAATCATTTAACACGAACGTCTATTCAAACGGGGTTGAACCGTTCTTCAACCGTCAGTGCTATAGCATGGACAGGGCATATTTTGCCTGGAAATCCCGGATCGGTTTCTTTTCCTTCAGGTTCTGCTGTAATAACACCTCATCATACTACAGATAGCAGTAACAACTATCAAAACAAAGATGCATCAACGGTAAGAGCCCAAAGCATAAATTCATTGATTCATGAGGTATCACATCAACTTGGGGCTAATGATCATAATTGCAATATTCAAAATGGAGAAGAAAAGTGCTCAAACACCCATTGTGATAAGTGTCAAAAAGGCCTTCCATCGGTTCTTCCTTGTGTTATGAATAAAAGATGGGATGTGGAGGTTACCGGAAATGATGAATTATATTGTGTTAATTGTAGAGCAGATATTAAGAATCACCTAGAGGGACATCACCAATAAAATTATCGTAGGAGGTTGCTATGAAAAATTATAAAATTACTATCACTTTTTGTGTGCTGGTTGCCCTTTTGTTGGCTTCATGTAATACAATGCCTGCCAATCAAAATAGTGAAGAATCTCTATCTGATCTTGTTTCCGAAAGCCAGTCTAATCAAAATACACAAGAGAGTGACAAGAACAGTGACGGTATATCGACCGATGGTTTAGAATTTGAACAGGATGTTAGAATAAACATTTATTCTTATGATGCTTATTTGGAAATATTCAAGGCGGTAAGCTATTCTGATAAAGAACTAGAGGAGTTTTTACTGAAATACCCTGAAAGTTATTTTTACAGTGGAATAACCAGCAGAAAAGAGCTGATGGCGTTTGTAGAATTGTTGTATAGCGCACCGCTACCAGAAATTAAAAACGAAGATATAATACAGGGATTCGGATTAGAGTACCGCGTAGAAGATGGTGTTATAGACGTTATATATGTGATAGAGGGACAAAGATACAGATTTTGCTTCTATCCTAATAAGGACGGCAATATTGAGATTGATATGGATTCAAATGCAACTTTGGTTACTAATAGTTCAATAAACGGCAAAAGCTTTTCCTTGTATAAAAAGGATGCGGATGTGTATTTTGGCGAGTATGTTGATACGAACTATACAGTCAATGTTATTTTGTATGACGATATAGGCAGTGAAATATTCCATTTCGATGCCTTTGAGAACTCATCGAAAAACTGATGCATATTAAAAATATCCCCCGCGGCTTGCCGCGGGGGATAACTTTTTATTTATGATATTTCGTTCCTTTTATAATGCTCATGCAGCGGTAGATGCTCTCGGCAAGTATCACGCGCATAAGCTGGTGGGGAAAGGTCAGCTTGGAGAAGGAGAGCTTTAAGTCGGCGGCGCGCTTGACGCTGTCACAAAGTCCGTGTGACGAGCCGATGACAAAGCAAATCTCGTTTGATACGTTGAAAGCGCCGTTCAGCTTTTCGGCAAGCTCCTCGGACGAGAATTGCTTACCTTCGATGCACAAGGCGACCTTGTAGGCGCGGTCGGGCATAGCGGCAAGTATAGCCTTTGCTTCCTCAGAGAGTGCTTTTTGTATATCGCGCTCACTCGGGTTTTCGGGCAGCTTTGATTCCTTTAAGTTGACCGACTCCACGCGACAAAAGCCCGAAAGCCTTTTTTCGTATTCGGCAACGGCGGCTCTGAGGTAGTCCTCCTTGAGCGTACCGACCGTTATAAATCTGATGGTTGCCATGCTTTAAGCCTCCTCTCCGCAAAGCCACGTGGGCTCGTTTCGGTCGGCGACCTTGACGTTTACGTCAAGTCCGACAATAGAGAGCAGAGTTCTCTGGAGCGCAAGCTCGGGCGTGTTGTTATCCTGACTCAAATGCGCGAGCATGAGGTCTTTGGTTCCGTTCTCGCACAAATGACGGGCAAGCTGGGCGCATTCGCCGTTTGAAAGGTGACCGCGCGGGGATGCGATACGCTCCTTTAACTCAATGGGATAGGGACCGCGGCGCAGCATATCCGCATCGTGATTGGATTCAAGAATAACGTGACGGCAGCCCTCAAGATTTTCTATTACCGTTTGTGTCACGTGACCTATATCGGTGGCGTAGCCGATGGATATTTGCTCGCCGTCGTCGTCCGTGAAGGTAAGCCTGTATCCAACCGATGCCAAGGCGTCGTGCGGAGTGGGGAATGCCTTTACGTGCAAGCCCATAATGTCGGTCTCAAATTCGTAGCCCATAAAGAGATTGAGACAGTTACACAGCTTTTCGTCCATAAGTCCGCGATATATCTCGGCGGATGCCAGAAGCATATAAATGGGAATAGGATGCTTGTGCGAAAGAGTGCGCAGGGCGGACGTGTGGTCCGAGTGGTCGTGCGTTACCAAAAT
The DNA here is from genome assembly GCA_045129415.1 of Eubacteriales bacterium. GTDB lineage: Bacteria > Bacillota > Clostridia > Oscillospirales > CAG-272 > SVTX01. The sequence goes on from JBGVJM010000158.1 coordinate 2,674, forward strand.
GGCATCTATATCGTCAACGCAAACGCCTATTTTGTCAAGCGCAAGACACAAATGCTTTGCGTTCTTGCCCGCATCTATAAGTATTTTTGCGCCGCCCGCCTCGATATAGGCGGAGTTTCCGCCCGAGCCCGAGTAAAGACAGCATATTTTATAGTTTTGCATAATCAAGCCTTTAAATAAAGAGATTTTCAAGCCATCCCGTCCACACGAAGAGGTAGAGCGCCTCCGCCATAAAGGTGACGAGAAAGGGAATTATTACGGAGAGCATCCAGCGCGACTTTTCCATTCTTATCTTGCCGTCGTTGATGTAGTCCTGCTTTTTTTGCTCCGACCAGTCGTCGGGCAGCATGTCCGGGGTTATTTCCTTGCGCGTAAAGGCGCGGTTGTACGCGATATATGCGACAAGAAATCCGCCGAACACCAGCATATAGCCCCACGTGACTATAATGGAGATTATGGGAATATTGAGTCCCATTGCGCCGTAATATACAAAGAGCAGAAGAATGGAGTTGATTGCCAGAGAAATGGCGAGCTGTCGCGATTTTGGCGACAGCCCCGAGCCGTTATTTTGGATACTCTTTCTATCCTTTTTATTTTTCATTGTTTAGATTACCTTAGCCGCTCCGACGGGACGGATGTTAAGCACCATGCAGGCGCCCTCTCCGAAAACAGCGTCCATAGCAGTCTTGAAGGCTGCAACGTTTTCGTTCTTAACGAATGCCTGTATCGTTCCCGCAAAGCCGCCGCCGTGTACTCTCCAAGCTTCACTCTTGTGGTCAAGCAGCTTTTCGGCAAGGCAAAGAGCCAAGGACAGTCCCTGCTCGTGAACGTTTTTGGTCGTGTATACATTCTGAAGGTAGCAGAATGACGAGCGTCCCGATGCGCGAACGTTTTGGAAGAAGGTCTCGATATCACCCTCAAGCAAAGCCTTGGCTTGAGCCTTGACTCTCTTGTTCTCGTCGATAAAGTGGAGCGCGCGCAAAATTGCTCTGTCGCCCAGCTTTTCGCGGAGCGCGGGGATAGCCGCGATAACGTCGCTCTCTTCTACCTCGCGAAGCACCGATGCACCGAGCTGTGCCGCAACCGCCTTCATCTCATAGGGAATAGACGCGTAATCGTCGGTAAGGTCGGCGTGATTTCCGCCCGTGCTGATAATGCAGAGGTTGTAGCCTGCCGCCGTAAAGTCAAAGGGAACGGGAGTTATTACGGGATTACAGGTGTCGGCAAAGTCAATGGCAACGGTGCCGCCGTAAGCGCAGGCAACCTGGTCCATAAGTCCGCAGGGCTTACCGAAGAACTTGTTCTCGGCAAACTGCGCAAGCTTTGCGATCTCAACGTTGTCGACCTTGCCGTCGTTGTAGAGGTGGCTCTCGATAGTGCCTACCATGTCCTCGAACGCTGCGGATGACGACATTCCCGAGCCCTTAAGTACGTTGGACGTAAAGTATGCAACAAATCCGCCCACCTTGTGTCCGTTCATTTTAAAGCCTGCGCACATACCCGCGATAATGGACTCGGACGATCCGAATTTATCCTCGCAGCAGTCGGTGTATTGGCAAATATTGACCGTGTCCTCGCCAAAGCCCTCGCTCTTGATGCATACGATGCCGTCATTTGTGGGTGCGGCAACTGCGATTATGTCAAGGCTGATGGATGCGGCAACAACGCAGCCGCGGTTGTGGTCGGTATGGTTGCCCGAAAGCTCGCTTCTTCCCGCAACGGTGAAGATGCTTATTTCGCGCTCGCCAAATCTCTCGGTAAAGCTATCGATGGCGCAAAGGTATCTTTCGTGAGCCGCGCCCACGTTCTCCTTGCCGTAAAGGCTTGAAAGCTTTTCGTCAAGCGCGCCTTCCTTGATGTAATTTTTAAGCTGAGTACAATTCATTTGTAGGTCCTCCCGATTTTTTTGCTCAGAGAGTTTCCTTTATCTTTCTGAGGCAATCCTCGCAAACGCGCTTGCCGTTAAAGAAAACTATGCCGTCCGCATTATTGCAGAATATGCAGGAGGGCTGATATTTTTGCAAAATTATTTTATTTTCGTCGGTGAATATCTCAAGAGAGTCCTTCTCGTTGATGTCCATGATCTGACGGATGCTTATGGGAAGCACTATTCTTCCAAGCTCGTCAACCTTTCTTACTACGCCCGTTGATTTCATTTTTTAATTCTCCTTTTATTTTCAAGTTTTGATTTTTATACTCAATTCGCGGCAAATTGACACCTGCCGACTTATTTTCCTATATTTTATCACCATAAAAATGGTATGTCAACACCAAAAATGGAAATTTATGTATTGTTTACAAATAAAACACAATTACGTGTCAAAGGCTGTCGGAGCGTGTCGAATTATGTATGCGTGAGGGCTGAGGTATTCATTTTTTATTATAAACTGCGCGGCATGGTTTAAGCGTGGCATCTTTCGGCAAAAAATAAATGGAATACTAAAAAAGGAGACGTACTTATGGTAAGAGGAGCGCAAAAGCAAATGATAGTTGTAAAAACGCAGGACAGCGCGGTTTTTGAGGAGGCGTATTTCGTGGTGAGAGCCAATGCCGTCGCCCAAAGACTGGATATGCTTTCCGAGGCAAACAGGATAGTTGAAAGCTGCGGAGTGGGCAAGAGCAGGATAAGGAGAGATGAGATAAAGCTTTGGCTTTATTCAATAGGCTCCTTTGCGGCAGGCGGTACCTTGGGCGCTTTGATAGCGGCGGCTATTTGCTTTGTTCATTGATGGCTCGGCTATTGACAAACGGCGGCATTTAGTGTATAATAAAAATACTTCAACTGAACTTTTATGAGAGCATGCTCTCATCGACATAAAACAACAAAATAACAAACGGCACGTTTTGATTGGCGCGTCCTGAAATATCTGCGGAACGAAGGCGGAGATTTTCGGGGGGCTTTATTGGGTTTATGCTCTTTCGTGCCGAATACAGAAAGGAAAAGTATGGCAAATAAAAAAACGGGCAGTGCGGAAAAGCTGAACGACATATCAAAGCTTCCCGCAATGCAAAAAAAGAATAATCACAAAAGCAAAAAGACGGTATCGCAAAGATTGGAGAGCAGAGCCGAGGACATTTTGTCCAAGGACTTGAGCCACAGAAGCGAATACACGCCAAAGCCTGCGGCTAAAAAGAAGACCGCGGCAGTAAAGACCGCAAGGTCGGCTGCACCCGACAACAAGACCGCCGAAATAAAAGCTTCCGCAAAGAGGAGCGCACCCAAAGAAAAGGCGGCACCCAAAAAGAGAACAGCGGCAAAGGTCGTAAAGGATCCCTGTGCCACGGTGCGCATAATTCCGCTCGGCGGACTTCACGAGATAGGCAAGAACATGACGGCTATCGAGTGCGGTGACGACATAGTCGTTATTGACTGCGGCTTGGCATTTCCCGACGACGAGATGCCCGGCGTTGACCTCGTCATTCCCGACGTGACCTATCTTGAAGCCAATGCCGACCGTGTGCGCGGCATCGTGCTGACGCACGGACACGAGGATCACATCGGCGCTATTCCTTACGTTTTGCGCAACATAAATCCCGCAATATACGGCACAAAGCTTACCCTTGGCATCGTGAGAAATAAGCTCAAGGAAGTAAAATTGCCCTATGAGCCCAAGCTCAACGTGGTAAGCGCGGGAGATAAAATAAAGCTCGGCGCTCTTACGGTTGAGTTCATACACGTAAACCACTCTATCGCGGACGCATGCGCGCTTGCCATTGAAACACCGCTTGGAACGATAGTACACTCGGGCGACTTCAAGCTTGACTTAACTCCTATTGACGGCGAGATAATGGATATCACCCGCTTTGGCGAGCTTGGAAAAGAGGGCGTGCTTTTGCTCATGTGCGAGTCCACCAACGCCGAAAGACCGGGACACACTCCGTCGGAGCGCAAGGTGGGAGCCTCGCTTGAATATATCTTTACAACTCACAGCGAGCAAAGAATAGTTATAGCTACCTTTTCGTCCAACGTGCATAGAGTTCAGCAAATAATCGACACGTCCGCGCGTCACGGAAGAAAGGTTGCGATAACGGGCAGGAGCATGCTCAATATCGTATCCGCGGCGGTTGAGCTCGGATATATGCACGTGCCCGAGGGAATGCTGATCGACGTTTCGGAAATGCGCAGATACAATCCCGAGCAGATAACGCTTATAACCACGGGAAGTCAGGGCGAGCCCATGAG
>JBGVJM010000159.1:0-3087 GCA_045129415.1 Eubacteriales bacterium
TTAATACGGACGAGGAGCTTGCCAAATATCTTAAGGACGAGTGCGGCGGCAATGAGAATGACTCAAGATACGTTGAGGCTAAGCGCGTAAAGGAGGCTTATGATGCTGTTGAAGCGGCATTCTCCAAGCAGACCAAGGCGGACTTTAAAACCAACGTTGACATTCTTTTCTATACCGAGGAAGAGTATTTTGAGCTTCTTGAGAGCACCATGGCGGAGTACGCACTTGAGCAGCTTGAGGCAGGACTTGCCGAGAGAGCGCTTGAGTTCTACATGGATGAATATAAGGCAGCTTATCCTGAGCAGTTTACCGACGCTCAGATAAAACAGTCCTTCTATCACTATTTCCCCGAATACAAAAAGTATGAGAACTTCTCCTCCGGACAAAACGGCGCAGGTGCCGACAGATACGAGACGGGTGACTTCGGTATCCAGCAGCTCGTATATCCCGAGGCTGAGGAAAATCAGCTCGATATCGTATATATTCAGGGCGAGGAAATGTATAGAAAGTACATAGAAAACGGCTGGATAATCGGTCTTGACGAGTATTTGTCCTCAACGGGCAGACTGCTCAACGACTATATCGCGGGCACGCTTATGAACGGTGTTAAGGTGGACGGTCAGACCTTTGCCATCCCCAACAACGTAAAGATGGGCGAGTATACGTATATGCTCATTGACAAGGAGCTTGCCGATAAGTATAAGTACACCTACGAGTCCTTTGCGGACATAACCGACTGCGGATATTTCCTTGAGGATATAAAGAAATCCGAGCCCGGACGCCTTCCCATCGCGTCAAGCTTTACCGAGTGTATGAACAACTTCGTTTGGTATTGGAATATAGAGTCGGTTGAGAGCGAGACGTGGGGAACGGAATACCTTGTTAACACTAACAATGCTCCTTCCGTTCTGGGTATGGTTTACGGCGATCCCGCAAACGTGGGCAGAGGAAAGATAGAGCTTGAATTCGGCAACCTCTTTACCAATGAAAGATACCTTGAAATACTCAGCACTCTTAAGGATTATGAGTATCAGGGACTCTTTGAGAAGGAGAATGACGAAAGAGTTAACGCGGCAATTTCCTTCAGAACCGGAACGTTTGCTATAAAAAAGGCTGCCTTCTATGACGAGAGCGGCAAGGAGAAGAAGCAATCCGACCTTTCTTACGGTGTTTACACCGATGAGAACAATAAGTCTTACTACGTTTACGTAACTAAGTATCCTCAGGCTGAGGCGAGTGTGCTTTACGGTAATATGTTTGCCGTATCCGCAAACTCCAAGAACCCCGAGGCGTGTGTAAAGGTGCTTACCGCGCTTAATACCAATTCCACTCTTAAGAACATTCTTCAGTATGGAATCGAGGGCGAGAACTACATCATCAACGAGGATACGGGTATGCTTGAGCGCCTTAACAGCGATTATCTCATGGATACCAACAAGACCGGTAACTGCTTTATTTCTCATCCCGAGGAGGGACTTCCCGCAAACTATTGGGAGGACGCAAAGAAGCAGAGTAATGAGACTTTGATAAATCCTCTTCTCGGATTCAGCTTCAACCAAAGACTTGCAGAGTACGGTGCAAAGCTTGACGATTCTCAGCTTGAGGCTTGGAGAGCATGCAACGCCGAGACCTTTGCAAAGCTTGAGGCTTGCCCCACTTATGATGAATTCAAGCTTGAGCTTGAGGCAACGGCTAAATATATGGACTACGACATGGTAACCGTTACGTCTATCGGAAGAAACCTGCTTTTGAGCAAGCTTACAAACAAAAATTACGACACCAGCGGATTTGAAACGGGTGAGCCCGATATGAACGGCGAATCGCCCTACACGATCTATTATAGCTGGCTTACCGAGATGAAATATCTCCCCGAAGAAGTAAAATAAGTAAAAAACAAGCCTCTGCGCCTATACGGAGCAGAGGCTGATTTTGAAAGGTATATTATATGAAGTACACTTGCGTTATCTGGGATTTCAACGGCACTATATTCGACGATATGATGGCGGGTATAGTAAGCGTTAACAAAATGCTTCGCGAAAGAGGACTTCGCGAAATACCCTCGGTTGAATATTACAGAGAAATATTTGATTTCCCGATAGTTGAATATTACAGAGGACTCGGATTTGACTTTGAACGTGAGCCTTACGAGGTATTGGCACCCATTTGGGTTGACCTTTATAACGAAAATGCAAAGGATGCCAAGCTTTGTCCCTCGGTTGCCGAGACTATGGAGGCATTGAGAAAAAAGGGAATAAGGCAGGTCATCATCTCCGCTTGCGAGATAAATATGCTGGAGTATTACCTTGAAAAGCTGGGTGTCAGACATTATCTTGATGAGGTCATCGGACTTGACAATATCCACGCGGGCTCAAAGATAGAGCGCGGACTTGAATGGAGAGCGCGTAACGCGGAGGAGATTGCCATTATGATAGGTGACACCGTGCACGATGCCGACACGGCAAGGGCACTCGGAGCCGATTGCGTGCTTTATGCGGGCGGACATCAGTCGCGCCGCCGTCTTTCCGCGTGCGGTTGTCCTATCGTTGACGATATCGCACAGCTGACAAATTTTGTTTAAACTAAAACGAGGACTTATCAGTCCTCGTTTTTTGTATATTGAGAAAGGTCTATTGCGTTAAGCTTTGATTGATTGAATTTGCCCTTCGCGCGCTCAAAATACTGAATGTTGTTGCGCAGCATGAAGATAAATTGGTTGTTGGGTGTTCTACCCTCCGCCTCGGAGATATAGATGAGCTTGCGCAAAAGATCCTCGGAGAGTCGTACCGTTATTTCGTGCTGATTTTTCATTTTTTTATGTTCCTTTTCTATAATTTTTATGATTGTTTTCTTGTTTTAAAGGCTGTGGGATTGTCACGCTTGAGAATTGCGAGTCCGCGCTCGTCGGTTTCAAAATACAAAACACACAGGTCTTCTCCGTCGTTATAGAGCGCGTAGAACATCAGGGGCGTTTTGAGCGAGGAGACACAAATAACGTTTTTCCTGAGCGATAGCGAGCAAAGTCTATCGTATGCCGCGTCGTCATACGTGCCTATCTCGGAAAAATCGCGTGTTGAGATCGATAGAAGG
>JBGVJM010000160.1:0-5196 GCA_045129415.1 Eubacteriales bacterium
GAGCTTTATTGGCAGCGAGACGAGTCGGCCATAAAGGAGACCGATAAAAAATATCGCCGCTATCTTTACAAGATAGCCTACAATATAGTACATAGCGAGCCCGACTGTGACGAATGCTTAAATGATACGTATCTTGGCACGTGGAATGCCATTCCGCCGGCAAGACCTAACGTTTTTCAGGCGTTTTTGTCCAAAATAATGCGAAATATCGCGGTTGACCGCGCAAGAGAGCTGCATGCGGCAAAAAGAGTGCCGAGTGAGCTTATCGTGTCGATAGACGAGATAGGCGAGGCGCTGACCTACGATATGAGTCCCGACGAGGAGGCGACTATTGCCGCTGTTGGCGAGGTGCTTAACGCATTTTTGCACGGACTTAGCGAGCGCGATCAGCTTATCTTCGTTTGCAGATACTATTATTGCGATAAAGTTACCGATATCGGCGAGATGCTTAATATAAGTGACCGCACCGTGTTCAGAGCGCTTTCGGATATGCGCGATGCGCTCAAGGAAAAGCTTTCTAAGGAGGGAATTGAGGTATGAATAAGAAGCAAGAGACCGACCTCAAAATAATTTCGGGTATTGACGGCGAAATAATTGACAAGAACAGCCAAAAGCGTTACGAGCTGCTCACAAAGAAGAAAATCAAGAAATGGATAATTCCTTCTTCGGTAGCTGCGGTCATCGTGCTTGCCATAATGGTGCCGATACTTATTTTGCTCTTTGCAAAGCAGGTGCCGATATACGAGGGAATGACGGTAAGCAATTACAAGCCCTCAAGCTCCGCCGAGAACGTAGTTGACGAAAGAGAGCCGCATAGATTCAGCTATCTCTCCAATACGAACGGAAATAACGGCAACGGAAACAACGGCAACCATTACGGACAAAACAAAAAGCCCGTTGACGAGATAGTCGAGGAGGATACCTCAATAGGTATCGAGATCCCCGAGCAGCCTATGTATTATGCAAAGGCAGGTCAGGAGATCTACATAACGGTTCATATCTCCAACCCCGACAGCTTTGAGATACTTTCATTTACACTCAACGGCAAGAAGTATTCCTCATACATGTTTGAGGAAGGCTCGGATATGGAGAACCTTATCTTGAAGGTTACGGTTCCTGCCGATGCCGAGGGTGTTATAGACTACACGATAGATGCTATCAAGTACGTTGACGGCACCGATATCAAGGACGTTGACATGAGAGGTGAGCGCACCGTTAAGGTTGGTGTATATACCTCAAAGCAGCCCAAGGCAGAGATAAGCGAGGAGCTTGTTCGTATTAACGACGTATCCTTTGATGTAACTCTTTCCGATGGGCTCGGACTTATCGAGAGATGCGGTGGTAAGGCATTTGCGGTAATAGTAGACGGAGACACTCTTCTTTCATACGAGGAGATCACCGTAGGAGAGGAGCATATCACATTTGTAGGTCTTGATACCTACACAAGCTACCGTTACGGAGTAGTTGCATATTACGACGCTCTTGACGGCAAGGGAATGGACGTAAAGATACTCTTTGAGAAGGAGTTTACCACACAAAGCGTAGTTGCTCCCGATAACATCGTAAAGACACAAACGAGCATAGAATTCGGTCTTATCTTCAACGAGCTTTACGAGGACAAGAACGTTACCTCAATGTCTCTCTATCACGGAGAGGACAAGGTCAAGGCCTTTGACGTAAGCGGCGACGCCTTGACAAAGACGTTCAGCGCGACCGAGCTTCTCTCTAACAATGAATACACAATAGTTATCAGCTACATAAACGCAGGTGCTACCGAAACGGTTGAGTTCAAGGTTACGACCGAAGCGAAGGCAACACCCGATTTTGAGATAACCGAAACCGAAAAGACTCAGACCTCATTCAAGTTTGATATTGCTATCACCGATATTGACGCAGTTGGAGCTATTACAAAGATAGAGCTTGTTCACGGCGAGGACGTAACGAACGTTGAAGACCTCACGGCTCGCGAATTGACAAATCTTCTTTCCAACAACGATTACACATTAAAGGTAACCTACACCTACGACCTTAACGATGGAGTTGGTGAGCAAACACTCGTAAAAGAGCTTGCAGTCAAGACCGAAGAAAAGGTTGAGCCTACGTTCACTCTCAAGGACGTAACGAGCGACGCCTATACGGTAAGCGGCTCTTACGATCAAACCAACGTTGATAACACACTTATTTCCTACACGGTCAAGCTTTTCAAAGGAGACGAGCTTGTCAAGGAAAACGCTGACAAGGAAATAGCCTTTGATTCTCTTGACTACTACACCAACTACACCGTTAAGATAACCTACACCTTTGACGTAAATGACGGCAAGGGGGTGCAGGAAAAGACGGTGGAACAGAAAATAAAGACATTGCCTTATATTGACGTTGAGAGTGTTATTGTCCGCAACACAACTTCAGTTTCCGCAGGAGAGGTGATTTATCTGCAGCTCGATATTGTCAATCCTTGTAATGCAACAGTAACTAACGTTGTAATAAACGGAAATAGATACCTTGTTTCTAATTCCTCTTCCGCAGAGCGTGTTTTTGTTGAGTTTACATGTGACGAAGAACTTGGCGGAGGAGAGATCACGCTTACGGTCGAGGAAATATCCATAGATATTGACAAAACGTCATACATCTGCACACCGATAAGTCAAAAATCAGATACGGTCTTTATAAACGGCATATTGGAGTTGGTATCCGTTGAATTCGTGAACGAGCAAAACGAGCCGATTTACTGGTATTTTGACGGTGAAAAATTATTAGTGAAATTCACTTTCAACAATCCTACAAATTACGAGATCAGAGAAATCGTAATAAGCGGCGAAAGCGATAGACACCATGGCTCTGCCTTTGAGGACACGATTACAAATGAATCCATCGTACGTATAAATGAAAACGAATACATAGTTGAACTTTTCGATACTGATTATGACCGTAAGATAACCCGGATAAATGTCAGCTACGGAAACCAATATATGTCTAAATCCTTACAAGCTGATGACACGTTTGCGCATTGTGAGTACCTTGCGTCAAGCGAAAAAATATACATTTCTAATGCGCAGGAGTTTTTGAAAATACAGCTTGACGATGGATATCAAAAGTATTATGAGCTCACCGCGGATATAGATCTTTCGGGCATTCAGTGGAATCCCTGCACATTCTATGGAGTGCTGAATGGAAATGGATATTCAATTAAAAATTGGTCCATCCTTGGCGCAGGGCACAGTGAACGTTTTAACAGCCTGTTTTCTAGTTTGTCGGGCGTTGTTTATGATTTGAAGTTCGAAAATGCATTTGTTATGGTTAATCGCACGGAGGGTACCTCCGTCGGTATTATAGCGACTGACAATCTTGGTAGTATCATAAACTGTTCTATTGATTCAACGTCAGTAATAAACGCAGGTGGTGGCGATAGTTATGCCGGCGCAATTGCGATGCGTAATTTAGGAGGTATAATCAAAAACTGCATCAACAACGCAAGCGTGGCGGGATTCTCGGCCGGCGGCATAGTTGTAATGAATGAAGGGTTCATTTCCCATTGTATAAACAACGGAGAAATAATGGCTAACAGTGTCGGTGGCGGAATATCAGCATATAATTCTTCGAGCATCTATGACTGTGTAAACGAAGGGGCAATAAACGGATCAGGCTTATTGGACGGAATATCAGCTGAGAATAACGGAATAATAGAACGTTGCACCAATAATGGCGAGATTATATACACAAATTAAATCATACACAGACACCATAATAAAAACCCCGCCCGAGATTTCTCGGGCGGGGATACTTTTTGTTATGAATTATTTACTTGTAACCGCGATGAACTCGTCTATCCTGTCCGCGATCATCTGAAGACTCTTGCGCCAAAATTCGGGCTGTGTCAGGTCTATGCCCGCGATAAGTGCAACGTTTTCAACGGTGTCAACCGTGGTTGCGGTGAGCAGGGCGCGGTACTTGGGCAGGAAGGCTTCGCCTTCTTCAAGATACTTTGCGTAAAGTCCGCGTGAGAACAGTCCGCCAAAGGCATAGGGGAAGTTGTAGTAGCTGAGTCCGGCTCTGAAATAGTGGCTCTTGCAGCACCACATATAAGGATGCATATAATCGGGGTCAAGCGCGTCGCCAAACGCCTCTTTTTGCGCGTCAAGCATTATCTGCTCGAGGTCCTTTGCAAAGAGGAAGGTGGATTTGCGGCGGCGGATGACCTCGTCCTCAAACAAGAAGCGGGAGTAGATGTCAACGATTATCTGCGCGCAGTCCTGAAGCTGACTTTCGATAAGCTGCAGCTTTTCCTCGCCCTCTGCCTTTGCAATGGCATCGTTGACGATAATCAGCTCGTTGAAGTTGGATGCCGTTTCGGCAACGGGCATGGTGTAGCCTGTGTTCAAGGGGCGGTGGTCCTGTATCATCATACCGTGGTATGCGTGTCCAAGCTCGTGCGCAAGCGTTACGACTGAGCCGAACGAGCCCGAGAAGTTGGTAAGTATGCGGCTTTGCTTCAAGAAGGGAAGATTGGAGCAGAATGCGCCGCCCACCTTACCGGGACGGGAATAAAAGTCTATCCAATCGTTCTTAAATGCCTCATCGACCATGTCGGCAAGGTCGGGAGCAAAGGAATTGAAATGCTCAACGAGGTATTCGTGCGCTTCTTTGGCGGTAAAGGTGCGGCTGTCAGCCTTGCCCATGGGAGCCAATATGTCGTACCAGGGCATGCCGTTCTCGTGACCTAAGAGCTTTGCCTTGTGCTTTAAGTATTCGCGGAACTTGGGCATATACTCGCGCATAGCGTCAAGCATAGCGTCAAGCGTTTCCTTTTTCATTCGGGACTGGCACAGCGTTACGTCAAGCGCGTCCTTGTAGCCGCGAAGAGCCGCCTCGGTGTTGACCTGCGCCTTGATGCTGTTGAGCGAGAAGGCAATAGGGTCCTTGACCTTTCTGTAGCTTGCGATTTCAGCCTCGTAAGCGGCTTTTCTTTCCTCGGCGTCAGCACTCTCGGCAAGACCGCGAATGGCAGCCAGCGTTGTTTTTTCACCCTTGTAGTCCACCTCAAGCGTTGAGGTGAGGAAGGAGAAGAGGTCTCCCCACGCGCGTCCGCCCGAAATGTTCATTCTTGCAAAAACGTCCTCGGCATCGTCACTCATATTGTGAGCAACCGAGTCCTTTACCTCGCCAAAATAGAATTTGTACTCGGAAAGCACCTCGTCG
>JBGVJM010000161.1:0-2971 GCA_045129415.1 Eubacteriales bacterium
AGAGCAAAGGAAAGCTCGGGCGTGGGGCGAAGTGCATCGAAAATATAAGTAGGAATACCTGCCGCCGCCAATACCTCGGCGGCAACCTTGGCAAATTTTTCAGAGTTATTACGGCAGTCGTAGGCTATGACAACTCCGTCCCTCACTCTGTCAAGCTTCGAGATAAGATTTGCAAGGCCCTGAGTAGCCTGCGCAACGGTGTAAACGTTCATTGCGTTCATACCGACCTTCATTGTTCCGCGCAGTCCCGCAGTTCCGAAGGTGAGTCCCGACGAAAATCTTATCTTTATCTCGTCATCGTCATTTGCTATACTCAAAAGCTCTGCCTTTTCACCCTCTGTCAATGTGTCTGATCCTAACCAGCGTCTGTAATTTTCAAGATACTGTGACATATATAAATCCTTTCAGTTTATTGGGGAAGACGAATTATTTGTTCTCAAGATACTGCTCAAGCGCGCGAGCAGTCTGGTCGGGACAAGAGGTGGGGCGAGGACCGCAATGTATACCCTTAAGTCTCTTGATAGCTTCCTCAACCTTCATACCAACAAGCAGCGCGCCAACGCCTTGTGTGTTACCCGAGCATCCACCCGTGTATTTAACGGCAACTATAACGCCGTCCTCAACGTCAATGTCTACCTGACGGGAGCAAACGCCCTGAGGCTTATAAGTTATGTGTTCCATAATTTTCTCCTATAACTATTTATGTTTTCTTGTACTGATTTATTATATAACAAAATGCGAGAATAGTCAATAGCCTTTACGCCCAAGCATCACAATTTTGTTTAAAATTTGTCGTTATTCATAAAATCATAATATATAGATGTTATAATTGAATGTAAACTATAAAATCCAACCTAAGGAGCTCAAGATGAAGGCAACTGTCAAAGCGTTTGCAAAAATCAATCTTTTTTTGGAGATGGTGTCAAAAAGAGAAGACGGATATCATAATATTCTCAGCCTTATGCAGTCGGTCAGCCTTCATGACACGGTTTGCGTTGAATTCACTACTAATGACGAAAAATCCATCACGCTTACCTGCAACTCCGAAGGCATTCCTTGCGATAAAACAAATCTTGCCTATCGTGCAGCAGATATATACCCTTACGCAAACGGTGATATAAAAATTGCCATTGAAAAACGAATTCCCGTATCAGCAGGTCTTGCCGGCGGAAGCACGGATGCCGCCGCCGTACTTTTTGCATTAAACAAGCTGTGCGGCGAGCCTATGGCATTATCAGAGCTTAAAGAGCTTGGCGCTAAGCTCGGCGCGGACGTACCGTTTTGCATAGAATGCGGAAGCTTATTAACGGAGGGCATAGGCGAAAAGACCTCGCCCTTTGTTCCCATGCCCAAATATCCTATCGTAATTGCAAAAAAAGGCGAGGGAATGTCCACACCCGCCGCATATAAGAGACTTGATGAAATATTTGATAATTTTGAAGCTTATCGCCCGAATTCGGATAAGCTTGATGTGCTTCGCCGCGTTGAGGCTGCCCAATCGGAATATTGTGATGGAATATTCAATATTTTTGAATGTGCGGTTGAACCGCAAAGACATTGTGTGACCGAGATCAAGCACATCATGAAGAGCTGTGGCGCAATAAATGCGACTATGAGCGGAAGCGGAACCTCGGTTTTCGGAATATTTGAAAGCGAAGGGGACGCAATGAGAGCCCTGACGGTTCTTCTTGAAGAGGGAGCTGACGCTCACCTTTGTTATCCTTGCGACTCAAGTGATAGAATTATAGATATAGAGCCTTAAAAAGCAAAAAGGCTATCAATACGATAGCCTTTGTGATATGTAGGTATGCTATTAGCCCTCTCTGGACTCAAGGTAGCTTACAACGTCACCAACAGTGATGAAGCCGTGGAGATCTTCGTCCTCGATAAAGAGATCAAACTGCTCCTCGCACATCATAACGAGGTCAGCAAGCTCAATGGAGTTGATACCGAGATCGGACGTAAGCTCAGCATCCATAGTAATGAGATCATCCTGGATCTGAAGCTCTTTTACAAGCAGTTCTTTTACCTTTTCAAACATTTCAATTCCTCCAAAATTTAGGATTTAACCTATTGCTTGTCTATTATATAGCCTTTTTGACTCTTTGTCAAGATATTTTACAAAAAAGTTCAAAAATCGAAAAAATTTTACTAAATTTCTACGTATAAGGAAGAGAAGACAGTATGAACATATTCCGCAACAGGCCCCTATTTACATCTTGTATGTTATTCTTGGGCATGTCCACGCTCTCATATTTTCTCCCGGCTGAGGTCAAATTCGCGATACTCGCTATTTTTGGAGTATCATTGATCGTTTCCGTCTTTATGTTTTTGCTGGCAAACATTACGCAAGTAATAAGAAAATTTCTTTTAAACGCCATTTTGTGCTCACTTGCCATTGCTTTGAGCATGGGAATATCTTTGTCCTTCTTTAATGCAAATCAAGCCAAATTTGAGGAAATGTACGGAAACGAGTATACGCTTGAAGCGACCGTCATTTCCAAAAACTACGAAAGCGAATATTTCAGCACTTATGATATACTCGTAACCAAGGTTAACGGCGAGCCCATGGAGCATTACGCGCCCCTTACGTGTGAGTATGCCATCGGTGCAGATGTTGGTCAAACCGTAATTTTACGCGCAATAGCAGGCATTCCCGAGGACGAAAGCGACGCCATATTTAACGAAAAGCTTTCTATGCTTTCGGACGGTGAATTCGTTACATATACATCTTACGACGATACCGGTGTTATTATAACCGATTTTGAAGGATTTAATGTAAAATTGTTTTTTGCGAAGATAAACAGGTCGGTATCTGAAGTAATAACCGACCGCGTTTCGGGAGAAGCCGGAAATCTGAGCTCGGCAATTTTGCTTGGAAATAAGCAGCTGCTTTCCAACACGACCAAAAGAGACTTCGCAAGAGCTGGCGTTTCACACATATTGGCGCTAAGCGGTATGCATATGTCCA
>JBGVJM010000162.1:0-2542 GCA_045129415.1 Eubacteriales bacterium
ACAATTTTGCCGGAGGATACATAGCGGTAATCAAAAGCGTGCATAGGCTGACCGTATTCAAGCATAACGTAGTTTGTTATATCAACGATGTTGTTGATGGGGCGCACACCTGCCGCGCGAAGTCTCATGCGGAGCCAAAGGGGCGAGGGAGCGATCTTAACGTTCTTTACAACCTTTGCGGCATAGCGGTAGCAAAGGTCGGGAGCGCTTATCTTAACGGAAAGATAGTTGTCTATCTTGTCACCGTCCGAAAGCTCGCGTACAACGGGAGCGGGAACCGAGAAGGGCTTATCAAAGCTGATTGCCGTCTCGCGTGCAAGACCGATAACGGAGAGACAGTCGGGGCGGTTTGAGGTTATCTCAAACTCAACAACGGTGTCGGAGAGCATAAGAGCCTCTTTAATATCCATTCCGATCTTGTCCTCAAAGGACGCGGGAAGAATGAATATACCGTCCTCGATAGCGTCGGGCATATCGTGGAGCGTGAGGTTAAGCTCGGCGATAGAGCAAAGCATACCGAAGGATTCAACTCCGCGCAACTTGCCTGCCTTGATGGTAACGCCGCCGGGAAGGTGAGCTACGGGAATAGCCGCGGGAACGATGTCGCCTGCGTGTACGTTTTGCGCACCGGTAACTATTTGTGTGACCTCCGAGCCGATGTCGACCTGGCATATCCAGAGGTGGTCGGAGTCGGGGTGACGCTCCATAGAAACTACCTTTGCGACCTTAACGTTTTGGATATCCTCGCCGAGAACCTCGTAGCACTCAACCTTGGAGCCCGTGTCGGTCATTCTGTCGCAGTATTCCTTTGCGGAGATACCGTCTGAATTTGTAAAATCGTGAAGCCAATTAAGCGAAAGATTCATCTTTGATATCTCCTTTCTTTAGAATTGCTCGATGAAACGCACGTCGTTCTCGTAGAAGTGACGTATGTCGTCAATGTGATATTTAAGCATAGCGATACGCTCAACGCCCATACCGAAGGCAAAGCCGCTGTACACCTCGGGGTCGATACCGCAGTTGCGGAGTACGTTGGGGTGAACCATACCTGCGCCGAGAATTTCTATCCAACCCTCGCCCTTGCAAAGACGGCAACCCTTGCCGCCGCACATAAAGCAGGAGATGTCAACCTCAGCCGAGGGCTCGGTGAAGGGGAAGTGGTGGGGACGGAAGCGTATTCTCGTGTCCTCGCCGAATTCAACCTTTGCAAAGGATTCAAGCATGCCCTTAAGGTCGCCCATGGTGATGCCCTTGTCAACGACAAGACCTTCCATCTGGTGGAAGAGAGGCGAGTGAGTTGCGTCCATAGCGTCGCTACGGTAAACGCGACCGGGAGAGATTATGCGGATAGGGGGCTTTTGCGTTTCCATAACTCTCGCCTGAACGGGCGAGGTCTGGGAACGGAGCAAAATATTCTCGGTGATGTAGAAGGTATCCTGCGTGTCGCGCGCGGGATGGTTTTCGGGAATATTGAGTGCCTTGAAGTTGTAGTAATCGTACTCAACCTCGGGGCCTTCGGCGATAGAGAAGCCCATACCGATGAATATGTCCTCCATATCTCTTTGAACGAGAGTGAGGGGATGGCGGTGTCCCATCTTTTGAGTCTTTGCGGGAACGGTAACGTCCAGCTTTTCGGCTACGAGCGCCGCCTCAAGAGCCTCAGCCTTAAGAGCAGTCTTTTTCTCGCCGATAGCCGCTTCAATTTCGGCTCTGACTTCATTTGCGATCTGACCTACAACGGGTCTTTCCTCGGGCGAGAGCTGTCCCATACCGCGAAGAACGGCGGTGAGCTCACCCTTTTTGCCGAGATACTTGACGCGCAAGGCTTCAAGAGCGGCGTCATCGGTCTCAGGCGAGGCGATAGCCTGCAGCGCCTCAACCTTTATGCGATTAAGAGTTTCCTTCATTTTGAAATTCCTTTCAAATTTATTTAGAATTAATTTTACAAACAGGGTTAAACATGGTAGTTTTCGGTCAAGACTTTTCCAAAAGGCTTGGCGGAGCCGCCGCGCTCGGCGGTCGGCGATGTTTTCGAAGAAAACTCGCGACGAGGGCACTTGTGCCCGAAGTATTTCTCGGCAGAGAGCGAAACTCCTTATCGGCGTTTTCTTTTGTTAGCTTTTCTTTTGCGCCTGCTGTGTCAAAAGAAAAGCGGACAATGGATTTAATAGGATGCTTTGGTAACAAAAAAGCCCCGATTTCCTTTCGGAAATCGGGACGGAAAAGCTAAAATTCCGCGGTACCACCCGCATTTTGACCTTGTCAAAGAAACAAAGCCAACACTTTGCTGACAAATAACGGTGTCCACCGTGCGCGGCTATTTGTGACAACGTCACCTTGACCGAGCAAGCTCCGAAGGGAAATGCCCACGATTCGCGCATATCGGCTCACACCAACACCGACTCTCTGGAATACGTTTTGAAACGCGGCTGACTTCATCAATGCCTTTAAATATTTAATACTAAAGTATTATATCACTATTTTATCATTTGCGCAAGAGGTTTTTTGAATATTTTACAAAAAATCGTCGGCAAGTTAAGAT
>JBGVJM010000163.1:0-26394 GCA_045129415.1 Eubacteriales bacterium
CGAACGTTAAATCCGACTATGATAGCATTGGATGCCGCCGCAAATGTAACGTCGCCCTCGGTGATACCACCTACTGCGCTGTGGATAACGTTGACTCTTACCTCTTCGTTGGTAAGCTTTACAAGAGAAGCCTTAACAGCCTCGGCAGAGCCGACAACGTCCGCCTTTACAATGACGTTAAGATCCTTTACGCCTTCGCTTATCTGAGCAAACAAGTCGTTGAGGTTGGCTCTTGCATTCGCCTTAAAGTACTCTTCCTTCGCCTTGGACTTTCTTTGATCGGCAAGAGTTCTTGCCATTCTCTCGTCCTCTACTGCCGCGAATTCGTCACCCGCGGTGGGAACCTCGGCAAGACCTATTATCTCAACGGGAACGGAAGGACCGGCGATCTTCTGCTGCTTGCCCGTATGGTCGGTCATAGCTCTTACACGGCCAACCGCAGTACCCGCGATAACGATATCTCCGTTGTGAAGCGTACCGTTCTGAACAAGCACGGTTGCAACGGGTCCGCGTCCCTTATCAAGCTTAGCCTCGATAACGATACCCTTCGCGCGACGGTTGGGATTAGCCTTGAGCTCCTTGACCTCCGCAACGAGAAGAACGTTTTCAAGAAGATCATCGATACCCATGTGGGTAAGTGCCGATACGGGAACACAAATGATGTCACCGCCCCACTCCTCGGGAACGAGGTCATACTTTGTAAGCTCCTGCTTGATAGCCTCGGGGTTTGCAGTGGGCTTATCCATCTTGTTTATAGCAACGATTATCTCAATGCCTGCCGCCTTGGCGTGATTTATTGCCTCAACGGTCTGGGGCATGATACCGTCATCCGCCGCAACAACGAGGATCGCGATGTCGGTAGCCTGCGCTCCGCGCGCACGCATTGCCGTAAACGCCTCGTGTCCGGGGGTGTCAAGGAAGGTTATATCCTGTCCGTTTATCTTAACTCTGTATGCACCGATATGCTGGGTAATTCCGCCCGCCTCACCGGTGGTTACGTGAGTATTTCTTATTGCATCAAGCAACGAGGTCTTACCATGGTCAACGTGACCCATAACGCAAACTACGGGAGCGCGCGTTACGAGCTGCTCTTCGGTATCCTCGGTCTCGTCAAACAGCCTTTCCTCAATGGTGACAACAACCGCCTTTTCAGGCTCCGCGCCAAGCTCTACCGCAACGAGAGCCGCGGTATCAAAATCAACGGTCTGGTTAGCCGTTGCCATGACGCCCATAAGCATAAGCTTCTTGATGACCTCACCAACCGTAACCTTGAGCATAGCCGCAAGGTCGCTGAGCACGATCTCCTCGGGGATCTGAACCTTGATAGGTCCCTTAACGATGGTAACGGGAGCCTTGCCCTCGGGCTTTCCGCCCTTCTTACCGTTTTTGCCCTTTGTAAATGTGTTTTCCTGTCTTGTCTGGTTTTGCTGCTTCTTGAGCTTCTGGTTGTTACCCGAACGGAGATCTCTCTCGTTCTCAGCAACGAAGTTATCCAGCTTCTCGTCGTATTTTGAAAGGTCTACGCTTGAAGAACGGATATCCACCGTCTTTGCCGCGCCCTTCTTGTTTGTTCCGTCTCCACCCTTGGGCGTTTGCGCGCGGGTTATTATCTGAGGCTGGAACTTCTCTCTGGGTGCGGACTGTACGTAGTCCTCCTTATCCATACCCATTCCGCCTCTGTTGTTATTGAACTGAGGCTTCTGGGGCTGTCTTCTGTCATCTCTCTTCTGAGGTGCCGCCTGTCTTGCAAAGTCAGGCGTGCCCATACGAGAAAATCTATCGTTTTGCGCTCCCTGCTGCTGAGGTCTCTGCTCGGCTCTGGGGGCAAAATCTCGGCGGGGCTGCTGGCCCTGCTGCTGAAAATCATTTCTTCTCTGTCCCTGAGGCGCATCCTGTCTTTGTCTTGCATTATCCTGAGCGCTTCTCTGTCTCGCCTTTTCCTGAGCCGCCCTCTCAATGGCAGCGGCGCGTGCGAGAGCCTCGGCTCTGTCCACCTTGGGCTGTGTCTTGATTACAGGACCTTGGGGAGCCGCGGGCTTCTTTTCAGGTGCGGGAGCCGCGGGCTTTTTCTCGGGTGCGGGAGCTTGTGTCTTGGCAGCGACCGGCTCCTTCTCCTCCGCCTTGGGTGCAACGACCTTGACAGTCTCCTTTTCGGGAGCTGCCTTCTTTTCTTCCTTTATCTCCTCATTTGCCTTTGCTTCATTTTCCTGCTTGGGCTCGTCAGCTATCTTTTCAAGCTTTGAGGGAATGTAGGTTATACCGTCGATATAATCGTATATCTCCTCCACCTGATATTCCGCCGTTATCGCGTCAAAGAGCACGTTGAATTCGTGAGGCTCAAGGGCTTTCTGAGCCTTCAGCTCAATTCCCTTCTTCGCCATAACGTCAACTATCTCTTTGCTCTTGATATTGAGATCCTTTGCAAGTTGATTAGCTTTGTACTGAGGTTTTACTGCCATAAATTATACCCATACCTTTCCGGTTTTTAACGATGTAGTTTGTCTTGATTTTCAAGCCAAATCAAGAAAGCTTTTTCAAAAGCGCGCGGCAAAATCCTTTATCGTTCACCGCAACAGCCGCAACGGCACCGCTTTTTCCAACGGCGTGCGCAAGCTCCTCACACGAGCAGTTTATGCAAACCAGCCTTACTTTATAATAGGCGCATTTGTCGCTTATCCTTTTGTGCGTGTTGGCTGAGCAATCCTCTGCCACAACGACTATCATCTGCTCTTCGTCGCTCGAAGCCTTTTTAGTGGAATTCTTTTTCATCGCCTCGCATATCATGGGCACTCCGACAACGGTACGTCCTGCACCGCGACAAAGCCCCACTATGCCGAGAATTCCTTTTACGTCAATCATTTTTGCCCTCCGAAAGCTCACCTATGCGAGCCTCCATAGCGTCATATATCTCATCGGGGATCTTGCACGAGAGCATGTTCTCAATTCTCTTGCTCCTTCTCGCCTTTGCAAAGCAAGTGCTTTTGGGACAAATATATGCCCCTCTTCCCGATACCTTTCCGCGCGCGTCAAGCACTATCTCGCCGTCAGGACATCTGACCACACGGATAAGCTCCGACTTTGGTCTGTGCTCATTACAGCCAAGGCACTGACGCTCGGGTGTCTTTTTTACCTTTTGAGTGTTATTTCCCATAACAATTCTCCGTGCAACGCTCGCGCGTCACCTAAACATTAATTTCTGGGAGCCTTTTCAAGTCCCTCTGCGTTGATGTCGATCTTAATTCCGGTAAGCTTAGCCGCAAGACGAACGTTTTGTCCCTTAGCGCCGATAGCCAAGGAAAGCTGCTCGGGAGCAACGGTCACGCGGCAAAATCTTTCTCCGTCCATCTCGCAATCAAGCACGGTTGCGGGAGAAAGCGCCGCGGTTACGTATTCCTCGGGAACCTCACTGTATCTTACGATATCTATCTTCTCGCCGCAAAGCTCGTCGATAATACCGTCAATTCTCATACCGCGAGAACCGATACATGCGCCAACGGGGTCAACGCTCTCATCTCTGGAATATACGGAGATCTTGGTTCTGGAGCCTGCTTCTCTGGAAACGCCCTTGATAACAACGATACCGTCGGTAATTTCGGGGATCTCCATCTCGAACATACGGCGAACAAAGTCGGGATGAACTCTGGAAAGAGTTACGAGAGGACCGCGAAGCTCCTTGTTTACCTCCTGAATGAACACGCGGATAACGTCGCCAACCTCGAAGTACTCGCCGGGGATCTGCTCAGCCTTGGGAAGAACTGCTCTGCCCGTTCCCGTATCAAGAAGCACGTTGCCCGTTTCAAAGTCTACCTTAAGCACGGTTGCCGTGATTATCTCCTCGCGCTTGGACTCGTAAGCCTCCTGCATAGCCTTATGCTCACCCTCGCGGATACCCTGAATGATTACCGACTTTGCCGCACCTGCGGAAAGACGGCGGAAGTTCTTGGTCTTTACCTCAAACTCAACTATCTTGCCAAGCGTGTTTCTCTTGCTTATAGCCTTTGCATCCTCAAGAGATATCTGGATCGCGGGATCCTCAACGACCTCAACGACCTCCTTCTGCTGATATACTCTTACGTCCTTTTTCGCAGGGTCGATATGAACTCTTACGTTGGTATTGCTGCCGTATTCCTTTTTGAATGCGGATACGAGAGCCGCCTCGATCTTTTCCATCATGTAGCTCTGGGGAATACCCTTTTCTCTCTCAAGAAGCTCAAGCGCCGTGAAAAACTCTGTGTTCATTTTGATTTAAAATCCTTTCGAATATATGTTTATGATATTGCTTACAAATTATTTGCCGAAGTCAAAGTAGGTTGCTACCTTTGCGATCTCAGCGGGCGCAAAGCCCATCTTCTCTCCGTTTGCCTCTATACAAACGTTACCCTGCTCGTCATAGCCGACAAGCACGCCGCGGAACACCTTGGTTCCGTTCTTGGGCGCGTAAAGCTTGACCTCAACGTCCCAGCCCTCGCACGCATCTATATGCTCGGGGTATTTAAGCTCGCGCTCTATACCGGGAGACGACACCTCAAGAATATAAGCCTCGCTTATGGGGTCAGCCTCGTCAAGCACGGGATCAATAGCGCGGTGGAACTTCTCGCAATCCTCAATATTGATGCCTTGCTCGTTGTCAAGCGTTATTCTAAGATATTTGTCCGCGCCTTCCTTGCAGAATTCAACGTCCCAGATAAAATATCCCATTTGCTCCGCAATAGGAGCAACAAGCTCTCGCACGAGAGAAGCAACGTTTTTTGTGGAATTGTTCTTCATAACCAAAAGTCCCCCTTACAAAAACTTTAGAGTGGATTTTGACACCCACTCCAGCTTACACTATCGATTCTACGGGAATTATACCACACTTTTTTCACGATTGCAAGAGTTTTTTATAAATTTCTCAAAAAATCCTCGTTTTTTTGCCACGTTCTATATTAAATGAAGCCAAAATTCAAATATTTTCAAAAAACATCGCGTTTACTGTTTACAAAATTGCTTTTATATGATATAATAATACAATGATTTTATTGTGGAAAGTTTTGCCTTAACGCTCGGGCGCTCCACACGTCCGCATAACGTAAAAATCCACGGCAAAACAAATTACAGCAAAGGAGACGGCATATGAGAAAAACAAACAAAAACACTCAATACCGCAATTCCAATCAGGCAAGACGCTCCGCGCGCTTTTCAGTTGAGCTTGGCGCGCCGCTTATATTCTGCACGCTTGAGGCAATAGTTCTGGCGATACTTTGCCTCGTTATCAACACAGCCTTCAAGACCGAGGACAATGCCGCGGTCATTTCGCTGATATCAATTCTTCTTTTGCCCTTCTACGTATGCTCGGCGGGAATAATTTGCCTTATCTATATTAGCAACTCGCAAAGAGTCAAAAAGGCGCGTCTCAATGAAAAAATGCTTGAGACCGAAATATACGATATATTCAGGTACATAATCGACCTTCCCTACGCGGTCATCGACTCTCAAGGCAAGGTAAGAATAATCAACGGCGCACTCCAGGATATTCTTGGAATAAAGCGTGCCGTCAGCGGCATAGACCTCTCGGAGATCTGCTCCGTTTCGGCTAAAACGGTAATGGCATTTGCCAAAAACCGCGACGCTTACGTTTCCGACACCGTATACGACCGTCCTGAAAACACCGAGCTTCAAAGCAACGCCATCACTCCTTTGGCTGACGGACGTCGCTACGAAGCGAACTCCTACGTATTCAAAACGCAGGGCGAGAGCTTCTACTTCATAGTTTTCCGTGACGTTGAATCCTATCTCTCTCTTTATGAAAAATACGAGGCCGAGGACCCCGCAGTAGCTTATATTCAGCTCGATAACCTTCAGGAGCTTTCTCAATACGTACGTGCCGATCACCGCTCCGCTTCTGCCGATGCCGAAAATATCCTTCGCGATTGGGTGGCAAGCATGAACGGCTTTATACGCGAATATTCACGAGACAAATACGTTGCAGTTTTCTCAAAGAGCAATCTCGTTGAGCAAATGAAGAACGATTTTGAAATACAAAAGAAGATAATGTCGCTTAAAATAGGCGATAACTCCTTCCCCGTAACAGTATCTATGGGCATCTCCGCCGTCGGTGATTCTCTCGGTGCAAAGGACAATTCGGCGCACCACGCGCTCAACATGGCAATACAGCGCGGAGGAAACCAGGTCGCCATAAGACGTGAGGACGAGACGGGATACGTGTTCTTCGGCGGAACTCACAAGACCATCGAAAACAACACCACTATCGTTTCCCGCGTAACCGGTGAGCTGCTTGAATCCAAGATCGCGACAGCATCGAACGTTCTTATCATGGGACATTCCAACCCCGACTTCGACTCTGTCGGCTCTTGCGTTGGTATGGCAAGACTTGCCATGTCCGTAAAGCAAAGCGTAGGACACACGGGTAGGATAAACGTTGTTATTGACAAAAATGCGGAATCCTTCGTTACATGCTACGAGCAGCTTGAGCCCATGGGCATCTATCACGACGTATTCATTGGTCGCGAGGTCGCAAAGGACCTTGTTAATCCCGATACGCTGCTTATCATTTGCGACGTTAACAACCCGAGAATATATGAGGCTCCCGAGCTTGTTCACATGGTAAAGGATATAGCGGTCATAGACCACCACAGACTTGCCGAGGCTCTGCCGTTCAACGCATTTTTACAGTACGTGGAGGCTACCAAGTCCTCAGCATCCGAAATAGTTGCCGAAATACTTTATTACAGCAAATTCGGCGACGAGCTTCACAAGGAGGAGGCCGAGGTGCTGCTTGCGGGCATTATGCTTGACACTCAAAACTTCACCAGAAACGCAGGCGCACAGACCTTCGAGATAACGCGTTATCTCTATTCGCGCGGCGCACACACGGGCGTGGTACGCGAATTCTTTAATGAAAGCCTTGACGAGCTTTTGCTCACGGGCGAATTTGAATCCAAGGCGCGCATATACCGAAACGACGTTGCTATAACATGGATGACTCTTGACCGTCCCGCATCAAGCGAGGACAGGATAATCGCTGCAAAGGTTGCCGATAATCTTCTCAAGGTTAAGGGAGTCAAGGCATCGTTCGCGCTCATTAAGATAGACAGCGACGTAGTTATTTCCGGACGCTCCAAGGGTGCGGTCAACGTACAGCTCATACTTGAACGACTCAAGGGCGGCGGTCACTTTGACATAGCCGGCGCACAGATAAAGCATGCAAGCCTGACGCGCGCCTGCGAAATGCTCAAGGACGCGATAGACGACTACTTTGAGTACGACCATCACAATTAAAAATCAGCAAAAAACAATAGATTGGAGACCAAAATGAAAGTATTACTTTTGCAAGACGTTAAAGGACAGGGCAAAAAGGATCAGATAGTTGAGGTATCGGACGGATACGCAAGAAACTTCCTCTTTCCCAAAAAGCTGGCAGTCGTAGCCGATAACAAGGCTATGTCTGAGGCAAAGAGCAAGGAGGAGGCAAAGCAATTCAAGCTCTCCGAGGAAAAGAAGGCAGCACGCGCGCTTGCCGATAAGCTCTCCTCACTCACCGTTACGGTAAAGGCGACCTCGGGTGCCGACGGACGACTCTACGGTTCTATCACCGCAAAGGACATCGCCGAAAAGCTCCACGAGCAGCACAAGATCGAAATAGACAAGAGAAAGCTCGTTCTCAAGGACAATATAAAGACATACGGAACCTTTGAAATAGACGTTAAAGTATATCCCGAGATCAGCGGCAAGCTCAAGGTCTCGGTTACGGAATAATGGCGTGAAATCAAGCTTTTCACGCATGAATTGCGCACGCAAGGCTTATCAAGGCTATACGTGTTACGTGTGCACAATTCGTAAAAAAAGTTTTTGAAATGGAGATTAACATGGCAGAAGATATCATTAGAAAATTGCCGTTCTCGGCAATTGCGGAGCAGTCCCTGCTCGGCTCTATATTGATCGATCACGCATCCATAACGCAGGTCGCGGACACAATCTCGTCCGAGGACTTTTACCTTGAAGAGCACAAGCAGATCTATCTTGCGATGCATGCTTTGTTCATGACCAATAACCAAATAGACATAGTTACGCTTATAGACGAGCTTGTCAAAAAGGGCATTTATTCCAAGTCGGGCGGCGAGGACTACATAAAGGTTATCGCACAGACCGTGCCCAACGCTCTCAACGTGCGCGACTACGCAAAGATAGTAAAGGACAAGAGCGTATTGCGTCAGCTTATAAAAATGAGCGACGAGGTATCCGACCTTGCTTACTCCGAGCAGGACGAGGTCTCTGGAATTCTCGAAACCGCGCAAAACAAGCTCTATGCCATCGCGCAGGGCAAGGAATCAAAGAGCTTTCGCCATATCCGCGAGGTAATTACCGACGTTTACGCTCACTTGAATCAGCTTGTGACCGATCCCGCGTCCTCACAGGGCACGGCAACCGGATTCTCTTCCCTCGACAACGTGCTTGCGGGAATGGGAAACAGCGACCTCGTTATCGTAGGTGCGCGCCCCGGTATGGGTAAAACGTCGTTTTGTCTTAACATAGGAACCAACGTTGCAAAGGCGACAAAGAAGGCAGTTGCTATATTCTCGCTTGAAATGTCGGCGGAGCAGCTCGTAAACAGAGTTATATCCAGCGAGGCGCTCGTGGACAGCTATGCCTTGCGCACGGGTGAGCTTAAGCCCGAGCAATGGGATCATATCGCGCAGGCAACGTCATCGCTTGCAGGCTGCGACATCCTCATAGACGACACCCCCGGTATCACCGTTTCGGCAATGAAGGCAAAGCTTCGCCGAGTAAACAATCTGGGACTTGTTATCATAGACTACCTTCAGCTTATGCAGTCCGATAAAAAGATAGAAAACCGTACCCAAGAGGTCAGCGAAATG
Source organism: Eubacteriales bacterium (assembly GCA_045129415.1). Classification (GTDB taxonomy): domain Bacteria; phylum Bacillota; class Clostridia; order Oscillospirales; family CAG-272; genus SVTX01. The sequence goes on from JBGVJM010000163.1 coordinate 8,877, forward strand.
TCCCGTGCGCTCAAGATAATGGCAAAGGAGCTTAACGTTCCCGTTATTTGCTGCTCACAGCTTTCGCGTACGACCGAGGGTAGAACCAATAAGCGTCCTATGCCCAGCGATCTTCGTGAATCGGGCTCTATCGAGCAGGATGCGGACGTTATCATTTTCCTCTACCGTGACGAGGTATATCAGCAGAATCAGGGCGGCGAGCCCGTTCCCTCCGACACCGAGCAAAACGTTGCCGAGATAATCGTTGCAAAGAACCGCCACGGTGCCACCAACACGGTAAAGGTTGCTTGGACGGGACGCTATACTCGCTTCCGCGATCTCGTGGACGAAAGCAAGCTCCCAAAGTAAAGCACACGGAGACTTAAAATGTCAACAAAAGCAAACTTTTTTACGTCGCCTCACGCTCTTGCGGGTATGCCGCAAAACGAGCCGATTCTCGTTGCCCTATCGGGCGGCGCGGACTCCACGTGCCTTTTGCACTTGCTTTGCGACTATGCCAAGGACACAGGCTGCAGGATATTTGCGGCGCACGTAAATCACAATATCCGCACGGGCGCATACGCTAACGAGGCAAAGCGAGACGAGGATTTTTGCCGAGAGCTTTGCCAAGCGCTTGGCATCTCACTCTTTGTGCTTGACGTAGACGTTCCAAAGCTTGCAAAGGAATCCGGGCAAAGCCTTGAAACCGAGGCAAGAATCAGGCGATACACGTTTTTCGCTCAATTAATGCGCGAAAACGGCATTAGGCTTCTTGCAACGGCGCACAATGCGGACGACAACCTTGAAACACAGCTTTTCAATCTTTGCCGCGGCAGCTCCACCGACGGAATGTGCGGCATTCCGCGTGTCCGCCCCTTCCCCGAGGCGGACGGAATGATCGTTCGTCCCATACTTGATGCCACCAAGGCGCAGGTGTTGGATTATTGCCGCAGCCGTAACGTAAGCTACGTAACCGACAGTACAAATCTTGAGGATGACTGCACGAGAAATCGGATACGTCACAACGTTATTCCCGAGCTCGTTTCGCTTTTCGGTACACCGCAAAGGGCTTCACTGAGACTGTCCGAGTCCGTTCGTCGCGATTGCAATTTTATAAATTCTCACGCCGAGCAATTCATAAAAGATAACGGCGGCAAAATGCCTCTTTCCTCTTTTTGCTCGCTTGACGGCGCAGTCGCAAGCAGAGTCGTATCGCTTGTTTTCAAGCAATACTGCCAAGGCTCGCTTGAGGGAGTTCACATAGATGCCGTGCTTGAAATCGCAAGATCGCAAAAGGAAGGCGCCGCAGTCTCGCTCCCAAAAAGATCGCGGGCGGCGGTAAAACGAGGCTTTCTCGTTTTTGAACCCGACCATAGACTTGGCGAAGAGCAGGAGCTTGAATACTGTGTCAAGCTTGATCGAGGACTCTCAATAATAAACGGAACGCCTTTTGCCGTGCTTTTAGAGGACGGAAACGACAGCTCCGACGATTTTCCCGAGGGCTACGAGCTTTTTTCCACCGCTTGGCTTTACTGCAACGACTCAACCGAGCTTGCGGCAAGAAGCAGGCGCGCGGGAGACGTCATACTTGACGGAGGAATGCACAAGAAAATCAAAAAGCTTATGTGCGATAAAAAGACCGATGTATCATGCCGTTCCCTTTTGCCAATAATATACGAGAGAGACGAAATAATATACGTTCCGTTGTGCGCAATATCGGATACGGCAAAAAAGCACGGCGGCAAAAATCGCATAAAAATATCAATCTATCAAAAACGGAGATAACCCTACCATGAACGAATGTGTTGAAAAAGTACTTATTTCGGAGGATGAGCTTAAGACCGTTGTCGAAAAGCTCGGCAAGCAGATAACCGAAGACTACAAGAATTCCGAAAAGCCTATAATATGTATCATCATACTCAAGGGCTCAATGCTTTTTGCCGCCGATCTCGTGCGCAAAATAGAGCTTCCCTTGGAGATAGAGTTCATGAAGGTTTCATCATACGGTGCAGGCACCAGAAATTCGGGAGAGATAAAGATCCATCTTGATTTGATGAGAGAAAATCTTGAAAAGTATCATCTTATCGTGATCGAGGACATAGTTGACAGCGGACGCACGCTTGCGCGTCTCACCCAGCTTCTCAAAAACAGAAATGCGAGCAGCGTCAAGACCTGCACGCTTCTCGACAAGCCCTCGCGCAGAGAGGTTGAATTCGTTCCCGATTATTGCGGCGTGACCATTCCCGACGAATTCGTTATCGGCTACGGTCTCGACTACAACGAGCAATTTAGAAACCTGCCTTACGTCGGTGTTTTAAAGCCCGAGGTATATATGTAAAAATCACACAAAACTGACTTTTTGCTCACATTGTCTTAACATAGAGCATTTATAATTATCCGTGGTGCAATAATTTACTTGCACCAACAGTAGCACTTATTTGGAGGACCTGATGAAGAAGAAAAGAAACGGTAGACATATATTATTCTATCTCGTCTTGATCGTCGGCGTTGTGCTTATCTGCGCCATGCTCTTTTCCGAGCAGAGCGAGACTATGCGATATAACGACGTTGTAAAGGCATTCAAGAACGGCGAGGTCATAGACTTTGAGATAGACAAGGACAACATATTGACCATGGAGTTCAAAAAGGATTCCGACTCTGCTGCAAAGTGGGGCGTAACCGACTCCAAAACGGGCAGAGTCTTTGCGGAATACCGCCTTGCCAGCCTTTCCATATTCCATGCCGACCTCGGCGACGATATTGAGGCTCAGATGGCACAAGGCACACTCAAGGGCGAATACGTTGCACCCTCGCAGTATTCGGCTTGGATCTCATTTATCCCGATTATTCTCGTAGTGGTTGGAATGATCGCCTTGTACGTTTTCATGTCAAAGCAAATGAGCAACGGCGCAGGCGGTGGCGGAATAGGCAAGATGGCCAATTTCAGCAAGGCTCGCGCAAAGGTTGCAGGCTCCGATGACAAGAACAAGGTCACCTTCCGTGACGTTGCCGGTGCCGACGAGGAAAAGCAGGAGCTTGAGGAGGTAGTTGAATTCCTTAAGGCTCCCCAGAAATTTGCCAAGCTTGGCGCAAAAATACCGCACGGTGTTCTTCTTATGGGCCCTCCCGGAACGGGTAAAACACTGCTTGCAAAGGCAGTTGCGGGCGAAGCAGGTGTTCCCTTCTTCTCCATCTCGGGCTCCGATTTCGTTGAAATGTACGTTGGTGTAGGTGCTTCCCGTGTTCGCGACCTTTTTGACACGGCGAGAAAGGCTCCCGCTTCCATCGTATTCATTGATGAGATAGATGCAGTCGGACGTCACAGAGGCGCAGGTCTCGGCGGCGGACACGACGAGCGTGAGCAAACGCTCAACCAGCTTCTCGTTGAAATGGACGGCTTTGGCTCGCATGACGGAATTATAGTTATCGCGGCGACCAACCGCCCCGACATTCTTGACCCCGCGCTTTTGCGTCCCGGTCGTTTCGACAGACAAATTACTGTAAATTACCCCGATATCAACGGACGAATTGAAATACTCAAGGTTCATTCCCGCAACAAGCCTCTTGAAGCCGAGGTAGACTTCAAGGAGGTCGCAAAGATGACCGTTGGCTTTACGGGTGCGGACCTTGCGAACCTTCTCAACGAGGCGGCTCTCCTTGCCACGAGAAGAAACAAGAGCCTTATCGGTATGGACGATATTTCCGATGCATTTATACGCATCATAGCAGGTCCTAAGAAGAAGGCAAGAGCTATGAAGGAATCCGAAAAGAAGAAGACAGCTTACCACGAGGCAGGTCACGCTATGATAGCATATCATCTTGAGCTTGACCCCGTTCAGCAAATATCCATTATTCCCTCGGGCCGTGCTCTCGGCTATACGCTCAATCCTCCCAAGGAAGACAAGTACAGCGAGTACAAGAGCGAGCTTGTAAAGCAGATCTCAATGCTGCTCGGCGGACGTGCCGCGGAGGAGATAATCTATAAGGACGTTACCGGCGGTGCTTCCAACGATATCGAGCGCGCTACAAAGATCGCAAAGCGCATGATAACCCGTCTCGGTATGTCCGAAAAGCTCGGTCCCCGTTGCTTTGGCACCGATCAGAACGAGGTGTTCTTAGGACGCGATTTCTCATCCTCTCAGGATTATTCCGAGGAGGTCGCGGCTCAGATCGACCAGGAAATGCACGATATCATAAGCGGCGCATACGAAAAGTCCAAGGATATTCTTACAAAGGATATACAAAAGCTTCACTTTATCGCCGAGTTCCTGCTCCGCAATGAGATAATGGACGGAGATCAGTTCCATGCAGTTATGGAAAGCGAATGTCCCGTTATGGAAGAAATAGAGGCTATTGCCGAGGCTAAAAAGCAAAAGAGCCTTGAAGCCAACAAGGCAAAGGCCGATGCCGAGGAGGCAGCTCGCCGTCTCGCCGAGGAAAAGGCAAAGGCGCAGGCACAGCCCACAGCCGAGAATAACGGCAACGACACTCAAAACAACTAAATAAAATAACAAACCCGACGCATCGAAGTGCGTCGGGTTTTTATTATTGCAACGCTTCCAAAAGCTCATTTGCTTGGTTGCGACTGTTAAATATAATGACGTTCTTGTCGTGATATTTCTCCAATAATTCAAGCACGCGCGGGCGATTATCCGTATTGTAATTGCGGATAAATTCCACGAATTGCGCGTCATCGTCCTCGGGCGCGTCACGCCACGGCATATCGGGGCGCGACTTTCCCTTGCGCGCTCTGATGCCATCCAAGCACTCGTCGGCGGACAGGTCGAAAAATATAACCGTATCGCACTCGGTCATGCGCCATTCCATCGTCCTTTGATAATTGCCGTCTATTATCCACTCGTCACGCGCAAGAATTTCGGCAAGCGCGCGGTCAAATTCGTCGCGCTCCACAGTCATTCCGTCCTCACGCCACCAAATATTATCAAGATGGTAAAGAGGCAATCCCTTCTTTTGAGCAAAAGAGCGTGAAAACACGCTCTTTCCACTGCCTGCGCAGCCAATAACTATAACTTTTTTCATCATTTCGGATCTTTAAGATACTCCTCGAGAGTTATGCCCTCTTTGTGTATCTTGGTCGCATGCTCAATGCCTACATAGCGATAGTGCCAGGACTCGTAGGAATATCCCGTCACATCGGTCTTGCTCTCGGGGAAACGAAGAATAAATCCGTATTCGTGGGCGTGCTTTTGAAGCCACGCAAACGCCTTGGTCTCGGCAAAGCCCTTGTCGTAAGGGTTATTGGGAGTTTCGCTTCCGTAGTTCCAAAGTCCTTCCATCTCGTCAGTGAAAAGGTCAACGCAAAGCCCTGTTTGATGCTCGCTCGTACCGGGTGCCGCCGAGTAGGTCAACACCTTATTCTTTATCTGCTCCTCGGTCCATGCGGGATGAGCCGCTCTCTCGTCGTCAAGATATTTATTAAAGAGCTTTTGCTGATATGCATACGTGCGATACGCGCTGGTAACCGTAACGTTGACAATACCGTCCTTCTTCATTGCGTCCAGCATGTCAATAACCGCATCAGCCGCCGTTTTATTAAGGCTTATCTCCTTGCCGCCCGTTGTATACGCCACATTCAAGGCAACAAGATCCTCGGGCTCGTAATCACTCCCGACCGCATTTTGCTTATTTACCAGCACAAGAAACGGAGAATCCAATTGCGGCAAGGGCTTGCTCGGCTCGTCACAAGCCATGAGCGACATGGGTACAGATAGCGCCAAAAGCGCCAAAATTATTGAAATCAATCTTTTCATTTAATGTCCTCGCGCAAAATCATTTCTTTTTCTTGGTCTCTATCATAAAGAAATAGGGTGAGGTGGCGCTGTTGATTATCTTTACCTTGGTCACACAAACCTTGAAACGGCTGAGCGACTCAAAATATTCCTCCAGCATCTTGCCCTCAAGATCTCCCTCCGGGTGACCGGGATATACTGCGATATTCAATATCGCATCCTGATCAAGAAGCTCTATTGCCGCCTCTACTGCGGGCATGGTTGTCTCGCGCATCGTGGTTATGGTCTTATCTCCACCGGGAAGCCAGCCGAGATTGAACATTCCCGCCTTTATGGGCTCTTTTACGTAGTTTTTCACGTTGTGATGCGAATCGCAAATGAGCGTATAGTTGTCGGGACAGCCTGCCGCCTTGAGATTCTTTGCGGTAGAGTCAACCGCCGACTGTTGAATGTCAAATGCGTAAACGTGACCGCTCTCTCCAACGGTTTTGGACAAAAACTCGGTGTCGTGTCCGTTGCCCATGGTAAAGTCGACTACAACGTCTCCTTCTTTTATATGTGTAAGTATAAACTGCTTATGCAGATCAAGCAAATCTATCATTTTTGGTTCCTGCTGTTAATTATTTTCCGTTTTTGTGTATGTCCGATCTTAAAAACTTCATAGAACGCTCAACGGCGTCCTTGGAATCGTACCAAGGCTCCTCGTCGTATCGGTAGTCAAACTTTTTGCAAAACCACGACACGTCGCCGTTCAATTTCTCAATATACGCGTTTTGTATTTGCTCGCAATCACCGACGAACGCCTTGAGCTCTTTTTTTGAAAGCCTTTTTTGCGCGTATTCAAGCATCATTTTGTAATGAGGCAGGCAAAAATAGGGCTGAGCCGCAAGCTTTTTGGGAAACGCCTCATCATTTTGCCAAAGCAAAACTGCGGTCTCTATCATGTGTGCAAAGTTGAACTCAATTCGGTCGCAAACGTAGCAGGACGCCTCAAGCTCGCCTATTCTCTTTACGGGCTTTGCTCCCGTGCCGCCGCCGATAAGTCCCGAGTCTTTAAGCTCTTTTTTGAGCTCATCAAGATGGCTTTCCAGCGTAAGTGCCATGCCGAGACGGTTCTTGCGCACGAACATCATATCGTAATGAGTTCGGCAAAAGCCCTGCTTGTTGGTCTTTATTCTTATGTCGGGCTCCATCATGGAGGCACCGAGTATAAGGTCAAGCTCGTCACATTCAAGCTTGTTATAAAGCGTGCAAAAAGGGCAACCGCAGCTCTTGTCCTCAGCACTTTTTTCAAACGCCTCGTTTACGGGTATTGTATATATCTGCTCCATTGATTTCCTCCGCAAATATTCGACTCAAAGTTTTACGATTCCCTTGCAAAAGTGCGCGGGCGGTGTTATAATAATAATGTTAGCAATATATTTTAACATATTTTTCGGCTCTTTTCAAGAGCATTTTATAAATACGGAGACACTTTTTATGACCAATACAGCCTTTTCTGTAACTCAACTGAATATAGACGGTCTTCCCGCAATAAAGCTTGGCGGCGTCCCGCTTTTTGACGTTTCTCGCGTGTTCGACTGCGGTCAGTGCTTTCGCTTTGATCCCGTAACCGATTCGCATCACGAGGCGGAATTCGCGGGCTGCGCATACGGAAAATACATATCGGTAGCGCAGGACGGCAGCGACGTTTATATTTACAACGCCACTATTGACGAATATGAAGCTATATGGAAGCGTTTTTTATCACTTGACCGCGATTATAGCGAAATAAACGATAACATTCTCTCGCTTTCACACAATCCCGCACTTGCGGACGCGGTTTCGCTCGCGTCGGGCATCCGAATCCTCAAGCAAGAGGAGTGGGAGAGCGTTTGCTCCTTTATAATCTCGCAAAACAACAACATACCGAGAATCAAAAAGCTCGTTGCGGCGCTTTGTGCCGCCTGCGGAGAAAAAATTGATATATCGGGTATGCAGGGCCACGTTGCAGATCTTCACCGAAATCCTGAAATGACAGTCTTTTCCTTCCCCGCGCCCGACAAGGTTGCGGCGCTTGGAATTGAAGGTCTTGCCGCGCTCAAGGTTGGATTCCGCGCAAAATATATCATGGATGCGGCAACCAAGTTTTCGGCATCCGAAATCGACACGCTCCTGCTCTCAACACACGAATCCACCGACGAGTGCGTTAAGCATTTGTGCACCGTTCGTGGAATCGGACCCAAGGTGGCATCCTGCGCTTTGCTTTTCGGCTTTGCGCGCCTTGATGCCTTTCCCGTTGACGTATGGATCAAAAGAGTCATGGCAAAATATTTCGATGAGGACTTTGACCCGCGCGCTCTCGGAAAATATGCGGGCATAGCTCAGCAATATCTTTTCTACTACGAAAGATACCTTGTATCGCGCACCGAGGGGGACGAAAATGAAAATTGAAGAGCAAATAGCATATATTCAGTGCAAATTCCCCGCCTTTGACCGTCAGGTCATATACGACACCGATAACCGCGGCAACGACTTTTGCGAAATGATAATGCCAAACGAAAAGCAGCCAAGCGTTCCGCTGACTGTAATTGTTACCGAAAGAGGCTGCTCCGTCTCGGTCGGTCAGCTTTGTGACGTGACATATAATGATGCTATGTCACCCGAAGCGGTATGCTCCGCAATATCGGATATCGTGTCGGACAAAATAGTATTCGTCCTGGCATACCGTGAGGGCGACGATACGGGCTTTGGCGCGCCATTTTATTCGAGAGTTTTTGCGCTCACGGGTAAAGACGACGATATGAGTGAGGATTACGAGAAATTTGTAGCAAGGATCTCCAAGCCCTTGTCCAAGCTTTCAAGAATATTTACCGCCATGAAGGGACGCTTTGTGATTTTCAATTTCAGCGGAACGCTCATGCGCGAAATAACAAGATGAGGTGGAAGACATACGATGTCCACAATAACCGCAACACAAAACGGGCACAAGCACACAAAGGATATGACAAAGGGAAACCCCTATTCTCAAATAATATCCTTTGCAATGCCCATACTTTTAAGCCAGCTTTTTCAACAGCTATATAACACAGCCGACGCATTTATAGTCGGCAACAGACACGGAACCAACGCGCTCGCCGCAGTCAGCTCCTCGGGAACACTGATATTTTTGTTCATAAGCTTCTTCACGGGAACCGCTATGGGCGCAGGTGTAGTTATTTCCCGATATTTCGGCGCAAACGATCCCGATAGAGTTTCAAGAGCAATACACACGAACATCGCCTTCGGTCTTGTAAGCGGAGTCGCCCTGACCGTTGTGGGCGTGGCGTTTACTCCCACAATGCTGGTTTGGATGAAGACCGACCCCGAGGTTCTTCCCGAAGCCATCGAGTATTTCCGAGTATATTTTGCAGGCGCTCTCGCGCTGGTAATGTACAATATTTTAAGAGGTATCATGAATGCCCTCGGAGATAGTAAAAGGCCTCTTTATTACCTTATCTTCTCCTCTATGCTCAACGTTGTTCTCGACATTTTGTTCGTCACGGTGATGGGCTGGGGAGTATGGGCGGCGGCGCTCGCAACCGTTATCTCTCAAATAGCAAGCTGTGTTCTTTGCCTTTTCCACCTCATGAAAAAGGGACACATCTTTACGATAGAGATCAAAAAGATACGCTTCCATTGGGATATGCTAAAGGAAATAATCCGCTTCGGTCTGCCGAGCGGAGTTCAGAACTCGGTGATCGCGCTTGCCAACGTAATGGTGCAAACCCAAATAAACTCGTTCGGCAAATTTGCAACTGCGGCTTACGGCACGCACGCAAAGATCGAGGGCTTTGGATTCTTGCCCATAACCAGCTTCAATATGGCAACAACCACGTTCATAAGCCAAAACCTCGGAGCAGGTGAATACGACCGCGCCAAGAAGGGTGCGCGCTTCGGCATACTGACTGCCGTTATTTGCGCCGAGATAATCGGAGTAATCACCTACATCTTCGCGCCTCAGCTTATCGGACTGTTCGATAGCTCCCCTGCGGTTATTGAACTTGGCGTTCAGCAGGCGCGCACGGTGACCTTGTTCTATTGCCTGCTTGCCCTCTCCCACGCCATCGCGGCGGTGTGTCGCGGTGCGGGAAAAGCCTTTGTTCCCATGTTCGTTATGCTCTCCGTTTGGTGCGTAATAAGAATAATCTACATATCACTTATAATGCACTTTGTAGGCGAGCTTAAATACATCTATTGGGCATACCCGATAACGTGGACTATAAGCTCCGTCATTTACGTCATCTACTACACCTCTTCGGATTGGATACACGGCTTTGACAAAAAGCCCCGGCGAACGGTCCAAGCAGCCGAGGAATAAACAAAAAAAGCTGTCGCGGCGCGACAGCTTTTTTTGTTATCGTATGATTATTTAAGCTTTTTGTAGAAGTTATCAAAACCGTTCTGCTGAGCCTGAACGTGCTTTGCAAACCAGGATGCAAGACCTCCGTCCGTTGTAGCGGGATTGGTAAGTCTTACCATGCAACCGCCGAGAGTGTTCCAGTCGGTGGTAGAAGCGATGGTAGTGGTATTCTGGTATGTAAATCCAACGTCGGTACAAGCGCCTGCTCTGATAATGTTGAGCATCTCGGTGTCGTCGGGAGCGTCCGCAACCTGACGGCCAAGTATCTTTTCGTAGAAGGTAATGGTTACGCTGCTGCTGTAATAGTGGTACATCTCAAGCGTTTCACCAACCATTGCCTCGTTCTTTACGTAAAGCGGAACGCACATAAGTCCGCCGTACTGAAGCGCTCTGTATTCCTTTTGCGCGCTATCGTACATAGGAAGCGGCAAAACTCCGAACTCTATGTTGTAGTTAAGATACTCGGGAAGATGTATGGTATCGTATATTGACATCAATACACGGTTGGACGTAAGCTGAAGCACATCCTCGGCATGAGTGACCTTTACTCTGTAATCAACGTATGCGCACTCGGATTCGGACAATGCCTTAAGATCGCCAATAAGACTATCAAGTCTTGCATAGTATTTATCACTGTTGAGCGCAACCTTGTAAGCACCGCTTGCGAGATCCTGCTCCATAATGTTCATGCCCGATGCATGAATGAAGGACATATAAGGCTCCCATGCCGCTGCGGCATAGCCGAACTTATCGCCCTGATCCTTTTTACCGTCACCGTTAAGGTCCTGATATACGAGGCTTGCTATGGATATCATCTTATCCAGCGTCCACTCGTAATCTCTTACCATCTGGTAAACGTCCTTTCCGCCGAACACCTCTGCACCGGCGTACTGGTCCATCATGTTCTTGTTGAAGGATACAAGATATGCAAAGAGTATGTTTGCGTCACCAAAGCCAAGGTAATTGTGTCCCTTAAGCTCAACGGAGTTCATGAATTCATAATCCCAATATTCCGCATCAAGATCAATGCCCTCCATCTCACTGAAATCCATAAGGTATCCGTCCGAAATAAGCTCGGGAAGACCTATGTTATAGTGAGTGAGAAGAAGCTCAAGCGTTCCGTCTCTGTTGGTAACGGCGTTTTTCAATATGTCGATATAGGTTGCTTTGTTGGTGTTAGAGTCGGTCTTGAGCACCATGTCAACGCCAAGGTATCTCTTGATCTTCTCCTGTCTTGCGTAAACGGACTCGTCCATAGGGCTACCGTTACTCTCCTCCAGAACGTAGAACTCCGGGAAGTTGTTGACCGACATCATGTACATGCTGAATTCCATGTCATAGTCGTTCTTCTCTACGTCGGGAAAGTCAAGATCGTAATCTTCCTCATCCGTTTCGTATTCATCCCAAGATGTTTCAGTCTCCGTAAGGTTACAGGAAACGAATGCTCCCAAAACCATCGCCAAGGCCAAAAGCACCAAAAGGATTCTGATCCAAGCCTTCATTTGTTTCTCCTCTTGAAAATGCAGTTTTCAATACATAAATATACGTATATCATTTTAACATCAATGACATATCCCGTCAACCGCTTTTACAAAACAAAATATGTCAAATGTGTAAATTTTGCCGATAAGGGTCGATTTCACCTTGTGCGCTTCAAGCATACTGCCGTTCTTGCGGGAAGATAGATGTAAAATCCGTGTCTGCCGTTTTCCTTTTCGGTTTTATACACGTAATCCATTGAAATGCGGTCATATCCGCCGAATCTCGACTCATCGGTTGAAAGCACGGCTTTGTATTTTCCGTATTTGCCCGTTTCAACTCTGAAATCGGTGTAATGGCCGTTAGGACTGAAATTGGCGAGGAACAAAAGTCCTCCGCGCTCGTAGACCATCACCTGTCTTTGCTCGTCAATGTTCAAGGGCTTGGGCTTGAAATCAAATACGTCTCTATCATCCACCAAGTCGATGAGCGCGCGGTCAAATTCACCGAGATACTCATATTTGAGCGTTTTATCGTCAACCAAATGCCATTGGCGGCGGCAGTATTTGTGGCTCCAGCCGTTTCCGTCGCGCGGGAAGTCTATCCACTCGGGATGGCCGAACTCATTGCCCATAAAGTTGAGGTATCCCTCGCCTCCAAGCGTCATTGTGACGAATCTTATCATCTTGTGGAGTGCCATTCCGCGCTCTACGATATAGTTATCGTCGCCCTTCTTCATAGAGGTGTACATCTCCTTGTCGCAAAGGCGGAACATTATAGCCTTGTCTCCGACAAGCGCCTGGTCATGCGACTCGGAATAACCGATATACTTCTCCATAGGTCTGCGGCTTGTAAGCTCGGAGTATATGCGCCACATACTCCAATCCTCGTCCCTTTGCTCCTTGATGAGCCTTATCCAAAGATCGGGGGCGCCCATTGCAAGCCTGTAATCAAATCCGATTCCGCCGTCCTCAATAGGCAGGCACATACCGGGCATTGCCGACATATCCTCGGCGATAGTGGTCGCCTCGGGATACACCTCGCGAATAAGCTCGTTTGCAAGCTGAAGATAGGTTATTGCCTCCACGTCGGTATTGAGCGAGAAATACTTGCTGTAATCCATAAATGCCGTACCGAGACCGTGGTCATGATATATCATAGAGGTAACTCCGTCAAAGCGGAAGCCGTCAAAGCCGTACTCCTCCATCCAGAATTTCAGGTTGGAGAGAAGGAAGCATATTACCTCGTTCTTGTCATAATTAAAGAGCTTGGTGCCCCAAGCGGGATGATCGCCGCGTCCGCCCTCGTGGAAGAACTGATGAACGGTACCGTCAAACATATTAAGTCCGTCACCGATATTGCCTACCGCATGCGAATGAACCACGTCAAGCAGCACGGATATTCCCATTGTGTGCGCCTCGTCTATAAGTCTCTTCAGCTGATTGGGCGTTCCGTATTTGGATGATGCCGCAAAGAAGGACGACACCTGATAGCCAAACGATCCGTAATAGGGATGCTCCATTATCGCCATTATCTGAAGCGTATTATAGCCTGCCGCCTTTATGCGCGGAAGGATATTCTCACGAAACTCATCATAAGAGCCTATCTTCTCCTCTTCCTGAGCCATACCTATATGGCACTCGTAGATAAAGAGATTCTTTGCGCACTTAAGATGCTTTTTTCTCCACTTGTACTCGGGCTCGTCCGAGATAACTCCGCACCAAAGATACGTCTGCTTATCCTGAAGCACACGACGAATGTACAGCGGAACACGACGGTGAAGCTGACCGCCAAATTCCACGATAGTCTGCACGTGGCAGCCGTCCCAAAGTCTATCCTTGCCATCAAGATATATCTCAAATATGCCGCCGTCGAGTCTGTTCATCTTGTGCGCGGTCATATCCCAATAGCAAAAATCACCCGTCAGGTAAAGATTGTCAGCCGCGGGTGCCCACTCGCGATACACCCAACCGTCCTCGGTTCTGTGAAAGCCAAAATACTCGTGTCCGTTTGCAACGTCCGAAAGCTTACCTTCACCAACCAAGTCCTGTCTTTTGGCTCTATAATTATCCATTCTGAGCTCTATCTCTGCGCTGTAAGGCAACAAAGAGGGGTCATATTCAAATATTTTAAGTCCCATATACCGTCCTCCGTAAAGCATTATTTTACACATCAATTATACTACCGTTTTGCCCTTTTGTCAAGGCTGACGGTGTCGTTTGATGTCAAACAATTCAGGTAATTTATGGGTAATATCCAATATATTTACGCAATATTAATTAAAGCTATTGACGGCAACAGCTCTTTGATGCTATAATGCCGATATACAGTTATTTTGCAACAAATAAATTTAAAATGCAAAACGAGAGGTTTATATGTCCGAAAAGCAGATACCCTACAAAATATACATTGAAGAATGCGAAATGCCACGCGCGTGGTATAACCTGCGCGCCGATATGCCGCAAAAGCCCGCTCCTCTTCTCCACCCCGAAACACATGAGGTAATGACAAAGGAAGATCTTGCGGGCGTATTTTGCAATGACCTTATCGAGCAGGAGCTTGACGACACCACGGCTTATTTTGAAATTCCCGAGGAGATCCGCAGCTTTTACAAAATGTACCGCCCCGCGCCCTTGGTGCGCGCATACTGTCTTGAAGAAAGGCTCGGAACTCCCGCCAAAATATACTACAAGTTTGAAGGAAACAACACAAGCGGCAGCCACAAGCTCAATTCGGCTATTGCGCAGGCATATTATGCGAAAAAGCAGGGACTTGTTGGAGTCACTACCGAGACCGGTGCAGGTCAATGGGGCACGGCACTCTCTATGGCTTGCTCATACTTTGACCTTGACTGCAAGGTCTACATGGTAAAATGCTCGTATGAGCAAAAGCCGCACAGACGCGAGGTAATGCGCACGTACGGAGCATCCGTAACCCCCTCTCCATCCACCGAAACCGAGATAGGAAGACGTATACTCAAAGAGCATCCCGGCACCGTTGGAAGTCTTGGCTGCGCGATTTCCGAGGCAGTTGAGACCGCAACTAAAAAAGAAGGCTACCGATACGTTCTCGGCAGCGTTTTGAATCAGGTAATGCTTCATCAATCCATAATAGGTCTTGAAACCAAGATCGCACTTGATAAATACGGCATCAAGCCCGATATAATTATCGGTTGCGCGGGCGGCGGCTCCAATCTTGGCGGTCTTATCGCGCCATTTATGGGTGAAAAGCTGCGCGGCGAGGCGGATTATCGTATAATTGCCGTTGAGCCCGAGTCCTGCCCAAGCTTTACACGCGGAAAATATGCTTACGACTATTGCGATACGGGCATGGTATGTCCCCTGTCTAAAATGTATACTCTCGGCTCAGGCTTTATGCCCGCGCCTACACACGCAGGGGGCCTGCGTTACCACGGAATGAACTCCACACTTTCAAAGCTCTATGCGGACGGATATATGGAGGCAACCACGGTAAAGCAAACCGAGGTTTTTGCCGCCGCCGAGGAATTTGCGCGTGTTGAGGGAATACTTCCCGCCCCCGAATCAAGTCACGCAATAAAGGTTGCTCTTGATATCGCAAAGCAATGCAAGCAAACGGGCGAGGAGAAGACCATCGTTTTCGGTCTCACGGGAACGGGCTATTTCGATATGATGTCATACGAAAAATACCACAACGGCGTAATGATTGACACCGCGCCCTCGGACGAGGACATTGAGCGCGCTCTCGCAAAGCTCCCAAAGGTTGAATAAAAAACCGTGGCAGTCTGCACTTTTTTTGCAGGCTGCCATTTTTTTGCTTGACAACGACGGAAAACAAGGTTATAATTAAATTGAGGATATATATCCATAAAAATAACAGTAAAGGAGCCAAAAATGAGTACGGACAGTAATGGGCGATCTTGCCCCTGCACAAAAAATTTGATACATACCGGAAAGGCGCTGACCCGTACCGTTATCCGAGACTGACCGTCGGATTTTATTTTGGTGCATACATCATCTCCTTTCCCAAGTGAAAAGGAGGTTTTTTTATGGAAGAAAACAAGGATCTTGAAGCTCTCAATATTGATGACATTGAGGACAGAGGCTATCGCGAAACGATCCTCTCAATAATCAGAAGCGATTGCTCCGACGAGGAGCTCAGAGCTCAGCTTGAGGAATACCACGATAACGATATCGCGTCAGTTCTTGAGGAGCTGACCGAGGAGGAAAACGACCGTCTTTTGCGCGCGCTTGACAGCGAAGCCATGTCCGACATCGTCACCTATCTTGACGACGCAGGCGAGTATCTCTCCGAGCTTGATACCGACGAGGCGGCGGACATCATCGAGCAAATGGATGCCGACGAGGCTCTTGAGGTTCTCGAGGACCTTGACGAGCAGACCCGAAGCGAGGTGCTGGAGCTCATTGAGGACGATGTCAAGGAGGAGATCGAGCTTATCAATTCCTACGAGGATGACGAGTTCGGTAGCCGAATGAGCACCAACTTTATTTCGATAAAAAAAGGCGTAAGCATCAAGAGTGCCATGAGAACTCTTGTGTCGGATGCCGCGCAAAACGACAACATATACAAAATATTCGTAACCGAGGACGACGGAAAGTTCTACGGAGCTATTGATCTCAAGGAGCTTATCGTTGCGCGTAGCAGCGACTCGCTTGACGACCTGATATACACCACCTTCCCCTTCGTTTACGACAAGGAGCTTATTTCGGACAGTATCGAAAAGCTGCGCTCCTATTCCGAGGATCTTGTGCCCGTACTTTCGTCATCCGACCAGACTCTTCTCGGTGTTATCACGTCCAGGGACGTAATCGACATCGTGGATGCCGAATTTGAGGACGACTACGCAAAGCTGGCAGCTCTCAGTGAGCAGGAGCAGGTACGCGAGCCTCTTTGGAAGAGTATCAAAAAGCGTATTCCCTGGCTTATCGCGCTTCTCTTTATGGGACTTGCCGTTTCCGCCGTTGTGGGAATATTTGAGGGCGTGGTGCGCGAGCTTCCCTTTATCGTATGCTTCCAATCGCTTATTCTCGGAATGGCGGGTAACGTTGGTACGCAGTCGCTTGCGGTCACCGTGCGTTCGCTCAGCGGAGACGAGATCACAGGAAAAAAGAAGATAGGCTTTATCTTCAAGGAAACGCGCGTGGCATTGCTCAACGGCTTGCTTATCGGTCTTTGCTCGTTCCTTGTCGTCAGCATATATCTCGGCATCATCGGCACGTATACAATGCCTATCGTTGCGGCAACCGCCGTTTGCGTTGGCTTGTCCCTTTTGTTTGCTATGATGATATCGGGATTTACGGGCGCGGCAATACCTATGATATTCCATGCATTGGGAATTGACCCCGCGGTTGCATCGGGTCCGCTTATCACAACGATAAACGACCTTATCGCAGTTATTAGCTATTACGGACTTGCCGCTATTCTGTTCTTACAGTTCGGCGTTGTATAATTTTAAATAGAAGCGGAGCGAAAGCTCCGTTTCTTTTTATATATACTAAATATATTAAAGCTCTTGCATAATTGACTTATTTATGATATAATGTAGGGTGGATTATAATGCGAATGACGAAAAGGAGGAAATTATGGTAAAAATAACAAGTGTTGCGCCGCATAGCCGTGCGTCACGCGCAGGTATTATGGCGGGCGACGTTCTTTGTACTATCGGCGGCAGAGAAATAAATGACGTTCTTGATTACCGCTTCTTCCTTGCCGAAAGTCGCGTTACTCTCGCGCTTATTCGAGACGGAGATCCATACGAGGTGACCATCAAAAAATCTCAGTACGACGACATCGGTCTCGATTTTGAAACGCCTCTTATGGATAAAAAGCAGTCCTGCCGCAACAAGTGCATCTTTTGCTTTATAGACCAGCTGCCCTGCGGTATGAGAGACACCTTGTATTTCAAGGACGACGATTCCCGTCTCTCCTT
>JBGVJM010000164.1:0-2493 GCA_045129415.1 Eubacteriales bacterium
GGAGATTTTGGAGGAGGAGCGACTCGAGCGCGCGGCAATACGCGCCGAGGAGCGAGAGGAAAGAGCGCGCGAGCGCGAGGCGGCAAGACTTGAACGCGAAGCAGCCCGTGAGGCGGCTCGCCAAGCAAAGCTTGAAGCACAAAATGCTCCCAAGACTGAGCCTCAAAGGGATGAAGAGCCCGAAAAGCTTACAAAGTCTCCCGAAAAGGCTGTCGAAAAGAAGAACGGCTGTAACATTTCCATTGATGGCGCGGGCGACGGCGAAAACACCGTTAAGCTCAACGTTTTCTCAAGTGACGAGATAGAAAGACTTGACGGAATAAAGGCGGATCAGCAAAAGGCGGCTGAGCCCGAGATCGTGGACGAGGACGAATACGGCGCGGAGACAGTTTTCCCCGACCGCAAGGCTTCAAATGACGAGACCTTCGTGTTTATAGATCCCCGTGACGTTGCACAAAAAACACGCGGCAACGGTGCGGTTGACGATATGGCAAACGACTTGTTCCGTGACGATTATCAGGTCGACACCGAAACGGGCGAGGTTTTCGTTCCGCTCGTTCAGGACAAGGGAATCAAGAGCGCCCGCGATTTTGAGGCGGCTAATTCCAATAAAGAGGACGAATATTTCATAGGCGAAAAGGCTCCCGTGAAGGCGCCTATCCGCGAATACAACTATCCCCCCGTTGATCTTCTTGAAGATGGCCCCGGCCGTTATTCGAGCGATCCTGCCGAGATAGAGAAGAACGCAGAGCTTTTGCGCGGCGTTCTTGCAGACTTTAAGATAAACGTAACCGATATAACCTGCTCGTGCGGTCCTACGATCACGCGTTACGAAGTCAAGCCCGAGGCGGGTGTAAGAGTTCGTTCCATTGCAAATCTCGTTGACGATATCTCATACGGACTTGCAAAGTCGGGCGTTCGTATAGAAGCACCTATTCCCGGAAAGGCGGCAGTAGGTATCGAGGTTCCTAACGATAAGCCTGCGGCAGTTAAGCTCCGCACTCTTATCGAGTCTCCCGAATTCAAGAATCATAAGAGCTTGCTTGCGGCATGTCTTGGTGCTGACGTTTCGGGTAAGCCCGTGGTATTCGATATAGAAAAGATGCCTCACCTTTTGGTTGCAGGTACGACGGGCTCGGGTAAATCGGTATGTATCAACTCCATACTCATGAGCTTGCTCTATCACTCCAAGCCCGATGAGGTAAAGCTTTTGCTTATAGACCCCAAGAAGGTTGAGTTTAAGGTGTACCGTGACGTTCCTCACCTTTGCTGCCGTATAATCAGCGATCCCAAGAAGGCGGCAGGCGCGCTCAACACTGCGGTCAACGAGATGGAAAAGCGCTTTGCTCTTATTGAGGAGGTCGGCGTTCGTAACATTGCGGCATATAACGAGGTTACAAAGAATGACCCCGATAAGCCTTACATGCCCAGAATGGTCATAGTTATAGACGAGTTTGCGGATCTTATGATGACCGCGAAGGAAGAGGTTGAAACGGCAGTCGTCCGTATCGCTCAAAAGGCGAGAGCCGCAGGTATTCACCTGATCATCGGTACTCAGCGTCCTTCCGTTAACGTAATCACGGGTCTTATCAAGGCGAACATTCCTTCAAGAATAGCGTTCACCGTTATGTCGGGTATGGATTCAAGAATAATCCTTGACACCATCGGCGCGGAAAAGCTTTGCGGACGCGGAGATATGCTTTATGCTCCCGTTGGCGCTCCCAAGCCTGCGAGAGTTCAGGGTGCGTTCGTTTCGGACGACGAGGTCGAGGCTGTCGTTGAATACGTAAAGAACAACAACTATCCCGTAATTTACGACCAGGATTTCGAGTCTAGCATAGATAACGCTATGGCATCCATCGGTAACAGCGGTGAGGGTATTCCGATCACTGCGGGAATGGGCAGTGGCTCGGGTGACGAGGATTCCAAGTTCTGGGATGCCGTTGAGCTTGCGATCGATGCGGGCAAGATATCCACGTCCTTGCTTCAGAGAAGAATTGAGGTCGGATACGGAAGAGCCGCAAAGATCATTGACCGAATGGAAGAAATGGGCTTTGTAAGCGCTCCCGACGGTAACAAGCCTCGTAAGATACTCATCACGCGTGAGGAGTACGAGGAAAAGAGAATGAGCAACGAATAAAAAATAAAAGCCCTTTGCCCTGAGGGCAGGGGGCTTTTTGACAATCAAAAACGAGGAGGGAAGCTATGTACCCAAATCAAGTTTTTTTAGGACTTACGATATATGATATTTGCCTGTGCGCTGCCGTTGCGGCATGCTTCTTCATTTTTGGAACGTATGCGGACAAGCTCAAGATCAAGGCGAAAAATCAGACCTTTACCGTTATATGCGGAGCTTTTGCAGTAGCGCTGGGATATGGCTCGGCGGTTTTGTTTCAGGCATTTTACAATATAAAGACACGCGGAGAATTTGTCATTGACGCAAGCACCGGAGCCACCTTTTACGGCGGACTTATAGGCGGCGCGGCGGTTTTT
>JBGVJM010000165.1:0-5580 GCA_045129415.1 Eubacteriales bacterium
TTATACCGCGGACGGCGAGATCGACGAGGCTTACCGCGTAAAGCAGGACGACCTTGTTGAATTCCCGCGCGGATATCACGCAACCGTTACCACCCCCGGCTACAAGAGCTATCTATTATGGCTTATGGCGGGCGACTATCAGGGCTTTAACCGCTCCAATGACCCCGACCACGAATGGATGCTGAAATAATCTGAATTTTATCATAGGTGATATAAATGCTTGAAAAATTGAAAAAGCTCAACCCCTCCGTCAAGCTTTACGATGTGAGCGACAAGGAATTTGCCGCGTACGGCAAGCTTCTTGACGGATTTGACACGGCGGAGATACTGAAAGCGGCGCAAAAAACTGAATTCCCTGCCGAAGGCTCCGCTTATTCACCGTCCGTTGCATCGTTTGAAGCGCTTGACATATCGAAAGAGGTGTCCGCGCGTCTTTTCGGCACACTTGACACCCAGATGGGCTACTGCTACGGTCACAATTCCGTTTTGGGCGCAACAGAATGGCATTACAGCTCCGAATTGAATATTGCAACAACGCCTCTTGTCCTCATTCTCGCAAAAATAAGCGACATACGGGACGGAAAACTGAACAGCGCCGACATGAAGGCATTTTTTGTGCCTCAAGGCTCTGTTTTGGAAATCTACAACACGACAACACATTTTTGTCCCATAGAAGTGGACGATGGCGGATTTGGCTGCGTTGTCGGTCTTCCCCGAGGAACCAACACCCCGCTTGAATGCGAGGTTAGCGACAAAATGCTCTTCCGCAAAAACAAATGGATAATTTGTCACGAAGATAACGACGGACTCGCTTCAAAGGGCGTAGCTGTCGGAATATACGGAGAAAACTACAAGATCAACTATTAAAATGGGAGAATTTTAATGAGATATTTGCTTGGAATAGACTTTGGCGGCGGCGCATCTAAAGCCACCCTGCTTTGCGAGGACGGAAGCATAGTCGCGCAAAATACAGTTGAATATCCCACGCTTTATCCCGAGCAGGGTGCGTGCGAGCAAGACCCCGCGGATTGGCTGAATGCTCTATGCAAAAACACAAGGTCAATTCTTCAGAAAAGCGGCGTTTCCCCCGACGAAATTGCGGCTATCGCCATTGACTCGGCAACGCATACCTTCCTGCCCTGCGACAAAAACGCAGTCCCCCTGCGTAACGCGATCCATTGGACCGATTCAAGAAGCCGCGGTCAAGCCCAATATCTCTTGGAGCAGCACGGCAATGAGATATTCAGAAAAACTCATCATAAGCCCGACACGATATGGACGCTTCCCCAGCTTTTGTGGCTTTCGGAGCGCGAGCCCGAGCTTTACTCAAAAATAGGAAAGCTCTTTTTTGAAAAGGATTACATAAGATATTTCCTCACGGGTGTTTTTTGTACCGACTATATTGAGGCGGAGGGCAGCATGCTCTTTGACTGTGTCAATATGCGCTACGACGAGAATCTTTGCTCACGATGCGGCATCGACATGACAGCTCTTCCGCCCATAGTAAATCCCACCGACATCATAGGCGGTGTCACCGACAAAGCGGCTGAAGCGACCGGACTTGTCACGGGCACTCCCGTAATTTGCGGCACCACCGACACAGTAATGGAGATATTTGCCTCGGGTGCGGTTGAAGCGGGAGACATGACCGTAAAGCTGGCAACCGCGGGCAGAATATGCGTAATAACCGATGCTCCCATTCCCGATAGACACATAGTTAACTATTCACATGTAATAGACGGTCTTTGGTATCCCGGAACGGCTACAAAGGCTGCGGCGGCATCATATCGCTGGTACAGAGACACGTTCGGCGGAGAATACTCGGA
Source organism: Eubacteriales bacterium (assembly GCA_045129415.1). Classification (GTDB taxonomy): domain Bacteria; phylum Bacillota; class Clostridia; order Oscillospirales; family CAG-272; genus SVTX01. Next base: position 1,827 of record JBGVJM010000165.1, read on the forward strand.
GCTGGACGAAGCTGCCGAAGCGATACCCGTCGGCGCGGACGGACTTGTTTTCCTTCCCCACCTGAACGGCGAGCTTACTCCTTACGCCGATCCTCAGCTGTGCGCCAGCTTTACCGGCGTGCGCGCAACACATACGCGCGCTCACTTTACCCGCGCCGTACTTGAGGGAGTATCCCTTTCCCTGCTTGATTGCAAAAACTATCTTGATGGTCTTGGCGTTGAGCATAAGTCGTATGCCACGGTCATAGGTGGCGGCGCAAAGGGCAAGCTTTGGCGCAGGATAACGTCAGACGCGCTCGGTATCGCATTACACACCACCGAAAGCTCCGATTCCTCTCTCGGTTCGGCAATGCTTGCCGGTATTGCGGTTGGAATCTTTAATGATGCGAAGGATGCGGTGCGTATTTGCGTAAAGAAAGCCGACGTAACCTATCCCGACCCCAAAAATCACGAAAAATATCAAAAGCTATACAAAAAATACAAGGCTATACACGATGCGTTGGCGCCTGTCTACAAGGATGACGAGCTATGAAGATAACTGTTTGTATAAGACAGGGGCAGGACGGAAACATAAGTCCCTTTGACGCCTGCGCATACGAGGCGGCCTTACGCATAGACGGCGCCGAAATAACGCTTTTGTCTATGGGTCCCGCCGCAGCGCAAGACCTGCTCTTAAAGCTGACAAGGCTCGGCGCGAAAAAGGCTATCCTTCTTTGCGACAACGCATTTGCGGGGGCCGATACGTTTGCAACGGCGCGCACCTTGGCTTTGGCTGTTAAAAAGCTGGAGCCCGACCTTGTGCTTTGCGGCAGACAAACGCTTATAGGCGACACGGGACAAACACCTATAATGTTATCCGAGCTTTTGGGCTACGGAATCATCAATAACGTGATGAGCATTGACAGGGTAACCGAAAGCAACATCTCCTGTACCACTCGCGACGAGGGTGAGCAAGTCCAAGGCTTTCCGGCTCTGATCACGGTTGAGCGTATAAACACGCTCCGTTTCCCGCGAATCAGTTCAAAATGCGGCGAGCTTTTGGTATGGAATACCGCCGATATCGGCGCGGATTCATCCCTTTGCGGACTTGCAGGCTCTCCGACACGCGTTCTGAAAACCTTTGAGAACACATCAGGCAAAAGAAAATGCAAATTTATCGGCCGCGGAGAGCTTGAGGGCATTATCGCCCAAAGCATAAACAAAAATCGCGAGCAGCTCACGCCCAATACAACCTCACAACAAAAGCTGAACTGTGTATTAACCGTTGGCAAAGGCTGTGAGCTTTACGCCGCATCGGTTTGTGACAACATAACGGCTCTGGACGACGCCACGGCTGACGAGATATGCAAAAAAATCGAAGACCTGCATCCCAACGCAGTCTTGTTCGCGTGCGACACGCGCTCGGCAAGGACTGCCGCACAGGTCGCAGCAAGGTTGGGACTCGGACTTTGCGCCGACTGCACTCGTCTTGAATGTGAGCAAGATCGGCTCATCATGTACCGCCCCGCGCTTTCGGGTAGCGTTATCGCAAAAATAAAGAGCCTTACCTCCCCCGCCCTTGCCACAGTGCGGACGCAAAGCGCAAGGCAAAGCGACGTAATAATTGCCGCAGGCTATGGCGTTAAAGATCGGCTTGACGATATTCGCGCACTGTGTAGATCCGTAGGTGCGGATTTTGGCGCATCGCGCAAGCTTGTCGACAACGGATACGCCCGATACGACGAGCAAATTGGACTTACGGGCAAAACGGTAAGTCCCTCAGTTTACGTCGCCGTTGGCATTTCGGGAGCCGTCCATCACATTGTAGGCATGGATCGCTCGGCAACGGTAATTGCCGTAAACCCCGATCCCAACGCCCCAATTTTCGAATACGCCGATTACGGCATAACAGAAGAATTTTAACTCTATCTAAGCAAAAGGAGATAAACGTATGCTTGACTACAAATTAAAAATAGGTCTTGTCGCAATGAGAAGAAACACCACCGACCGTCCTCGTGGAACGTGCTGGAACTGGTATTCCGCCGAGCAACGAGGCAAGAAGAGCCTGGACTACATTGAGAGCAATTTTACCACCGAAACCGTGACCTTCGTTGATACTCGCGGTCTTGGAATCAACGACCTCATTTTTGACGACGCAAGTGCCGCTGAAACGGTAGAGCGCTTCAAGGCTGAAGGGGTTGATGCAGTTATGCTCATCAACTGCAACTTCGGTAACGAGGAGGCTGCGGCCGACATCGCGCGCGAGCTTGGCAAGCCCGTTCTTATCTGGGCGCCCCTTGACGACGAATATTACGTTGACGGCATGCGCCCCACCGACTCACAGTGCGGTCTTTTCGGTCTTTCGCGTCAGCTCCAGAGATGCCGCGTTCCCTTCTCTCACGTGCCCTCCTGCCGTGTTGAAGACGAGGAATTCAAAGACGCATTTTTGCGCTTCGTTCGTGTAGCCTGCATGGTAAAGAACTTCAAGGGCCTGCGCATAGGTCAGGTGGGAACCCGTCCCATTCCCTTCTACTCGGTCATTTGCAACGAGGGTGAGCTTATGGAACAGTTTGGCGTACGCATAATTCCCATAAACTTTGCCATTTTCCAGCAAAGAATGAAATCAGCTCCCGAGCTTTACGCCGACGAGATCGCAGAGTATGAAAAGTATTTTACCCACAACTTCAAGCTTGACGACCTCACACCCAGATACATAAAGCCCATGGCAACTCTGGTTGCGGTCTACAAGCATCTGTTTGAGGAATATAAGCTTGACGTAATGAGTGCGGAGTGCTGGACAGCAACGCCCCTTATGTTTGACGGTCTTGCTCCCTGCGCGGCATTTGCACTCCTCAACGAAATGGGCTATCTTATGTCCTGCGAGAGCGACGTTCACTGCGCCATGACCATGGCACTCTTAAAGAGCGCAACGCTTGGCAAAAAGCTCCCTCTCTTTGGAGAATTCACAGTCCGTCACCCCGAAAATAAAAACGCCGAGCTGCTTTGGCATTGCGGTCCCTTCCCTGCATCCAGCAAGGCCCCCGGCACCGAAGCGCGACTTGTCAATCAGCGCGTTTGGCTCAGAGCGCGTGACGGCGAGTACACCGCGGCAAGAATAGACCGCGAGGAGGGTGGAAGATACGTAATTCTTCCCTTAAAGTGTCACACAACCGAGGGACCCATCACCCACGGAAGCTATATTTGGGGCGAGTTTGAGGACTTGCAGGCGGTTGAAGCCAAGCTTCTTGACGGTCCATACATACATCACTTTGTTGAGATGGAGGGCGACTACACTCGCGAGATAGCAGAATTCTGCAAATACTTCCCCAATCTTCATCTTGATTCGGTAAAATAAACTCTTTATAAGGAGAACTAAAATGGAAAAGATCAGAGTAACCGTGTGGAACGAATATTTCCACGAAAGAGACAGCGAAAAGATAGCAAGGGTTTACCCCAAGGGCATCCACACGGCTATCGCCGAGGGACTTTTGGAGCATGACGACTTTACCGTCAGATGTGCAACCCTTGACATGCCCGAATGCGGACTTACCGAGGAGGTTCTTGACAACACGGACGTTCTTATCTGGTGGGGACACATAAAGCACTCGGACGTTCCCGACGAGATCGCCGCGAGAGTTCAAAGACACGTTCTTGAGGGCATGGGACTCATCGTTCTTCATTCCGGACACCTGTCAAAGCCCTTTGTAAGACTTATGGGCACGGTTTGTCGCTCCAAGTGGAGAGAAAATGACGAAAAGGAGCGCATCTGGGTGAT
>JBGVJM010000166.1:0-4283 GCA_045129415.1 Eubacteriales bacterium
AAAGCCTGAAGGTCAGATATTCGGACGGCGTATCCGATGTGGAATTGACCTATAAGTCTCACGAAATTGATGGCGACAAGCTTACCGTAATACTTGAAGATATCTCGTATTCCCTTTTGGTAAAGCTTATATATCTTGTTCGTCCCGAGCTTGATATGATAGAGCGGAGCGCGGTTATCATTAATAACGGTAATACGGCAATTATTGAAAATGCCGCATCCGCCAATATATATCTTCCTCCTCAAAAGGAATATGAAGTGTTTTCATACGCAGGTGCCTGGTGCCGCGAGTACGTGCCCGTAAAGAGCGTTATTCCCGAGGGTAAGCTCGTATTTGATACAAGACGCGGTGTAAGTGCAGGACCACACCATGTTCCTTTCTTTGCGGTCAGTGATGCACACTGCCCTGCAACCGAGCGCCAAGGTGCTTTGTATTATGGAATGCTTAAGCATGCGGGTAATTTCAAAATTGTTTTTGAAAAGAGTAGCGCACAGATAGTTAAAGTGACAACGGGTATAAATTTCTTTGACACGACAGTCACTCTTAACAATGGCGAAAGCTTTGAAACTCCGGTTGCAATATTTGGATATACTGAAAACGGATATTCGGGCATGAGAGAGCGCATTTACGACCTTGAGTTTGACGTATTGGCGGCAAAGGACAACATAACAAAGCCATTCCCTATTATTTATAATTCCTGGTATCCTTATTTGTTCAACGTTACCGAGGAAAAGCTTTTAGCCTTGATTCCTAAGGTGAAGCACGTTGGAGCCGAGCTTCTGGTTATAGATGACGGTTGGATGATCGGACGAAAGAACGATCTTGGCGGACTTGGAGATTGGTATGCAGATCCCGAAGCTTTCCCCAACGGAATTGCCGAAATTTCAAGAAAGGCTCACGAAAACGGTCTCTTGTTCGGTATTTGGGTAGAGCCCGAAATGCTAACCGAGGATTCAGTTCTCTATCGTGAGCATCCCGATTGGGTTCTTGGATATGACACTCGCGAAAAGAGCTATACTCGTCACCAGCGAGTATTGAATCTCGCAAGAGAGGACGTATATCAGTTCTGCGAGCAAACAATGGATAGAATAATCGAGGAATTTGAGCTTGATTATCTCAAATGGGATATGAATCGCTATATTGGAGAGCGCGACACGACACCTGATTTCTTTATAAGCTTTGCGAGAAATATGACGAGGCTTTACAAGCATATAAGGGAAAAATATCCCAAGCTTCTTATTGAAAACTGTGCCCACGGCGGCGCAAGAGCTGATTTCGGTCTGTTCGAGTACTGCGATAGAATCAACCGAAGCGATAACGCCGATCCCATTGACGTTCTTAAAATACACAACGGATTTGTTGATCTCTTCCATCCAAGATATGCAGGTGGCGCAGGCAACGTCGCTCCGCCTAACTATCACTTGACGGGTAGAACAGGTCCTCTCAAATATCGTACAATGCTCGGAATGACAGGATCAATGAGTATTGGTGTTGACCTATTGACCGCCCCTGCGGAGGACATAGAGTTTATAAAAGAGCAAGTCGAATACTACAAGACCATTAGACCTATCTTGCATAATTCGTACGTTTATAAGCTGAGCATGCCTACTGATGATAAAACGTTTGCTTGGCAGTATCTTGCTCGCGACAGAAGGAACGCGGTTGTGTTTGTCTTCTCACACGGAATCAAGTTCCCGGACGGCTTGCGTGTTGTTTATCCCATGGGACTTATTCCCGATAAGAAGTACGAGGTCAACGGCAAGACATACAGCGGCGACACGCTTATGAAGTTTGGTATTACCTTTGAAAAGGACAGAATCAAGGGTGACTATTATAGCAAAATTATAGAAATCAAAGAGGTATAAGATTATGAAATTTATGCTTGGCGCAAACTATTGGGGTAGAGATTATGCTACCGAAATGTGGAGACACTACGACGGCGCGAGAATACGTGAAGAATTCAAGCAGTTGTCCGAATACGGAGTTCAGTGCTTGCGCGTTTTCCCCAACTGGAGAGACTTCCAGCCCGTTGATATGGCGTATAGATGGCGAGGAAAGCCCGGTGAGTACATTAATGCAAACACGGGAATGCCCATATACGGCGATGGCGTGGATATGCAGCAAATTGCTAATTTCAGGGATCTTTGTCACGCCGCTGAGGAAAACGGCATCACACTTGTCGTTTCTATCGTAACCGGTTGGATGAGTGGTCGTCTTTATACTCCTCCGGCAATCGCTGGAAAGAATCTTATAACTGACACTGAAGCTCTTACGTGGATGAGAAGATATATCCGTCGCCTTGTAAGAGAGCTGAAGGATGAAAAGGCTATAGTTATGTGGGATCTCGGCAACGAGTGCAACTGTATGGGCTTCCCCGAGACGACCTTTGACGCATACAACTGGACTGCGGCAGTTGCCGATACTATCAGAGCAGTAGACAATTCCCGTCCCATTTCAAGCGGAATGCATGCATTGGCTACAGGAGAATCCAATGATATGAAGTGGCTGCTTCAGGACCAGGCTGAGCTTACTGATGTGCTTACACCTCATCCCTATCCTTCGCCCACTTATGCGGCTGACAGAGAGCCTTATACTCGTCTTAAAGTAACCTTCCTTCCCACCGCTGTTTGCTTGTATTATGCAGGCGTAGGCAAGAAGGATGTATATATTCAGGAAAGCGGCACGTTCACTCAAAGCCAAGGACACAAAAATATGTCTGCGGACTTTATGAGAATACAGATACTCTCCTCCATCGCTAACAACCTTATTGGTTATCAATGGTGGTGCGCATGGGAGCAGAAGCATCTGAACTTCCCTCCTTACACATGGTCTCTCATGGAGCAGGAGCTTGGTATGTTCAATGCTGACCACAGTCCCAAGCCCGTTGCCCACGTGATGAAGAGTATGTCCGAGCTTATTAATAAGCTTCCCGAGAGAATGCCGCAAAGAACAATTGACGGTGTTTGCATACTTACCGAGGAGCAGGACAGACAAAAGATGGCAATCTCATCTCTTACTCTTGCAAAGCAAATAGGTCTTGATCTTGAGGTGTGTTATACAAATAGCGCGAATATTCCCGACTCTAAGCTTTATTTTATGCCTTGTGTATCCGGTTGGAACAATATAAACTCCTTTACGTGGGATGCTATCATGAACAAGGTAAAGAATGGCGCAACTCTTTGCATGACCTACGGTGGCGGCTTTATTGGTGACTTCCCCGAAACGGTTGGTGCGGAATCTACGGGTGTAATGACCGGCGGATCGCACACGTTCGAGATCGATGGCAAAAAGATGTATTACTCGGGCAAGGAGATCTATCTTGATCCCACCACAGCCGAGGTATTGCTGAGAAATGAACAAGGAAAGCCCCTTATGTTGAAAAACAAGGTTGGCGAAGGATACGTTTATTTTGTTGACTGTGCTCTTGAAGCTATAGCGTTTGATCTTCCCGGTAGCTTCAACAATATCCCCTATTATAAGATATACGAAATAGCGGCTAAGGACTTTATAGGCAAAAAGCCCGTTTCCTGTAACGATGCAAACGTTTTTGTTACTGTTCATCCTTGCGATGACAATAGCTGCTACGCAACCGTTCTCAATTATTCCGACCACGAGATAGTTGAGCCTATCAACATTAAGGAAGGCTGGAAGATATCCGAGGTTATTTACGGAGAGCTTGACAGACTCCCCGCTTGCAACGGTACGATCCTTAAGCTTGTAAAGGAATAAGAAAACTATATATTAATCAAAAAGCATCACGGCTTATGCCGTGATGCTTTTTTCGATTTTTTTGTAAAAAAGCATTGACAAAACCATAATCGTATGTTAAAATAACATATGATATATAACAAGCGTTATATTAAAGGAGGAATACTATGCCACCCAAGGTTAAGATAACAAAAGAAGATATAATTGCAACAGCAATAGATCTTATAAGAAATAGCGGCCCCGATTCAATAAATGCAAGAGCCATTGCCACCTTATTGGATTGCTCTACTCAGCCTATCTTTTCAAACTTCTCAACAATGGAAGAATTACAAAAGGCTGTTACTATGGAAGCTTATGAGCTGTATCTTGCCTCAATTAAGAATGAAATTGAGAGTGGAAATTATCCTCAATATAAGGCATACGGTATGGCATATATTAGATTTGCCGAAAAGGAAAAAGAGCTATTTAAGCTGTTATTTATGTGTGATAGAAATGGAGAGGACTTCATTCCTTCGATGGATTTTGAGGATTCGGTCGATATTATCATGAATGCTAATGGAATAAGTAAGGAAAAG
>JBGVJM010000167.1:0-3642 GCA_045129415.1 Eubacteriales bacterium
CCGATATTACCGTACTCACCAACAACGGAAGAAATATTGATTATGCTTCCGCCGCCGATCTCTTCCATGAAGGGACCTACGAAACGGGTAAGGTTGAATACGCCCTTAAGGTTGATATCGATAACGAGATCCCACTGATCATCGGTCATCTTTCTTGTCATAGCGTCACGGGTGATACCTGCGTTGTTTACGAGAATATCAATTCTTCCGTACTTTTCCTTTGCGTACTCAAAGAGTCCACGGCAAGCCTCAACGTCGGTAACGTTGAGCTGATAGTATTCAACGTTCTCACACTCATAGGTAAGAGGAGCCATATCAACTGCGATGACCTTTGCGCCTTCTCTTGCAAACGTGAGAGCCATCTCGCCTCCAAGGCCCTTTGCCGCGCCTGTAACTATTGCTACTTTATCCTTTAATCTCATATTCAAAACCTTCCTTTACTTAATATTTTTAAGAATTACTGCAGTACCCATACCGCCGCCGATGCAAAGAGATGCGAGACCGTAGGTCTTACCGCTCTTTTTAAGCTCGTGAGCGAGAGTTACTATAATTCTGTTTCCGCTTGCTCCAACAGGGTGACCGAGAGCAATCGCGCCGCCGTTTACGTTGCAACGTGCGAGAATAGCTTCCTCACTCTCACCGTGCTCCTCGGAAAGAAGCTTTACTACGCCGAGAGACTGTGCCGCAAACGCCTCGTTAAGCTCAAGAAGCTCTATTTCGGAAAGCTTCATTCCTGCGTTCTTCAGCGCGTTTCTGACTGCGGGGACCGGGCCGAGACCCATAACGCTGGGATCAACGCCGCCCTGACCGATTCCTACGACCTCTGCCATAGGAGTGAGGTTGTATTTCTTTACAGCCTCTTCGCTCGCTAGCACTACGAAGCTTGCGCCATCGTTGATACCCGAAGCGTTTCCTGCTGTAACACTTCCGTCAGCCTTGAATGCGGGACGGAGAGTTGAAAGCTTTTCAAGCGACGTTGTACGGTTTATGTACTCGTCGTTTTCGAATACAAACTCCTTCTTTCCCTGCTTAACGGTGATCGGAACTATCTCATCCTTGAATTTGCCTGCGTCCTGAGCCGCTGCAGCCTTCTTCTGAGAATTGATCGCGAACTCGTCCTGAGCCTCGCGAGTAATTCCGTATCTCTCAACAATGTTCTCAGCGGTAATGCCCATGTGCTGTCCGCTGTAAGCATCTGTAAGAGAATCGAAGATCATGTGGTCGATCATCTTCATGTCGCCCATCTTTGCGCCCCAGCGCGTTTTACCGGGTACAAGATACGGTGCTCCGCTCATGACCTCTGTTCCGCCTGCGGCGATCAGGGATGCCGCACCGGACTTGATGGAAAGAACGGCGTTCATAACTGCCTTCATTCCGCTTCCGCAAACCATATTCAATGAATAAGCGGGAATTTCAACGGGAACCTTTGCACCGATAGCTACCTGTCGTCCGGGACCCTGCTTAGCTCCTGCGGGCAATACGTTTCCAACGATAACCTCGTCAAGCCATTCGGGAGAAACTCCGCCCTCTGCTAAGGCAGCAGAAAGCACTCTCGCACCGAGGTCGCCCGGCGTAAGCTCCTTAAGAGAGCCGAGCATACTGCCTATCGCGCTACGCTTTGCACTTATAAGATATACCTTGTTCATTCTTGTTTTCTCCTTTGTGTAAAGTATAGTGTGACTTTTTTTAAATCAGAGTAATTTTTCTATGTTTTTCATAACCGCTGCCGCATCTGCAACGATACCAAGATTTGCTACCTTAAATATAGGAGCATTCTTATCAGTATTGATAGCAACGATATATTCGGACTCCTCCATACCCGCAAGGTGCTGGATAGCGCCGCTTATACCAAATGCGAGATAAGCCTCGGGACGAACAGTCTTACCCGTCTGTCCAACCTGGCTACAGTGATCCATAACGCCCGCGTCAACAAGTGCGCGAGATGCTGCAACCGTTCCGCCAAGCTTTTCAGCAAGCGTGTATGCGGGCTCAACGTTCTTAACGCCTCTTCCGCAAGCAACGAGAAGCTTTGCTTCCTCAATGTTAACTGCGCACTGAATTGACTTAACCTCGTCAACTACCGTGACAGCAAACTTGCTTTCGTCAAAGCTTATGTTCTCAACCACAACCTCACCCTGTCTCTTTTCGTCACGCTCAAGCTTTTTCATAACGCCGGGACGAACGGTAGACATCTGAGGACGATGGTCGGGACAGATAATAGTTGCAAAAAGGTTGCCACCAAATGCGGGACGTGTCATGAAGAGATTTCCCTCTTCGTCCATCTCAAGCTTGGTGCAGTCCGCGGTAAGACCAGTTTTAAGTCTTGCGGAAAGTCTGGGGGCGAGATCGCGACCAATGCTGGTTGCGCCGAAAAGTATTACATTAGGCTCATATTTCTTTGCGATCTCGGTTATTGCCTGAGCGTAGGGCTCGGTTACAAACTTGTCAAGATTTACGTTATCAACTACGTGTACCTCGTCGGCACCGTGTGCGATAAGCTCGGCAGCCTTTTCGGTAACGTTATGTCCAAGAAGAGCCGCACAAACCTTTTCTCCCGTCTTTTCGGCAAGCTCACGAGCTACGCCGAGGAGCTCAAGCGCTACGCTCTGAAGCTGACCGTCACGCTGCTCACAGAATACCCAAATATTCTTAGCCATTACTGTGCACCTCCTTAAATCAAATGACGAGACTTGAGTGCATCAACGATGGTCTTAGCCGCCGTTTCGGGATCAAGCTCAAGAGTTTCAATAGTCTTGTTGAACTGCTTTGTAGCGGTGGACTTAACCTTTGTGGGCGAGCCCTTAAGTCCGATATCCGCAAGGTTGAGCACTTCCTCAAGATCCTTATAAGTGATGATGCCAACTTCCTTAGCATCCTGATCAACGATATCCCAAACGTTCATATATCTGGGCTTATCAAGAGTTGAAAGAACGGTAATAAGGCAATTTCCCCTTACCTCAAGAGTCTGATATCTATCCTCAAACTGACGTTTTACGATGAGAACCTCACGATCCGCATCGTAGCTGATAGCTGCCGCATAGGTGATCTGAGGAACACCGAGATGCTCCGCGATCTGAGGACCGACCTGAGCGGTGTCACCGTCTATTGCCTGGCGTCCGCAAAATACTACGTCTGCGCCGAGCTTCTTGATAGCCGCCGCGATAATGGTTGACGTTGCGAGCGTATCACTTCCTGCAAAAGCTCTGTCGGTGATAAGGAATGCCTCGTCAGCACCCATAGCAAGTGCCTCGCGGAGAGCCTTTTCAGCCTGACCGGGACCCATAGTGATAACGGTTACGGTTGCACCGTACTTTTCTTTAAGCTGAAGAGCCGCCTCAACGGCAGTCTTATCATCGGGGTTTATAATGCTCGGAACTCCGTCACGCTTAAGCGTGTTGGTAACGGGGTCGATCTTAATTTCATTGGTATTGGGAACCTGTTTTATACATACAACAATTTTCATCTTGCTAACCTCACTTCTTAAGGAGTGCGCCCGAGATAACCATTCTCTGAACCTCGCTCGTTCCCTCGTAGATCTCGGTGATCTTTGCGTCACGCATCATTCTCTCTATAGGATATTCACGGGTATATCCGTATCCACCGTGAAGCTGTACGCACTTGGTGGTTACTTCCATAGCTACC
>JBGVJM010000168.1:0-2030 GCA_045129415.1 Eubacteriales bacterium
CTTGATGTTCGGGGACGGCGAGGCGACGGAAATATTTGCAATTGCTATGCTCGTTTTGGTAAATATCGTGTTCGTCATATATGACCTTGCATTGACAAGCGTTATTTCGCTGTATATAAACAGATTGCGTCACAGATTTAAATTTTTACGTTGATTAAAAAAGGCACAGGCATTGAGCTTTGTGCCTTTTTAGTTATTTTGATTACAAAAAACTTGATTATTGCAAAAAAGTATGATACAATAGTGTCAGTAATGTCAAAGGAGGCGAGAAAATGAGCATACCCGAACAGTTTTCAAGAACGGCTTACGTTTATGGAGACGAGGCTGTGGAAAAATTGAAAAACGCCCGAGTTGCCGTTTTTGGCGTCGGTGGAGTCGGCGGATATTTGTGCGAGGCTTTGGCTCGCGCAGGAGTAGGTCATATTGATATTTTTGACCGTGATACCGTGTCACTGTCTAACGTAAATCGCCAGATAATAGCGCTTCATTCAACGGTAGGGCTCTTCAAGGTTGACGTTATGAAGCAAAGAATTCTCGATATAAATCCCGATTGCGAAGTAAACGCACATAACGTATTTTATCTTCCCGAGAATGCGGAGAATTATGATCTTTCGGGTTATGATTATATTGCGGACGCGGTGGATACGGTTGCGGCAAAGCTTGAGATCGTAGAGAGAGCATACAAGCTTTCGGTTCCCGTAATTTCCGCTATGGGTGCGGGAAACAAGACCGATCCAACAAAATTTGAGGTTTCCGATATCAGCAAAACCGAGGTTTGCCCTCTGGCACGAGTTATGAGAAGAGAGCTCAAGGCGAGAGGAATAAGAAATCTTAAGGTGGTTTATTCAAAGGAAGAGCCTCGCGTCACACACAAGCAAAAGGATGAGGTGTCGGGCAAGAGCATACCCGGCAGCCTTTCGTTTGTTCCTTCGGTTATGGGACTTATAATGGCGGGCGAGATTATCAACGATATCGTTAGCAAATAAAGCTTTGGAGAATAAAGTGAGTAAGATCAAAATAGGAAGCTGCGAGCTTTTGCACGGTCTGATGCTGGCACCGATGGCGGGATTTACCGACCGTTCATTTCGCCGCATATGCCGCGAGCACGGTGTTGAATACACCGTTAGCGAAATGGTGTCTGCAAAGGCACTTTGCTATGAGCAAATAATAAAAAAAGGCGACGAGGCAATATACAAAACGGCTCCGCTTGCCAAGGTGACAAGGGACGAGCTGCCTATGGCAATTCAGCTTTTTGGAAGCGAGCCCGAGTACGTTGCGCGTGCCGCCGCAATGATAGAGCAAAAGAATTACAAATTTTGTCACTCGGATGCTACGCCCACCGCCATAGATATAAATATGGGTTGCCCGATGCACAAAATAGTGGGCAACGGAGAGGGAAGCGCGCTTATGAAAAATCCTTCTCTCGCGGCAAAAATAGTGGAAGAAACGGTAAAAGCACTTGAATTTACACCCGTTACCGTTAAGATAAGAGCGGGATGGGATGACAATAGCAAAAATGCCGCCGAGGTTGCCCGTGCCGTTGAAGAGGCGGGGGCGTCTCTTATATGCGTGCATGCGCGCACCCGTGAGCAAATGTATAATCCGGGTATAGACTTGTCTATTATAGAAAGCGTAAAGAAATCAGTCAGTATTCCCGTTATCGGGAACGGAGATATCAAATGCGCCCAAGATGCGATAAACATGATGGAGAAAACGGGCTGTGACGGTATTATGGTAGGTCGAGGTGCACTCGGAGAGCCGTGGATATTCGAGGAGATCGCTACGGCGATGGACGGAAAAGAATACGTTGCTCCTACACTTAACGAGAGACTTGACGTTTGCATTGAGCATATAAGGCTCATGCGAGAGAATAAGGGTGAGCATACAGGCGCTGCCGAAATAAAAAAGCACGCGGCACTTTATGTCAAAGGAGTGCGCGGCGCGGCGGCTGTTCGGGATGAAATAATGAAATCCAAGAGCACTTTTGAAATAGAAAAAATCATTGAAAGCCTTAAAGAATGATAAAATAC
>JBGVJM010000169.1:0-6024 GCA_045129415.1 Eubacteriales bacterium
CATGATCGTTAGCCGAGTAACGAAGCAATATTCGTATATCCGTCACGTCACCGCTAGCGGTATCAAATTCGGGAGTGCGGAAGGGTTGGTCGGTGGCGCACTGTCCACGTCCTTCCAAAATACATCTTCCGTTCACGTATACCCATATACCCGTAAACATTCCCTTCGCGAGAAGAAGCCTGTACTTAGCGCCCCCGTTAGCCTTGACGCGAGCTCGGTATATACGCCAGCCCTCATAGAAGTCACGCTGGAAGCTACCCGACTCAAATGCAACGGGAATAAAGGAGTTCTGGTCGTTGTCGGCAAGCTCAATGAGAGCATCGGGACGCTCATCGGTTACTCCCGACATGGTTACGTTATCAATATATACTGAATTGCAGGGCTCGGGCAGGATGGGTGACTCAACTGCATTTACCGTAAGCTCAAGCTCGGCACTGACGAGTCCTTGGCTCTCGGCGATAAGCTTTATGCCCTCAGCACCAACGTTTGAGGTAACGAGTGCCTGACAAAGACCGCAAAACGCGTGTCTTTCGGGCAGTATATCCGATTCGTGAGAATTGGGATCACCGTTACCCACTCCGCGAACGTAACCGTCGCCAACAACGGTAAATTTGATAAGATTGTCGGCATAAGGAACAACTATTCCCCTCTTATCCACCACCGCAAAATTTATAACTGCGGTATCCGCGCCGTCGTTCTTTATATTGGTGGTGAATGGCATAGCCTTTATTGCATAAGGCTTTCCCGCGGTTCTTTGCTCAGCTTTGGCAACGCATTTGCCGTTTCGATAGCCCTTGACAAGCAATCTTCCGCGTTCAAATTCAACCTGCCACTCGGCAGTATTTATGCAGTCGCATTTTTTCCTGCCAAGCGAGCGTCCGTTCAAAAACAGCTCGGCTTCCTCGCAATTAGATGGTGCGGCGACTCTTACAACGTCTCCCTTTTGCCAATTCCAATGCGGCAAAAGATGTATCACGGGCTTTTTCTCAAAGCACGCCTTATTATAATAGAAGGAATCCTTTGGGAAGCCGCAGGTGTCCATTATACCGAATTGGCTTGACACGGAGGGCCATACGAAAGGAGTTGGCTCGCCGCGATAGTCAAAGCCCGTCCAGATAAATATTCCTGCAAACCAATCGCGCTCCATGGCATATTTCCAGGTCTCGCGTATGGTTTGTCCCCACGGTACAGTTTCCTCGTCGTAGTTTGCAAGCACCTGCTTTTCTGTCTTGTCCGTCTTATAGCAGCCGCGCGTGGAAACCGCGCTGTTATTCTCCGCACCGATTATGGGCTGATTTGGATACTTGTTGTGATATGCGTCGATGCTCCAGATGCCGTAATTTATACCCGTGGCATCCATCAAAAGTCCTGCGCCCTCCATATTTCCGTTGATGGCACCCGTAATTATGCGGCTGTCGTCAAGTCGGCGCACGTGGTCGCGCATGGTACGGTATATTCTCGCACCCTCATCGGTGTTTTGCAAGGGCTCTTCATTAAAGAGTGACCAAAATACGACGGACGGATGATTTCTGTCGCGGCGCACCATAACGTCTATATTGTGAAGCACCTCGTCGCTTGACTCAAAGCGGCGGTTTTCGTCCATAACGATAAGTCCAAGCTCGTCGCAGGCATCAAGCACCTCTCGGTTGGGAAGATTGTGCGAGCAACGGTAGGCGTTCGTTCCAAGCTCTTTAAGTCGCTTTATACGGTAGTAAATGACCGAATCGGGCAAGGCAACGCCCACTCCCGCGTGGTCCTGATGGTTGCAGGTTCCCATTATCTTCAAAGGACGGTCATTTAAGAAAAAGCCCTTTTCGGCATCAATTCTGAATGTACGGAAGCCTATCCTCTCGCTCACCGTATCAATGACCTTGCCCTGCGAATCCAAAAGCTCGGTTTTGAGTGTGTAGAGGTTGGGGCTGTCAACGTCCCATCTTTTGACCTTACCGACCTGCATTTTGGTCTTTATCTCGGTGATTTTGGCAAAATCCGCACTCAAAGCGGCACTTTTTGTCTCGGCAACGGTCTCGTCGCCCCACAAAAGAGTATGCTTTACGGCGCATATCGCGTCCTCGCTCTTGCGGTTTTCGATCGCCGCTTCTATATCTACGTACCAGCTGTTCTTTGTTCCCGATTTGAGACACGGCTTTGCGAAAATTCCGTTATGCGCTACGTGCAAGCGCTCCTTGACGTAAAGCTTTACGTGACGGTAGATTCCTGCACCCTCGTACCACCAGCCCTCAGCCGCACGACCGTTGATAAGCACACAAAGGACGTTGGGACGCTTTCCAAAATAAAGTCTATCGGTAGCATTGAATGCCACCTCGGTATACGCCGAAAAGGAGCGCGCCATAAGCGAGCCGTTGAGATATATCTCGGCATTGACGGCTATTCCCTCAAAAACGAGGGTAAAGTCCTTATCTCTAAGCTCCTCGGGCAAGAGAAAGCTCTTGCGATAGGTGGCATTGTCCTCGGTCCTGTATCCGTGCGAATGTCTGCCACTCTCCACGATGTCGCTCTCGGCATAGTAGTCGTGCGGCAAATTGACCTCGCGCCAATCCGAATCGTTCCAAATTCTACCTGCGGGTCCCTGCGCATTGCCCGCCTTTGCCGCCGCATAGTCGGCGGAATGGGATTGTGCCACGCCCGCATCTATATCTCCGCGATGGAATTTCCATGCGAAGTCCATATCCATAACTATTCTTGACATAATCTCTCCTTGAAAAGAAACTTCAACTATACGTCAATTATATCATTTTTTTCAAAGCATGTCAACCGTTTTGAATCGGAAGCAAAATAAAAAAGGGTGACCTCGGTCACCCTCATATCGTATCATTGCTGTATTCTCTTTTTACCGAAAAGCGTCATCATAGCACCCACGGCAGCAAAGCCCGCCCATGTGAGAATCAGTCCATTTCCGCCGATACCACTCCACACGAATGCGAAAACTAAGTTCATCACCGATGCTCCCGCATAACCGAAGCTATCAAGTATTCCGTTCACGCTGGATACCCTTCCGCTCTTACCGAGACCGGGGATATATATGCTCCATATTGTTGCTGATGCCACACTTGAACACATCAAGGCAAGCGATAAAAGCACGATGCACACCCACGCATCAGAAATAAAGAACATAGCCGCAAACAACAAGGCTGCCGTAAAGTACGCTATTCTTATAAGAAAAAGGTCTCTGCCGCCCACCACCTTGAATATCAGCAATGATAAAAACGGGCAAAGCGCGCGCAATATACTAATAGCATAGAAAATTCCTTTGGACGTTTCAACGGACAGAGCTAAATGGTCTGAAAAGAAGATCGTTAACCATTGATCAAGAGAAATAGCCATTGTATCAACTATTATTTCTATGAAAATGTAGATAACGAAATTATCAAGCTTGAAAACGCTCCAAATGCTTGCCCTTTCCACATTTTCTCCATTACTAACCTTCTTTATTGGCACTATCATACCCTTTTTTTCAAATACGGTCAGCATAACGAATGAAAATATCGCCATTGCCAAAGTAAGAAAAGCCGAGAAGACAAAAACACTCTCCCAATCCATAAAGGAGGCAAAAAGTCCTACCAGCAAGGGACCTGCGAAGGAAACAAAGGACAAAAAGGTACAAGCTAGCCTTGCATACTTCTGCTTTGTATTCTCCGAAATAACCTTAACAAGCGGTCCGCGCATCATAGAAAGTCCAAAGCCTATAATGCCAAAGCCTATTACGTCCACTACTGCCAAATCAACATATGAGAACATGAAAAGTCCCACGCTTGACAAAGCAAGTCCCGTTGACACCATATATTTGGGCTTTATATAGTCTCCCGTTATGCCATTTATAAGCTGACCTATCGCATAGGTTATCATATAAGTGCTGGAAAGCAGCGCGTACAGTGTCTCATCAAACTTTCCGCTTCCGATCATATCTGTGGAGAGCACGGGCAAAAGCTTGCGTACGTAGTAATTAATAAAATATGTAAAGATGCAAATAAAGCTTATCTGAAAAGCCTTTTTAATATCATATTTGTTTTGTGATCTGTTATCCATTTTTCAAAAGCACACCAAGGGGAGAAAGCAAAAGCTTTCTCCCTCTTGTATAAATTATACCGTATGAACGCCTGCCGCCTTGTCGGCATTTGCGTCGATGCCGTATTTCTGGTTCTTTCTGTGCTCAAAGAACTTGAGCGCTACCTGCTCAAAGAGCGCGTAGGACAAAACGTCCTCGTCCTGCTCTACAAGACCTGCGGGGATCTTTGCGCGAAGCTCGTCAAGCTCGGGCTTAAGATCATCTGCGGGACGGTAGTCGATAACCTTTGCGTCCTCGCCGAGAATCTTCTTTACAAACTCGGGATCGATTGCAACGGGAGTCTTACCGTACTCGCCGCGAACAACACCCTTGAATTCCTTTGTACACATCTTGTATCTCTCGCCGTTGAGTACATTGAACACTGCCTGTGTTCCAACGATCTGCGACGAAGGAGTAACCAGAGGAGGATATCCAACGTCCGCTCTTACTCTCGGTACCTCTTCAAGAACCTCGGTGAGCTTATCCTCCTTACCCGCCTGCTTGAGCTGGGACATAAGGTTTGAAAGCATTCCGCCGGGAACCTGATAGATAAGCGCGTTAACGTCTACCTTAAGCGCCTTGGGGTTGAGCAAGCCGCTTGCAAGATACTTCTCGCGCAGAGGCGTAAAATACTTGTTTATCTTGTTGAGCGAGTCAAGGCTGATGCCCGTATCGTACTCAGTACCCTGAAGCGTTGCGACCAAGGTCTCCGTGGGAGGCTGGGACGTACCCATAGCCATAGGAGAAATTGCGGTATCCACAACGTCAACTCCTGCCTCTATTGCCTTGAGTAAGGTCATAGATGCAAGACCTGCGGTGTAGTGGGTGTGGAGCTGAATGGGAAGACTTGTGCTTTCCTTAAGCGTCTTTACAAGCTCGTAAGCGTCGTAGGGCTTAAGAAGACCTGCCATGTCCTTGATGCAAATGGAATCCGCGCCCATATCCTCAAGTCTCTTTGCATACTCGGAGTAATACTCCATGGTATAAACGGGGCCCGTGGTGTAGCTGAATGCCGCCTGAACGTGTCCGCCCTCTCTCTTGGTCGCATTTATTGCGGTCGTGAGGTTACGGGGATCGTTAAGCGCGTCGAATATACGGATAATGTCAATACCGTTTGCGATGGACTTCTGTACGAAATATTCAACCACGTCATCGGAATAGTGACGGTAGCCGAGAATATTTTGTCCGCGGAAGAGCATCTGAAGCTTGGTGTTCTTTACCTCAGCTCTTATCTTGCGCAGTCTCTCCCAGGGATCCTCGTTAAGAAATCTCATGCAAGCATCAAAGGTCGCGCCGCCCCAAGCCTCAAGAGAATGGTAGCCTACCTTATCCATATCGGCAAGTATGGGAAGCATCTCCTCGGTTGTCATTCTGGTTGCAACCAGCGACTGATGGGAGTCACGCAATACTGTTTCGGTGATCTTTACCTGTGCCATTTATCTAAAACCAAACCTTTCTATATTTTAAAGTCTCATCAGCCTATCCAGCTGAGGAACACGCCTGCCGCAACGGCAGAGCCGATAACGCCTGCAACGTTGGGTCCCATCGCGTGCATCAAGAGGAAGTTGGAGGGATCCTCCTTCTGTCCTACCGTTTGTGCAACACGAGCCGCCATGGGTACTGCCGAAACGCCTGCCGAGCCGATAAGCGGATTAATCTTTCCGCCGGACAGCCAGTTCATGATCTTCGCCGTGATAAGTCCGCCGCAGGTGGAAATGCAGAACGCAACGAGTCCGCAAACGATTATAACCACCGTTTGAACGCTCAAGAAGTTTGCCGCGGAAGCCGTTGCTCCAACGGAAATTCCGAGAAGTATCGTGATTATATTCATAAACTCATTTTGTACTGTCTTGGAAAGTCTCTCCGTTACTCCGCAAACGTTGAGTATGTTACCAAACATCAAGCATCCGATTAGCGAAAGCGCATCGGGAACAAGAATACCTACAACGAACGTAACG
>JBGVJM010000170.1:0-11316 GCA_045129415.1 Eubacteriales bacterium
TCAGGATATACATAAGAGGTATCTTGCCCTTATGAAAATGATGTTTTGCGAGGTCAATCCCATACCCGTAAAGACTGCCGCGTCCCTGATAGGACTTTGCTCGGACGAATTGCGCCTACCCATGTGCGAGATGGAGGAAAATAATTTGTCAAATCTAAGAAAAATGCTGATAGAGTTTGGATTAATATAAATTGTTCAAGATAAAATAAAAGTCGTCGCGGAAGGCGACGACTTTTTCGTTCAATAAGCGCGATTAGGGCTTTTCTTCTATATTCTCCAGTGCAAACGCTATGCATTGATTAATGAATTCGTTTCGGCTGATATCAACCTGAGCGGATTTTCGGTCTATTTCTTTCAAAACCTCGGAGTCTATACGAATAGAAATTACCTCTTTGTCAAGCTTTTTAGGAATAAAATGTTTCATAACTTATAGATCCCCCCTTGACAATATTATATTCGATATGTTATAATTTGTATGTATTCATTTTTCGAATACAAAATCAATTACATCTCGGGAGAAATACAATGGAAAACACAAACGAAGCGAGAACAAAATTTTGTAAATTCTGCGGAACAAAAATCGCGGAGGATGCAGTAATATGTACCGCGTGCGGCAGACAAGTTGAGGAACTAAAGGGTGCTCATGAGGCTCAGGCAACGCCCAATATCATTATTAACAATGCCAACACCAATACGAACAGCAATGTTAATACTAACGTTAACGCAATGGGTATGGGAAGAAGAAAGAACAAGTGGGTTGCATTGCTCTTGTGTGCATTCTTAGGATTTTTTGGTGCTCACAAATTCTATGAAGGCAAGGCAGGAATGGGAATTTTGTATATGTTTACCGGCGGATTGTTCTTTATTGGAGTTATCATAGACTTTATCGCGCTTTTGGCAAAGCCCAATCCTTATTATGTCTAATATTTGAAACAAAAACACACGCCGCGATTGCTCGCGGCGTGTGTTTTTGTATTAAAGCAAATGAATGTATTCAGGATGAACCACTATGTCCTTTGTTCCGTCCTCAAGCACGTGAGCAAGGCCGACGGGAATGTTTGAATCGGTGAAGATGATCTCATAATTCATACCCTTGATAAGAGCCGTTTCAAGAGAATCGGCGCCTGCGGGCATGTAGCCGAGGTCGTGGCAGTACATATAGAATTTGAAAAGACAGTCTATCTCGTGTCTCCACTCAAACGTTGCCTTTTTGAAAACGAGCGAGCTTGCAGGCTTGTAGTACTGCTTGCAAAATTCCTCAAACGTTTCGGGACTGTCGCCAAGCGGGAAATAAAGAGGACCCTTTACCTCTCCCTCCTTTGCGCATCTCCAACCGTAAGGGCGGTAGAATGCGGTTATGCGCTCGCTTGCCGTGCAGAAAAGAGCCAAGGGGAGATCGTCTCTCGTTGCCATATCCTTCTGCCAAGCCGCCATAACGACTCTGCCGATACCCTGACCGCGAAGATTTTCATCGGTTACAAAGTGTCCCCAGTTTGCAACGGGACGCTCGTGGCGGCCCCAACCCGTCCAAAGTCTCGACAAAAGCTTTCCATCCTCATCGGTACAAATATAGTAGGTGTCCTTGCATTCGTCTACAAGCTTGCCTGCAACGCGCATGCGCAGGGTCTCGGACCAAGGCTGGCTGAGCTCAAAATTAACCAATGACTCGGCAAGAGCATCAACTGAATTGGGTCTGTTTTGTCCGGTTACGTACACATCGATCTTGGTTTTCATACTCATATTCCTTTCGCTGTGTGAAAAATAAAATTGATTTTAAGATTACTTCTTCTTTTGCTGGCGGCACCAGATGTTCATTACCAGCTTGTGAGGCAAAAGCTTTGTAAGCAGTACCTGTCCTCTTATAGATGCACCGCATACCGATACGTCGCGTCCCTTGTACATATCGTAAACGGCGCGGCGGACAACGTCCTTTGACTCAAAGAACTTGTTATAGTACGTGATGGTATCGTCCTTGACGGCGCGGTCAAAGAATTCGGTCTTTACCCAGCCGGGACAAACTGCGATCATCTTTATTCCTCTGCCCTTAAGCTCGCGGTTGAGCGCGCGGGTGAAGGACAGCACGAACGCCTTCGTTGCGCCGTAGGTCGTAATATAAGGTACGGGCTGGAACGATGAGAGCGAGCCGAGCTGATATACATGGCTTCCCTTTGGCATATAAGGCAGGGTAAGGTAGGTTACCGCCATAAGAGCCTTACAGTTGAGGTCTATCATGTTCATTTGCTCTTCAAGGGGAATGTCCTCAAATTTGCCGAACTTACCAAAGCCTGCGGCATTAACGAGAGCGCAAACCTCCGCATCTTCCTCGGCAAGCATCTTTTTGTAAGCGTCAAGGCTTGTGTTTCTTGACAGATCCATCTCGATGGGCAATATCTTTTTACCCGTTTCGCTTTCTATTTCGCGGAGCTTGTCAAGACGGCGGGCGATCACCCATATTTCGTCACACTCCTCAATTTTGTCGATCATTCTTACGAAATCGCGTCCCATTCCGGATGACGCGCCTGTAATGACGGCTATTCTTTTCATGCTTTTCTCCTTTTTGATTTTTACTTTACCGCAAAAAGCACCGTATCCCAAGCGGGAACGTATTTGCGGCGGCGAATATACAGCTTGTATTCGGGGAATCTTTCGTGTATCAAGAGGGGCAATTCAAATATATCTTGGCTTCTGTGATAAAGCGAGATGCAAAGCGTGGGCATATACCTCTCAATCGTACCGAGAGAGCCCAGGATCGCCTCTTTTTCCGCGCCCTCCACGTCAAATTTTATATAGTCGGGTGCGGCATCACCGATCAGGTTGTCAAGTGAATCGGCTCTTACCTCTATTACCTTTTTTGCCTTGCCCACCTGCATGGAGTTTTCGTCCATAAGGGTGGAATTGCGGCTTCCACCACCGTCAAAGAACAAGGTGTCACTCTTATCCCACGCGGCAACGTTGTGAGCATCTATGGAAAAGCCAAGCTCGCCCCCGGCATAGTCGCAAAGCTTTTTGTAATTTCGCCTGTCGGGCTCAAACGCTATTGCGCGTTTGAGGCTCGGCGCAACTGCGTAAAGCTCTCGCAAGGTGTCGCCGTTGTATGCTCCGAGGTCAACGGCACAGGTGACATGCTCCGCGCCGACTACGTCGCGCAATGCATCGCTGAAATCCGAATAAGAATTTCTAAGATGCGCGACGTCGCCCGACAGCTTATAAGATATTATGCTATCGTAGACTGACTTTGATTCCTCATCCGCCATAAGAGAGCGCACAAGGGCTATTTTTTGCTCGTTTTGCTCATAGAACTCCGCATCAAAAAGCTGTGTTCCGCAAACGGGAACGTCGGGCGCGTAAAGCTCGCATTCGTCGGCTATTTTGTATATGTTTTCAAGCACGTCGTCAAGACTTGAGGCGAAGGATAAAAGGACTATCATATTGTCCTTGCCATACTTCTCTTTTGCCTCGGAATATGACAGCACGCGCTTGCCGTAAAAGCTATGTCCGCGCACAAATCCGTCGCTGGCAAAGAAGTCCTTGACCTCTATCCCGCGCTCCTGACAA
Source organism: Eubacteriales bacterium (assembly GCA_045129415.1). Lineage (GTDB taxonomy): Bacteria > Bacillota > Clostridia > Oscillospirales > CAG-272 > SVTX01. The sequence continues at coordinate 3,556 of JBGVJM010000170.1, forward strand.
ACGGACAGAATCTTGTCCGCTCCGTTGCCCATGCCGTACATGACTATGCTTTTGTCCGTGGCGGCGAGATGCGACCACAAATCCTCAAATTTTGGCATAATAAATCCTTTTTTCTCCATTGACACCCGAGCATTTTAGTGATAAAATAATGGTGTAAGACAATTATAGCAAAAGAAAACTCTTTTGTAAATACTTTTGATCTAAAAAGGAGAAAAAATGTCCTGTCTGTTTTGTAAAATAATTGTGGGAGAAATCCCCTCGGGCAAGGTCTATGAGGACGAAAACGTGTACGCATTCCGCGACATAAATCCTCAGGCAAAAACACACGTTTTAGTAGTGCCCAAGGCTCATATTGAGTCCGCGGACGCGGTAAACGGCGACAACTCAAAGCACGTAGCGGCCGTTTTTGAGGCAATACCCAGGGTTGCGGCGGCTTGCGGCTTGACTGACGGATACAGAGTTATCACCAACGTTGGTAAGCACGGCTGTCAAAGCGTTTTGCACGTACATTTTCACCTGCTCGGCGGCGAGCAGCTCCCCGAAAAAATGGGTAACTGATAAACAAAGAACATTGATATAAGCTTTTGAAAGGAGCTAAATATGGAAACGACACTTATTATTATGGCGGCAGGTATAGGCTCGCGCTTTGGCGGCGGAATCAAGCAATTGGCACCTGTTGGCCCTTCGGGCGAGATCATTATGGACTATTCGATCCACGATGCACTTGAGGCGGGCTTTAACAAGGTGGTATTCATTATCCGAAAGGATCTTGAAGCCGATTTCCGAGAGATAATAGGCAACAGAATAGAAAAAATATGCCCCTGCGCATACGCATTTCAGGAGGTTGAAAACCTTCCCGGCGGATATAAGAATCCCGAGGGTAGAACAAAGCCCTGGGGTACGGGACACGCAGTTCTTGCCTGCAAGGGAATAGTTGACACGCCCGCGATGGTCATCAACGCGGACGACTATTACGGTAAGGACGCATACGTTAAGATGCACGATTATCTTGTAAATCACATGGATACCGAGGCGACAGACGTTCTTGATATCGCAATGCCCGGCTTTATTCTCGGTAACACGCTTTCCGACAACGGCGCGGTTACTCGCGGTGTTTGCACGGTAAACGAGGACGGCGATCTTGCCTCCATCGTTGAGACCTCCAACATTTATAAGGACGCAAACGGCGGCGCATACGTTGAGGAAAAGGACGGCACCAAGACGCCTATCGATCCCGAGTCTCTCGTTTCTATGAACATGTGGGCATTCACCCCCGCGTTTATCGACCGACTTGAAAGCGGATTTGTCGAATTTCTCTCCGAGCGCGGCACCGAGATGAAGGCTGAGTACCTTCTCCCCACTGTTATCGGCGGTATGCTCAAGGACGGAAGCGCAACCGTTAAGGTATTGAAGACTACGGACAAGTGGTTTGGCGTTACCTATAAGGAGGACAAGGATTACGTTATCGAGTCCTTCAAAAAGCTTATCGCGGACGGCGTTTACAAGGCAAAGCTGTTTGACTGATACGGGAAAAATTAATATTTGCCCTGCTGATGACTTCGGCAGGGCAATTTTTTTATTTATAAAATAAAAAACTTGGAAAAAACGCTTGACAACGCGAGTCTTTGGTGCTATACTCTACCCTTGGTTTTTGATTTTTTTGAAAGGTAGATTGATATGAACGGACAGTTAGCGCCCAAAAGACCGCACATACATATTCACGGTATTCTCCACGCACTTCACGGCGCGATGACAGCAGCTCGAGATTTTGCGAAAAAGAACATCGTGCTTGTAATAGCGGCGACCTTGGCTTTGATCTCGTGCTTTATAGTCAGGCCCGATGCCGAATATATAGATTACTTTGATTTTAAGACGCTCACTTGCCTTTTCTGCACGCTGGCAGTTATATGCGCCCTTAAAAATATAAGATTTTTCACTATAACGGCAAAAAAGATAGTAAAATGCGCAGGCAACACAAGAACCTTGGCGTTGGCTCTCGTGTATATAACCTTTATAGGCTCAATGTTCTTGGCAAACGATATGGCGCTTTTGACCTTTTTGCCACTCGGTTACATTTCTCTTGAGGCAACGGGCAAGCAAAAATATATGGCACCCATATTCATTTTGCAGAACATTGCCGCAAACCTTGGCGGAATGCTGACTCCCTTCGGCAATCCCCAAAACCTTTATATTTACACGAAGTTCAATATTCCCACGGGCGAGTTTATGGCTATAATGGCTCTTCCCTTTGCGCTTTCAATGGTTCTCTTTACCGTTTGCTGCCTGTTTATCCCCAAGGAAGCCCTTGAGCTTGGTGAGGCGAAGGTAGAGGTGTTTGACAAGAAAAGGGCCATCTTCAATCTCGTGCTTTTTGCACTTACTATACTGACCGTTTTCCGCATAGTTCCCTATTACGTATGCCTGCCTATAATTCTTTTGTCGGTATTAGTAACCGACCGCAAGGCGCTGGGAGCGGTGGATTATCCCCTGCTTTTGACCTTCGTTTGCTTCTTTTTGCTTGCGGGCAACGTTTCGCGCATAGAGGCGGTGAGTCAATTCTTCTCGTTCTTGCTTGAAAAGAACACGCTGCTTGCGGCTATCGGCTCTTGCCAAGTGATAAGCAACGTACCGAGCGCGATATTGCTTTCGGAATTCACCACCAACTACAAAGAACTGTTGCTGGGCGTGAATATCGGAGGCGTGGGAACTCTTATTTCCTCGCTTGCAAGCCTTATTACCTTCCGCGAGTACACCTCGCACGTCAAGGGAAAGACCTTGCAGTATATAGGACTGTTTTCAGCGTTTAACTTTGGATTTTTAATAATTCTCACAATTTTTGCAATGCTTATCGTCTAAAAAACAAAGCTCACGGCACGCCGTGAGCTTTTTATTATAATTTAAACGGTTCCGGTAACGGTTACCACGGTCTCCCCGGGAGTTACCGCAATGGCACCGGTTACGGGATCCTGAACGTAGGTCGCCGCGGGGACGGTTATCTCGCCTGCAACCGTTGCAAAGGTACCCGTAGCTTCGTTATACGTGTACTGTGTGCCCTCTACCCAAGGTGTGCCGTTATAGGTTACGGTCAAGTTGTCGAGTATGGGATCAAAATTGTCCGCAAGAGTTACGTTGTCGGTTGCAATCGCGGGCGTGTTACCGTAGTTAAGAACGGTAAAGGTATAGGTCAACTGACTGTTTTCGCTTATAACCGCAGGATTTACCGCCTTGGTTATAGCAAGGTCGGGCTCCTCTCTTACCGTAACGGTTGCGGAATCGGATGCTATCTGTACCACACCTATACCCGTCACAGTTGCCGTATTGACTATGGTGCTGCCTGCGTCCAACGGGGCGAATTCGTTAACGTTTGCCTGATATATTACAAGAGCGTTTCCGCCTGCGGGAACAGCTAATCCCGATATGACGAGGGGCGGACCTGCAACCACCGCGGGGGTGGGCTGAAGCACACCGTCAACGTAGTAGTTGACCGTTCCGTCCACGTACGTGAGGGGAGTCAGGAGTCCCTCGCCAAAGACGTAAGCACCAAGGTTATCGGTAAGAGTGAGACCGGTAAGGGTAGCAGTTCCGGAGTTGGTTATATTTATCACGTACGTCACCGTGTCGTTGTATCCGTACGTAGGCAAAATTGAGTTTTTGGTAACGGTGAGCGAATCCACTATCTCGCCCGTTACAACGTTTGAGTTGACAACGTTGTTTCTGTACGAAAGCGTTGCCTGGTTTGTAAATACTGCCATAAGATTCTCCTTTGCTTATTGAGGCTTGCCCACATAGTGAGCACCTCAATATATAATATGTCAAGGGAGAGAGAAGCGTGTCGAAAAAACGCCCTCGCTCCAAGGAGCAAGGGCGAAATCAGTGTTTTTTACCACGAAATGATTTTAATTATAGGACCGACTACTAAAAACACGTTTGCTATGTCAAGAATTATGTTGATAGCTCGCACGATTTTGATGGACGAGCGCCTGTTTTTTATGGTAAAAATGAGACATATCGCATGTGTCAGCGCGATGGATGCCGCCCAGCCGATAAAGGTCAGCATGGCAACGCCCGCCGCAAGCCCTGTCCAAAGCAGAGTTATTCCGTCCGGATCCTCGGGCAGAGGGTTGCCTATAAAGGCTTGAAGATCGAGCGGCATAAGTCTTGTGGTAAAGATAAACAGGTTTATCAGCACCAAAAGCGAAATTATGACAGTTGATACAATGCGCGGTCTTTTCATTCAACTACCACCACCGACTCGATAACGACGGGAACGCGAGGAACGTCGTCGTACCAGCCGTGACTGCCCGTTTTAACGTTTGCTATCTTGTCAACTACCTCAATTCCCTCTACTACCTTGCCAAAGCCCGCATACTGCGCGTCAAGATGGGGAGCATCGCGATGCATGATGAAGAACTGCGAGGAAGCGGAGTTGGGATCCATCGTGCGAGCCATGGAAAGCACGCCGCGTGTGTGACGAAGATCGTTGGACATAAAGCCGTTTGCGATAAATTCGCCCTTGATGGCAGCTGCTCTTTGCTGCTCAAAGTCCTCGTTAAAGCCGCCGCCCTGGATCATAAAGCCTGCGATAACGCGGTGGAAGATAAGTCCATCAAAGAAGCCGCGCTCTACGAGTGACAAAAAGTTTTTAACCGTTTCGGGAGCCTTGTCGGGATAAAGCTCGGCAACTATCTCGCCAAAGCCGCGAATTGTAAATTTGATCTTGGGATTGCTCATTTTTATTTCTCCGTATCTATGAAAATTTTTGTTTTTTATATTTCAAATGCAAGTCGGAAAAGCTCGTCCGCCCTCTCGGTCTGTCCCGTTATGTGAAGATAGCCGAAAAGCGTTTCCATTCCCGTTGCGGTGCGGTATTCCGACATCGTCGCGCTCTTTGGAACGTTGCCGCCCGACATATTTCTGCCGCGCTTGTATATTGCCGTTTCTTCTTCGGTGAGCTTGTCTATTATCTTCATCATAGCCGCCGCCTGACGGGGTGCCGTTACAAATTCAAGGGACGCGCGGTTAAGCTCGCCCGAGCCCGACGTTTTGCGAGTTACCAAAAGCTCACGGACACGCAGCTCAATGACCGAGTCGCCAAGATAAGCCAACGCTCCCGTTGACATTTCCTTTACGTTCAAACAAAGCCCCCCTTTTTAATAACGGTAATACCTTTACTCTATTATACCACATTTGAAATTTTTATCAAGAATTTCAGACATATTTTTCAATAAATATTCCAAAATGAGCCAAAAGTTCAAATTTGCTATTGATTTTTAACCAAAAAGGATATATAATATTGTGTATATGAAATAAGACGAGGAATTAAAAATGAAAAGAACACTTATTAAAGATATTTATGCGGATTCCGCGGCATTCGGCGGACGCGAAATAACGGTTGGCGGTTGGGTAAGAAACCTTCGCGACAGCAAGGCTTTCGGATTTATCGACCTCAATGACGGCTCTTACTTCAAAAGCGTTCAGGTCGTTTTTGAGAGAGACAAGGTTGAAAACTACGACGTTATCGCTTCCCAGAACGTTGGCGCGGCTCTCGTTGTAACGGGTATTCTTACCCTCACACCCGAGGCAAAGCAGCCCTTTGAGCTTAAGGCAACCAAGGTTGAGATAGAAGGCACCAGCACGCCCGATTATCCTCTCCAGCCCAAGCGTCACTCGGTTGAGTTTTTGCGCGAGCAGGCATATCTCCGCCCCCGTACGAACCTTTTCTCTGCGGTATTCAGAGTAAGAAGCGAGGTTGCGTTTGCAATTCACTCCTTCTTTAACCAGAGAGGATTTGTATACGTTCACACGCCCATTATCACGGGCTCGGACGCAGAGGGCGCAGGCGAGATGTTCCGCGTTACCACGCTTGATATGGACAATCTCCCCAAGACCGAGGACGGCAAGGTCGATTTCTCGCAGGACTTCTTTGGCAAGAGCGCAAACCTCACCGTTTCGGGTCAGCTTGAGGGCGAGACGTATGCTATGGCATTTGGCAACATCTACACCTTCGGACCCACCTTCCGCGCAGAAAACTCCAACACCGCGCGCCACGCGGCAGAGTTCTGGATGATAGAGCCCGAGATCGCGTTTGCCGACCTCAACGACGACATGGAGCTTGCGTGGGATATGATCAAGTATATCATCAACCACGTTATGACAAACTGCCAGGCAGAGCTTCAGTTCTTCAACAGCTTTGTTGATAAAGGACTTCTCGAGCGCCTTACCGCTCTCAGAAATGCGGATTATGCAAAGGTAACCTATACCGAGGCTATTGAGATACTCGAAAAGTCGGGCGCTGACTTCAAGTTCCCTGTTTACTGGGGTGTTGACCTTCAGACCGAGCACGAGCGCTACCTCACCGAGCAGGTCTATAAAAAGCCCATATTCCTTATCGACTATCCCAAGGAGATAAAGGCATTCTATATGAGACAAAATGACGACGGCAAGACCGTTGCGGCAATGGATCTTCTCGTTCCAGGTGTCGGCGAGATAATCGGCGGCTCGCAGAGAGAGGAAAGACTTGACCTTCTTCTTAAGAGAATGGAAGAGTGCGGCCTTCGCGAAGAGGACTATTGGTGGTACGTAAACCTTCGCAAGTTTGGCGGAACAAAGCATGCGGGCTTCGGTCTCGGCTTTGAGCGTATCATTATGTATCTCACGGGTGTTTCTAATATTCGTGACGTAATTCCTTACCCCAGAACAGTAGGTAATGCAGAATATTAATTTATGCGGTTGTGGAGAAGTCTTCTTTTTGGAGACTTCTCCTCTTGAATTGACGAGAAAGGACATTTATGATAAACATAAACAAGGGGGAAAAGAAGGCGGTAACGCTGACGGTCAAAACCTTGATAATAGATCCCAAGGAGCTCGGCGGAGCGCCCGCGGAGCTTGCGCGCCTGATAAAAAGTATACTTGAGGACGAGGCTTCTGCCCAAGATATTGGTGAGCTTATCGGTGAGGAGAGCCGAAGTGAGATGGAGCTTTGCACCGAGGCGACCCTCTCGGTCAACGAGCATGGGCTTGCGGTAATAGAATATCTTGAAAATGAGAACGACGCACAGCTTTGCGCGAAGTGTCGCATCATTTTCAACCCCGAGCACCCGGGACTTGTTTCCATGACAAAGGAGGGGGCTATCCGCACATATCTTTCCTTTGAGGCGGGCAAGCTGCACGTTTGTACCTATAAAACACCCTTTATGCCCCTAAAAATTTACGTTCAGACGCGCGCTGTCGACAACCGTCTTTTGACGGACGGTACGTTGCACTTAAATTACGTGCTCAATTTTGAAGATAATACTCCCCAGCATTTCATCCTTGATTTTTATTTGAGAGAGGTATAAATATTCTTAATTGTCGCGGCATAATGAACTTATGCCGCATATATTTTTATAAAACACATTCGGTTTTTGATAAAGCTCTTGCATAATCGCGCCAAATGTGGTATAATTATCGAAATAAAACGAATTTTGTTGAAGGTTTATTTGACATTTCAGAGCAGACAAATCCATATTTTGAAAGGATATAAAATATGTCACAGTACGTAGAGCGCGTTCTTGCCGAGCTTATTGAAAAAAATCCCGGTGAATACGAATTTCACCAGGCGGCAACCGAAATACTTGAGTCCTTGACTCCTATTTTTGAAAAGCATCCCGAATACGAGGAGGCGGCACTTCTTGAGCGCTTTGTTGAGCCCGAGAGAACCATCAGCTTCCGTGTTCCGTGGATTGACGATAACGGAAAAGTACACGTTAACAAGGGTTACCG
>JBGVJM010000171.1:0-8146 GCA_045129415.1 Eubacteriales bacterium
AGAAAGAAAATAATTAAAATCGCAGTTTTCAAAACGGGGATGCGAGAAGTTACACTTTCCCGAAAGGAGGGAATCGTAACTGACAGAAAACAAAGTAAATATAGCTCGCTTTGAGCAAAAAATCGGTTACGTTTTCAAAAACGTGGAGCTGATAGAGCGAGCCTTGACTCATTCGTCCTATTCAAATGAGATGGGAATCAAAAACCACCACGTCTTTTGCAACGAGCGCCTTGAATTTTTGGGCGACAGCGTGCTTTCCATAATCACCAGCCGATATCTTTATCAAAAATTTTCCGATTGCCCCGAGGGAGAGCTTACAAGAATGCGAGCTGAGGTGGTTTGCGAAAGAGCGCTTTCGGGATACGCCGAGAGCATAGAGCTTGGCAGCTTCCTCTACCTTGGTATCGGCGAGGAAAAGAATGACGGAAGACATAGAAAGTCCATCTTAGCCGATGCGTTTGAGGCGTTGCTTGCGGCAATTTATCTTGACGCGGGCGAGCGCGGAATGGAAACGGTTGAGGGCTTCCTGCTTCCGTTTATCGTAAAGGAAATTGAAAATATAGCATCGCACCGCGGCTTTAACGGTGACGCTAAGACGTTGCTTCAGCAGTTCGTTCAGCAGGCGGAGGGCGACTTCCTTGAATACGTGGTGGTAGGAGAGAGCGGTCCTGACCACATGAAGACCTTTTCGGTCGAGGCAAGGCTCAATTCCAACGTCATAGGCAGGGGACAGGGAAGGTCAAAGCGCGAGGCGGAGCAAAATGCCGCGCACGAGGCTCTGAGACTGTTCTCGGTTGAGTAAAATATGAAGATAAGACACAAAAACATCCCCGTCTTTATTCCGCACCTCGGCTGCCCCAACATGTGCGTGTTTTGCAATCAGCGCTCCATATCGGGCAAGCAAAGCTTCGATAGGACGCAGGTCAAGCGCGAGATAGACGAGGCACTTGCCACTATCGATCGCGGCACGGATGTCGAGATAGCCTATTTTGGCGGTAGCTTTACGGGAATAGACCGCGAGCTGATGATATATCTCTTGGACCTTGCCAAGTCTTACGTTGACGAGTCGAGAGAGGATCGCGCGCGCGTTTCGGGAATAAGATTTTCCACCCGTCCCGACTATATAGACGGCGAGATCATGCAAATTTTGTCGCGCTATCCCATAAAAACGGTTGAGCTTGGACTTCAAAGCATGAGCGACGAGGTGCTGAGACGAACCAATCGCGGACATACCGCGCGCGATGCCGAGGCGGCGTGCAGGCTCATAAAGGAGCAGGGCTACGGACTCATCGGTCAAATGATGATAGGACTGCCGGGAGCTGATCTTGAATGTGAGCTTGAAACGGCAAGAAAAATTTGCGACATGGGTGCGGACGGCGCGAGAATATATCCAACGGTCACCTTTTTCGGCACCGAGCTTGCCAATATGGCACAGCGCGGCGAATATGAGATGCTGTCAAACCACGAAGCGGTAATGCGCGCAAAAGAGGTCTATAAGGTGTTCTACGGACGCGGAGTTGACGTTATCCGCATTGGACTTTCCTCGTCGGATAACCTAAGTGACCCCGAAAAGGTCATGGGCGGCGCAAATCATCCGGCTCTCGGCGAGCTGGTGGTCGGCGAGGTGTATTTTGACACCATGTGCGCACTGTGCGACGGCATGGGCGATCTTTATGGCAAGACGCTTACCTTTTTGGTGCCTTGTGGCGAGGTGTCACGGGCGGTTGGACAAAAGGGAATCAATCGCGAGCGCATCATAGAGCGCTACGGAGCAAAAAAAGTAATTATAAAACAAGACATTGTAAATAAACCGACTCTGTGTGTAACAGAGTAAGAACGGAGGTACAAATTGTATCTTAAGTCAATAGAAATGCAGGGCTTTAAATCCTTCCCCGATAAGACCAAGCTTGTGTTTGACGCGAGTGACGCGGCAACGAGTGAGACGGGTGTAACGGTCATAGTCGGCCCTAACGGAAGCGGAAAATCCAATATCGCGGACGCAATGCGTTGGGTACTTGGCGAAATTTCGTCCAAAACCTTGCGCTCAACCAAGATGGAGGACGTTATTTTCGGCGGTGCGGACAGCCGCAAGCCCATGGGATATGCCGAGGTTTCGGTCACCTTTGATAACACGAGAGGTCCGTCAAAGCTGGAGTGTCCCTATGACGAGGTCATCGTTACAAGACGCTATTTCAGAAACGGCGACAGTGAATATTACATAAATCGCCGCGCCTGCCGTCTTCGTGACATATACGAGCTGTTTTTGAACACGGGTATCGGACGTGACGGTTACTCAATAATCGGTCAGGGACGAATTGCCGACATGGTGTCCAAAAAGAGCGAGGACAGACGTGACATCTTTGAGGACGCTTCGGGTATAGCGAAATACCGCCACAAGAAGAGCGATGCCGAGAGAAAGCTCAAGGCGACCGAGGAGAATATGGTTCGTATCAACGACGTATTTACCGAGGTTTCGGCTCAGGTTGGACCCTTGGAGCGCGAGGCAGGCAAGGCACGCCGCGCCATCGAGCTTATGGAGGTAAAGAAAAAGGCGGACGTAAGTTTGTGGTTGTTTGATACGGAAAAGCTGCGTCTCGACATCGGAGCCGCGGAGGACGCCTTGCGCCATTCCGAGTTTGACCTTAAAAACGCGGAGGATTCCATGCAATCTCTGGACGCGCGCAATGCCAAGCTCTACGAGGCTGCTCAAAACAGTAAGATCGCACACTCTCAGCTTCTCAACATGATCAAGGATCAGACCAGCGAGATATTCAGGCTTGACAGTGAGTTCCGCGTAAATGACACCAACGTAAAGCACACGGACGACCTCATTGAGACCACAAAGCAGTCGCTTACGTCAAGTGAGCGAATGATGCGCGAGGAGAACGAGCGCGTGGCGGCACACAATGCAAGGATAGACGAGCTTTGCGCATTGACAGAGCAAAACAACAAGGCTCTTGAGGATGCGGAGGACGCTATTTTTGACACCAAGTGCGAGATAGATAAATATAACAAGGACATCGACACCGTTTTTGCCGACATCAAGGCGGCGGAGGCAGAGGCGGTTGACATAAAGGTAAGAATTTCGGTGCTTGAGAGCGCGCGCGAAAGCGGAAGCGACAGAAATGCCGATATGCTTGCCGATATAGAGAGCTACGAGGAGCAGCTTGCTCGCATTGAAAAGTCAATGACGTTAAAGCAAAAGACGGTTGACGAGTACAACGAGGCTATCGGCGGAATAGATGCCGAGGGAGAAAAGTTGTCCTCCGAGCTTACAAAGCTCAACGACGAGATAGGCGAGCTTTATTTTGACCTCAATAACAAAAAGGTTCGCCGCGACTCCGTGGCGCAGAGAATCAAGACCATTCGCGCAATGGAGGAGCAGTTTGAGGGCTATAATAATAGCGTAAGATTCGTTATGAACAGCTATGCCGAGGGCAAGATAACCGACCGCTTCGGCGCGCCCTGCGGCAAGATATACGGCCCGCTTTCAAAGGTCATTTCGGTTGACTCCAAGTTTGTCGTGGCGATCGAAACGGCACTTGCGCAAAATCTCCAGCACATAGTGGTTGAGGACGAGGAGACGGCAAAGGCGGCAATGTTCGCGCTCAAAAAGAACGAGGCGGGTAAGGCGACCTTCTTCCCCCTGACTTCAATGCGTCCCCAGACCGAGACCGAGGAGATGAAGCAGGCGCGCGGCTTTGAGGGTTATATCGCTATTGCGGACGAGCTTTGCGAATGTGACGGAAGATTTAAGTCCGTTGTAAAGGCATTGCTTGGCAGAACGCTGATATTTGACAATATCGATAACGCAACCGTTATGGCAAAGAAGCTTTCCTACAAGGTAAAGGTGGTAACGCTTGACGGTCAGCAGATAAACGCGGGCGGTAGCTTTACGGGAGGATCTGTAAAGCAGCACGCGGGCGTGCTTTCTCGCGTGGACGAGATAAAGCGTCTTGAGGGCGACCTCTCCGAGCTTGACAAGACAGTTGCAAAACTTGAAAAGCAGGCAAAGGAGCAAAAGGAGCGCATAACCGACCTTAACGACGACAAGAACGCGCTGGATGACCGCCGCGAGCTTATCGGCGTGCTGCTCAACACCGAGCTTCAGGCACTTGAAAAGCTTGTAGGACAACACGAATCCAACCGTTCGCTCCTTGAAAAGCTCAAGGCGGATTATCAGCAGATAATTGAGATGAGCGAGCGCTATGAGGAGGATCTTGCGGCTCTCGTCAACGAGGAAAAGGCGCAGGCGAAAAAGGTTGAGGAGCTGACGGCAGTTCGCGAGAGCAAGAACAACGCTCGCGTTGAGTGTGAGTTCAAGCTGCGCGACCTTGAAGCGGGTAAGACCGCGCTCATAATCAAGGCAAGCGAGATCGCAAAGGATACCGAAACGGCAAAGGCGCTGCTTGAGGTGTCTCTTGAAAGAATAAGAAACTGTGAAAGCGACATTTTTGCCGCAAAGGAGCGCATAAAGAACTATCGCACAGAGATCGACAACATCAATCTCGCGCAGGTGGATAACCGTGCAAAGTATGCGGAGAGCCAAAAGGTGCTTGACGAGCTTAACGCCAAGAGAGCCGAGGCGGAGGAGGGCAACCTTGAATTTGACCGCAAGCTTAACGAGATAAACACGCTCATACGCGACAAGATGGCGGAAAAGGAGCTCATATTCCGAGTTCACACCACCAACGAGTCAAAGCTTGAGAATTTGCGCGAAAAGTACGACAAGGTGGCAGGCAAGCTGTGGGACGATTACGAGATGACCCGTGCCGACGCGTTAGCGCTTGGCTACGAGCCCGTAACGGCACAAAATCGCGCCGAGGTTGCCAAAACGCAAACCGAATGTCACAACAAGCTGCGCGCAATCGGTCACGTTGACCTTGACGCAGTTAACAAATACAACGAGGTAAAGGCGAGATACGACTATATGTCCGAGCAGATAGCCGATCTTGAAAAGTCACGTGACGAGCTTATGGGTATCATCACAAAGCTTGAAAAGGAGATGAAGACTGCCTTTATCGACTCCTTCAACAAGATAAACGAGAACTTTGGCAAGACCTTCTCCGAGCTCTTTGGCGGCGGATCGGCTGAAATTTACCTTACCGATCCCGAAAACGTGCTTGAGAGCGGAATTGAGATAAAGGCGGCGCCTCCCGGAAAGATCATCAAGAACCTGATGCAGCTTTCGGGCGGAGAGCAGGCATTTATCGGAGTTGCTTTGTTCTTTGCAACGCTTAAGGTCAACCCCACGCCCTTCTGTATCCTCGACGAGATAGAGGCGGCGCTGGACGAGGTCAACGTTGAGCGTCTTGCGCAGTACATAAAGAGATATACGGACGGAACGCAGTTCATTATGATCACGCACCGCCGCGGAACCATGGCGGCAGCGACCAGACTCTATGGCGTAACCATGCCCGAGCACGGAATCTCAAAGATACTTACCCTTGATGTCAAGGACATCGAGAAGAAGAAAGATGGTGAATGGAATGGCATTTTTGAGTAATATTTTCGGCAAAAAGAATAAGGACGAAAAGAGTCGCGGCGAGGAGATCATGGAGGAGCTTCGCGAGATAGACGAATCGGACGAGGAATTGACCGAGGAGGAGATCGCCGCAGCCGAGAAGTTTGAGGCGGAGAATGGCGACAAGTACGTAAACGAAACGTCACTTGACGTGGACGGAGAGTTTATTGATTTTGAAAGCCTTGTGGACGAGGATGAATACGAGGAGGAAGAGCTCTCGGCGGACGAGGACGAATCCGACGACGAATCCGACGACGAGGACGAGGAGGAGCGCGTATCCTTCTGGGAGCGACTCAAAAGCGGACTTGCCAAAACCAAGAACGCGCTTTTCGGCGGTGTTCACGATCTGCTTTCCAATTTCGTCCGCGTGGACGAGGACCTGCTTGACGAGCTTGAGGAGCTGCTTATTATGGCGGACCTCGGCGTTGCGGCAACCGAGTCTATAATTGACGAGCTTCGCGACAGAATAAAGGACGGTCGCTTAAAGGAAAAGGATCAGGTCATTGACACCTTAAAGGAAATTATCGGAGAAATGATAGGCGAGCATCAGCCGCTTCGCCTTAAAACTACACCTTCGGTCATTCTCGTTATAGGTGTAAACGGCGCGGGTAAGACCACGTCCATCGGTAAGATATCAAAGAGATTGCGCCAGGCGGGAAAAAAGGTCGTTGTAGCGGCGGCGGATACCTTCAGAGCCGCGGCTATCGATCAGCTTGAGGTGTGGTGCAAGAGAGCCAAGGTCGATATCGTCAAGCAGCAGGAGGGAAGTGATCCTGCCGCAGTAGTGTTTGACGCTATCAGCTATGCCAAGAAAAAGGATGCCGACGTGCTTATCATAGACACCGCGGGCAGACTTCACAACAAGCAAAATCTCATGAACGAGCTTGCCAAGATAAACAGAGTTATCGACCGCGAGCTTCCCGGTGCATGCCGCGAGAATCTTTTGGTGATTGACGCGACAACGGGACAAAACGCAGTTATTCAGGCAAAGGAATTCAGCAAGGCGGCAGCTATCACGGGCATTACCCTTAACAAGCTGGACGGAACGGCAAAGGGCGGTATCGTTATCTCCATCAAGCAGGAGCTTGGCATTCCCGTCAAGTTCATCGGCGTTGGCGAGAAGATAGACGACATGCAGGAGTTTGACGCACGTCAGTTTATAGATGCGTTGTTTGAATAAAGTTTGATTTGTGCAAAGGCTGCACGCCTTCGGCGAGTCGCTTTTTGGAAAAAAGCTCCGCAAAAACTTTCAATATTTTTAGGTTCTACTAGATTGAGGTGACGCTGCTTTTGCTTCGCAAAATCAGCCTCTCAAGCCTACCTGTATTGGTAGATTGTCGAACCCAACCAATCAGAAAAATTGAAAGTTGTGATACATTAAGTTGGGGATGCGGAAAGAGAAAAATGAAATGAAAATAGTATTAGCATCGAGGAATAAAAAGAAGATAGGCGAGCTTCGCGCTATTCTTTCGGAGTATATTGACGGCATAGAGATACTTTCTCTTGACGACGTGGGAATCCACGGCGAGATAGAGGAGGACGGCGACACCTTTGAGCAAAACGCGCTTATCAAGGCGCGCGCGGCGGCGCAGTCAGGATATATCGGCGTTGGTGACGACTCGGGACTGTGTGTTGATGCGCTTGGCGGCGCACCGGGTGTGTACTCGGCAAGATACGCGGGCGAGCACGGTGACGACGAGGCAAACAACGACCTGCTTCTCAAAAATCTTGAGGAAAAAGAGGACCGAAGCGCGCAATTTGTGTGCTGTATCGCCTGCGTTTTCCCCGAGAGGTACGGACTTGATCCCGTAGTCGTGCGCGGTCACGTGGACGGCATTATACTGAAGGAAAGACAGGGAGATGGCGGCTTTGGATACGATCCGTTGTTCTATCTTCCTCTCTTCAATAAGACTATGGCGGAAATTTTGCCCGAGGAGAAGAACAGCGTAAGCCACCGCGGCAATGCTATCAAGCTCCTTGCAGAAAAATTAAAGGAACTTAATTCATAAGTTAATTTCACTTAACTAAATTAACCTGATAATATAGTTCTATATTTGTAGGGCGGTGCCTTGGTGCCGCCGCAAACGAAATAGTAAAAAACGGCGGGAGATAAACCCCCGCCCTACAGTCTTAAATTAATTTAGCAGTTTAATAAATCATACCAAAGGAAACACAAAATGATAACATCAAAACAGAGAGCATACCTTCGCGGACTTGGCGCATCCTGCCCCGCGATAATGCAAATAGGAAAGGGCGGTATAACCGATAATCTTGTGAAAACGGTTTCCGATGCGCTTGAGGCAAGAGAGCTTGTAAAGCTTTCCGTGCTTGAAAGCTGCGAGCTTACACCCCGCGAGGCTTCCGACGTGCTTTGTGAGGCACTTGGAGCCGAGGGCGTTTCGTGTATCGGTCGCAAGATCGTGCTTTACCGCGAATCAAAGGATAAAAAGACGATTCAGCTGCCTCGCTGACAAAATTTTTATTTGGAGTTATATGTTAAGAATAGGAATTTACGGAGGAGCCTTTGCTCCCATACATAAGGGACACGTTGAGGCTGCCAAGGCGTTTATGCGCCAGATGTGGCTGGACGTTTTGTTCATCGTTCCCACGGGCGAGAGTCCG
>JBGVJM010000172.1:0-4706 GCA_045129415.1 Eubacteriales bacterium
CGCTTATCCTCGCTCTTCGCAGAGAGCGTTCTCATATTGTGAAGTCTGTCGCAAAGCTTTATAAAGATAACTCGCACGTCCTTTGACATGGCAAGCAGCATTTTTCTTATGTTCTCGATCTGCTGCTCCTCTTTGTCCTCAAGATGAAGCGATACTATCTTTGTCAGTCCGTCCACAAGGTATGCTACGTCCTGACCAAACTCCTTCTGAATAGCCGTAAGGTCAACCTTATCCGCACAGTCCTCCACCGTATCGTGGAGCAACGCCGCGCAAATGGAGTCGGTATCAAGCTCGAGTCCCGCAACTATCTCGGCAACCGCCAAGGGATGCGAAATATAAGGCTCTCCGCTTTGTCTGAACTGTCCCTTATGCAGCTCGTTTGCATATTCATACGCGCGCTGTATTTTTTCAAGGTCGTATTTCTTGCCCGTTACGCGCAAAAGGTCAAGCAATCTATTGGCATTAAATTCGCCGTTTTGTACTGTCGTGTTGTCTTGCATAAAATCAAAAATCTCCCTCTGGCACTATTGCGCCAAACCATTTTTAATTTGCTATAAATTTTTATTGGTTTAATTTGTTGATCCGAGCTCTACGAGTCGCTGATACGTCGGCGACTGCTCTATATTTGTCTTTGCCGCGTTTTTGCAAACCTCAAGATAGAAATAATCGCCGGTTTGCTCGTCCACCTCACAAACGTTTATTTCTCCGAGAATTCTCATCATGGCGCGAAGCTTAAAGCCGTCAATATTTCTTCCCGTCGCTTCGGAAAGCTGTGTTCCGATCAGTCGGTAATTGAAAAGCGTGCGTCCGCACATGTTTTCATAGCGCAAAAATTTGTACGCATCGGCTATCTCGGCTCTCGTGGGAATTTGTTCTTCCGCCACGGTCACCTTTTCCATTGCGCAAAGCTTTTGATATTTTTCGCGGTCTTTGCAATACTGCTCGTCAAGCCCTGCGTTAAGCCTGACGTCCTGAACCACAAGCTGCACGGATACGTTTCCGCGGAACTCGTTTACGGAAAGCTGACACAATACGTCTATCCTCTCGCCCTGGAAATACTCAAACTGAGCCTGAGCCATTCCAAAGTATACCGCGCCAAAGGTTTTACTGCCGCGCGAAAGCATGAGCTTTACGTGTCTGCCGTACCCCATGGGAAGTATCTTGTCTATAACTACGTCCTTCAGTATAAACTGAGGTGTCGGATTAGCCACACCAAAGGGCTCAAGACGTGCTATGTCCTCCGCTGTGGACAGGTCTATCTCATCTGCGGTGATCTCGCAATCCGCCTCGACCGATATGCCAAGCTCGTCTTCGCCGAGCTGCTTTATGGCATACTCGTTTATTCTCTTTCTGAATTCGTCAATATTGCATCTCTTTATGGAAAGTCCTGCGGCAAGCTCGTGTCCGCCAAACTGAACGAGAAGGTCTCTGCAATAGTCAAGCGCGCCAACGAGGTTCATTCCCTTAACGCTTCTTCCCGAGCCCTTGCCCACGTCATCATACATAGGCTCTCCGTCAACCGAGCCCGCAAATGAGATGAGTATTGAAGGCAAGCCGTACTTTTCGGTTATTCTCGAAGCAACTATTCCGATTATTCCCTGCTGCCATTTATCATTATCAAGAACTATGACCTTATCGCGTGTAACGTCATACATCTCCTCGATCATAGCGTAAGCCTGCTCGGCTATATTGTTTTCCTGTCTTTGTCTTTCGCTGTTTATCTCACAAAGCTCCTCCGCCTTTTGAAGAGCGACCGTTTCGTCCTCCTCCAAAAGCAGATCGACCGCCTTTGCCGCCGTGCTTATCCTTCCCGCAGCGTTTATACGGGGTGCTATGGAAAAGCTTATGAAGCCCGAATTGATCTTTCTCTTTTTTGCGGGTGTCTTATCCGCAACACCCACAGGTCTTGTCGCCGCATCAATAAGAGCCGCAAGTCCGACTCGCTCGGTGTCGTTGATGACCTCAAGGCCTCTTTTTACGATATATCGGTTTTCTCCAACCAAAGGCATTACGTCCGCAACCGTTCCCATGGCTACAAGGTCAACGTACTCGGAAACCACTCGCTCAACGCAAGCATCCGCATCAATTTCGGGATGGTTCATTATCTCGCATGCGCACACAAGCTTGAATACAACTCCAACTCCCGCAAGCTCCTTAAAGGAATACGGACAATCGGGACGGTGAGGATTTACTACCGCTGAAGCATCGGGCAGCTCGCCGTGACATTCGTGGTGGTCGGTTACGATGACGTCCATACCAAGCGATCTTGCGTATTCAACCTCTTTTACCGCGGTTATTCCCGTATCAACGGTTACTATCAAGGACGTTCCCGTGTTTTTTATGGTATCGATCGCCGCCAAGGACATTCCGTAGCCCTCTTTGGCTCTGACGGGAATATAGTAATCCACGTTTGCGCCAAGAGATCTGAGATAAGTATATAAAAGCGTTACCGACGTAACTCCGTCAACGTCGTAATCACCGTATATCGTTATTTTATCGCCCGCGGCGATCGACTCGGACAGTCTGATGACCGCGTGTTGCATATCGATCATATCAAAGGGATCGCCGAGCACGGACTGAGAAACGTTCAAAAACCCGTTTGCCTCAGCCGCGTTCGTATACCCTCGGTTATATAGTAATCTTGCCACCGCCAAGGATATCCCCAGCGTATCGGCAATATCGGTTATTATCCGTTCGGCTGTTGCATCCTGTGAATTATACTTCAAGGACCAGCCTTTCTTTTTGTTTGATTCCATTTTTACTCCATAAACATCATTTTGCGGGGCTGTATTTTTCCATTATCGCCAAAGCCACCTTTACGCCGTCAACCGCGGCGCTCGTTATTCCGCCCGCATATCCTGCACCTTCTCCACACGGATATATTCCACTCCGTCCGATAGCAGTCATATCATCCTGTCTCTTTATTCTTAAGGGTGCGGACGTTCTTGTTTCCGCGCCTAAAAGTATGGCTCTTTCGTCCGAAAAGCCCGAAAGCTTTTTGTCAAACGATGAAATTCCGTATCTTAATGACTTTGTTACGTAGGGCGGAAGCACGTCGTCCATAGATGCGACCTTATAGTTACCGGCATCCATATAGGTGGGCATTACGTAGCTTGGCTCGGTTCCCTGCTTACCGGAGAGAAAATCTCCCACCGTTTGCACGGGCACGGCATATCCGCCTCCACCCGCCGCGAACGCGGCGCGCTCTATTTTGCGTTGGAACTCAATAGCTCCGAGCGCCAGACTTCCGTTTACGCTTTCATAGTCCTCAACTCTTATTGACACGGCAACTGCCGAGTTTGAATTTTCTCCGTTACGGGCATAGTGACTCATGCCGTTAACCACCACGCCGCCCTGCTCGCTTGCCGCCGCAACGACCTCGCCTCCGGGACACATGCAAAAGGTATATACTCCTCTTTCGCCCTTGGTATCCGACAGCGCGTATTCCGCCGCACCGAGTGCCTCGTGACCTGCAAGCTCGCCGTAAAGCGCTCTTTCAATATCGGCTCTTTTATGTTCTATTCTCACACCCACCGATATGGGCTTGGGTATGATGTCAAATCCGCGTTCAAGCAGCATGCCGTAAGTATCGCGCGCGCTGTGTCCGAGCGCTAATACCACGGATGAGCAAACGAACTCACCCTTTGTCGTAACAGCCTTTATAAGACCGTCTTGCATTTGACATACGTCGGTAAGCTTGCAACGGTATATTACCTCTCCGCCCAAGGACTCAATATGTCCGAGTATGCTATCCACAACACCTCTGAGCACATCGGTGCCGATATGAGGCTTTGCCTTTACGGTTACCTCCTCGGGTGCGCCGAAGCGCCTGAAGGTCTCAAGCACGTAAGAGCATTTGGGATCGTTTATTCTGGTCAGCAGCTTGCCGTCCGAAAAGGTACCTGCTCCGCCTGCGCCAAACTGAATGTTTGACTCAGTATCAAGAATATGCGTGGTGTAGAACCTTTGCACCGCCGCCACTCTGTCATTTATACTGTCGCCTCGGTCAATTATTATGGGACGGTATCCGTTTTCGGCAAGAATAAGCGCGCAAAACATGCCCGCAGGGCCCATTCCAACGACCAAAGGACGCTCTCTCATAGGTTCGTTGCCAAATTTTATATCAAGAGCCTCAACACGTACACATCTTGCGCCGAGGCGTTCAAATTTCGCCCTGTCACACGACCTGTCCGCGTCCGATTCCGCGCAAACCGAATACACCAGCTTGACGTCATCTCTACGTCTTGCATCAACGCTTTTTTTGTATATGCGAAGCTTATATGCGCCCGCGTTTATTCCCGCGCGTCGCATTTTGCCTCTGACTGCTTCAACGGCTGTGTCGGAAGGCTCGGTATAAGAGGTCGCCACGCCGTCAAAAATGTAAGTATATTTTTCCATTAACCCATGCCTTCCACGTCGCTTGAGAAGGTTATCTGTATCTGAGTTTCGGCATTCTCTATCCAAACGCCGTCATTCGTCCACTCCTTGGGCGCCTTGAGCGCGTGAGAATAAGACACGTTTACGTCGGCATTCGTCAAGGATATAAGATACTCGTTTATTCTGCTTACCGCACTCGGTCTGCCTGCTATCTTAACCGTTGCGGGATTTGCATGCGCGGTAAGTCCGCCTGCCGCAAGGCTATCGTCCTCAACATTGATCCTTATGCCTATCTCCTTATGTGCTATAACGTTTACCGTTACCGCAAC
>JBGVJM010000173.1:0-6426 GCA_045129415.1 Eubacteriales bacterium
CTCTTTCGCCTTAGCCGCGGGAAGATCGCACGAAGAATCGGTTATGATCACATAATCGTTCATAAAAACCTCCTTATGTTTCATCAATAGGTATATTATATCTCAAATAGCCAAATTTTCCATTATTCAACTTATTATACACCAAAAATGTTGACTTGTCAATGGTTTATGTGAAATTAGCATTTATTCCTACATTAATTATAGATTTTTAAGTCTGCATATAGTCTTATCTCGGTTGACAAAAGTGCAAAATTGTGATAAAATCAAAGCAACATAAACGTAAGGACACTTGATATGAAGGTAATAATTGCGGAAAAGCCAAGCCTTGCCAGAAACATAGTTCAGGGCATTGAACAGATGGACAAGGTCAAGCTGCAAAAAAGAAACGGATATTTTGAGGGTGACGGCTATTTTGTTACGTGGGCGTTCGGTCACCTCTTTTCTTTGTGCGATATTGAGGATTACACGGGAAAGGATGCGGGCAAGCGCTGGGAGCTTGACGACCTTCCCTGCTTTCCCGAGACCTTTCGCTTCAAGCTAAAGGTCGGTGCCGACAAAAAGGTGGACTCCGGCGTTGCCCGTCAGTTTGAAACTATCAAATATTTGTGCTTGCGCGATGACGTTGATACCATAGTCAACGCGGGAGACTCGGATCGCGAGGGTGAGATAATAATCCGTCTTTGCGTTATGAATACGGGCGCGCTATTGCGCGAGGGCAAGTCCTTTATGCGCTTGTGGCTTCCCGACCAGACTCCCGAGACCGTTGCCAAGGCGCTATCCGAAATGAAGGGCGAGGATGAATATCAAAATCTTGCCGACGAGGGCTTTGCAAGAACCTATATAGATTGGCTTTACGGAGTTAACCTCACGCGCTACGCCACGCTGAAAACAGGAATGCTTTTGCGCGTAGGACGAGTTATAGTCCCCATCGTGCGCGCTATATACGACCGAGATATGGCTATCCGCAACTTTGTTCCCGACGTATACTTTGCCGTTGTATCCAAGGAAAAAACTGGCGGCGAGGAGGTCGAGCTTGTCAGCCGTGAGAGATTTGACAAGAACAAAAAGGCAGCCGCGGAGGCACTTTGCCAAAAATACAATCAAAGTAAGGCATACGTGGTCTCCAAAAAGACAAAAAAGGAGACGCTTAATCCCGGAAAGCTCTATTCTCTTTCAAAGCTTCAAAACGTTCTCGGTAAGAAATATAAAATGTCCATGGCGGACAGCCTTGCCATAGTTCAAAAGCTTTACGAGGAGGGTTATCTTACCTATCCCCGTACAAACTCCGAGTACCTTGCCACAAACGAAAAGGACAAGATAAAGAAAATACTCTACAACATCAAAAATATCGGCTATCCCGTTGAGTTCAAAGATAAAAAGAGCATTTTTGACGATTCAAAGATAGAGAGCCACTCGGCGCTGACTCCCACCTACAAGATTCCCAAGAAGGAGAGTCTGTCGGAGCGCGAAATGCAGGTCTACCAAACCGTTTTCCGCCGTTTCGTTGCCGTTTTTTGCTCCGAGGACTGTATTGCGGAAAAGACCGAAATGGTCATCGACGTTGGCGGCTACGAGCAGTTTACGCTTAAGGGAATTTCCATTCTCCAAAAGGGCTTCTTGCGCTTTGACGAGTCGGATAGAAAGGACAAAATACTTCCCTCTCTTAAGGAGGGCGACGAGGTCAGCATCAACTTCAATCCCATTGAAAAGCAAACAAATCCGCCAAAGCACTATACCATAGAAACGCTTAATAATTACCTCAAAAACCCCTTCAAGGAGGACAAGGCTGCTCTTGCCGAAAAGGCGGCTCAGGCGGCGGAGTCGGGCGAGGAGACCGAAAATGACGAGGAGGATTACAAGGCTATTTTTGAAGGTCTTGAGCTTGGAACCGAGGCAACTCGCACGGGAATTATAGACAACGCGCGCAAGTCGGGCTACATTGAGCTTAAAAAGGACGTTTATTATATTCTCCCCGCCGGTGAATATCTTATAGAGCAGCTTATGCAAATGAACATCTCTATGGACAAGTACAAGACCAGCGTTCTCGGTCAGGCGCTTAAAAAGGTATACCGCAACGATATGCAAATATCCGATGCGGTCGGTATTGCCTGCAAGGAAATATCCGAGGTATTTGAAAACAAGGACGAGCCCATTGACACCGACACGAACACGGGATTTTACGGAGACCTTGTAGGTCCCTGCCCCGTTTGCGGCAAGGACGTTGTCAAGGGACGCTACGGATACGGCTGTCTTGGCTATAAGGAGGGCTGCAAGTTCCGTTTAAACAGCTTTATATGCAAGCGTCCGATATCCATTTCCAATGCGAGATTGATATTAACAGAGGGCCGAAGTGCCGAGATAAAGGGCTTCATCTCCAAGGCCGGTAAGCCCTTTGACGCATACCTTAAGCTTGAGGGCGACAAGGTAGTATTTGAGTTCAAAAAATAAAAACAAAAGGACGAGAAATTCTCGTCCTTTTTTGTTTATCCGGTTATATCAACTTCCCAGCTGGGATCGGTAGGATATATGACGCTGAAATCACAGTCTATCCTCCAGCCCGGATCCTTTTTTACACCGCGGAGCCAATCATTGCTTTCACCGTCAAAATATATTTTGAGGCTTGAATGTCCCGCAAACACTTTGTTGCCAACGCTTTTTATCGTAGTTGAAAATGCTATCGCATCAAGTCCCGCGTCCGCAAAGGCACGGTCTCCTATCGCCGTTACGGGCTTACCCTCGTAGCTTTCGGGCAATACCACGAATTTATCGGTACAGCTTCCCATTCCGACAACGGTATAGCTTTCCCCGTCCTCACTCAAAGCATATTCCAGTCCCTCGCTCTTTTCGGCGGTGGAATAGTTAAATTTGCCGTCCGTCGAGCTTTCGGTCTCGCTATCGCCTTGCGTGGATTCTTCGCCATTCTCATCCGTTGTTACGGCGGGAACCTGCTCGGGAATTTGTGACTCCCTGTATTTTATGTATTCCACTACGAAAACAGCCAGCAAAGCAGCCGCCAACAATGACAAAAGAATAATTCTCAATATTGTTCTTTTTCTCATTTTACAGTCTCCCAAAGCGCCGAATCGGCAAGCGCCGTTACGTTACAGCGCGAGCGAGTGCGGTGCTCATCATCCCATATTATTTTCCCTATTGAATCGGCTCTTACAAAGCCGTCCATAGGATTTTTTACGCTTATGATATGTCCCTTTACGTCCGCCTCGACCTCACTGTTTTCAAAGCAAAGGTCGGCATCGTCCATGGTGCAATTTTCAAGCACGAGTCCCTTGCAATAGCAAAACGGCTGCGTGCCCTTTATCTTGCAGTTGACAAGCCTTAAATTTTCGGAATACCACGCAAGATATTCTCCTTCAATCACGCTATCGTAAACGGTAACGTTTTTAGCATGCCAAAACGCGTCCTTGGTCTTGAATACACAATCCCTAAGCTCGGCATTCTCTACGTACTGAAAGGAATATTTGCCGCTCATCTCAAGATTTTGTACCGTCATATCGCAACACTCAAAGAAGGGATACTTGGACACAAGCTTGCTGTCCTTTATAAATATTCCGTTTACCTTCCAGCAAAATTCCTCGGAGCTTATATCACAATCCTCAATAGTGATACCGTGACACTCGCGCAATGCCTTTATGCCGTGAAGCTTGCTTTTGCATATTCTGATATCGCTGTCGTACCAAAGCGCGGCGCGGCAATTTTCCGTCATGGTGACGTCATTAATCGTTGCGTCGTCAACATGCCAGAACGGATAGCGCAGGTTAAAGCAGCAGCCTTCAACCTCTATATTCTTGCATTCCTTGAGCGCGGATTCACCGTCCGCAGGGCCGTCAAAGACACAGTCCTCTACTCTACTGTCGCGCAGTCCGTACAGCGCTCTCTCTTCATCGTATGTCTTGTTCTTATAAATCATTTCACCGTTTGTCAAGGTGCAAATAAAACCTTGCACCGCAAGTCCTTCAAATTAAAAATCGCGTCTGCCCTCTATGGCGCGGAACAAGGTCACCTCGTCCGCATACTCCAAATCGGAGCCCATGGGTACGCCGTATGCAAGTCTTGTCACCTTGATGTCAAGCGGCTTTAAAAGTCTTGCTATATACATAGCCGTTGCCTCACCCTCAACGGTTGGGTTGGTTGCAACGATAACCTCGTCTATCTCGCCTTCGCCGATCCTTGCAAGAAGCTCCTTTATCTTGAGCTTATCGGGAGTTATGCCGTTCATGGGAGAGATAACACCGTGAAGCACGTGATACTGCCCCTTGTATTCTCTCACCTTCTCCATGGATATAACTACGCGGGGGTCTGAAACGACGCAAACCACGCTCCTATCCCTTTGAGCATCGGCGCAAATGGAACAAATATCCTTGTCGGTTATATTTTGGCATATCGGACAAAGATGTATGTTTTGCTTTGCATCAAGAATTGCGCGGGCAAACTCTTCAGCCTCCTCGTCGGTCATATCAAGAACGGAAAAGGCCATCTTCATGGCATTTTTCTTTCCTATTCCCTCAAGTCTTCCGAATTGCTCGGCAAGTCTTTGAAGCGACTCAATATATTCCGCCATCTCAGAACATTCCCGGCATATTCATGCCACGGGTTATCTTGCCCATTTCTTCGGCATTTGTATTCTCAACGCGCTTTATAGCCTCGTTAACTGCCGCGGTAAGTATATCGCAAAGAGTCTCAACGTCATCAGGATCAACTATTTCGGGCTGAATGTCGATAGCGAGTATCTCCTTTTGACCGTTTATCTTAACGGTAACGACACCGCCGCCTGCCTTTATCTCGTATTCACGGGCGTCAAGCTCCTCCTGAAGTGCAGCCATATCCTCCTGCATCTTCTGCGCCTTCATAAGCATTGCCTGCATATTCTGGGGACCTCCGCCCATTCCCTTGGGTATATTTGCTCTCATTTTAGTTCTCCTTGTATGTTTAGTCTTCGGCTGAGCCGATTATGTCGTCTATTTCGTCGCGTGCCGCCGCCTGTGCCTTGAATTCAAGCACAACGTCACCGGCACCGATATTCTTTCCAAGCACCTTGGAGGCAACGGCGGCAAAAAGCCTGTCTCCGCCAAATTGCTTGGCAAGACCGTATGAGGTCTCGTTTGCAAAGCGCATAACTATGCGTCCTGCATCGTCAACGTACCACTTTGCCGTTTTCAAATGCGACGATACCATTCTCATGCTTGGCGTGGTATCCATCACCTCAACGACCTCTGCGCGTTGCTTGAAGGGTGTAAGTCTCGGCGCCTGCGCCTCGGGCTTACTTGTCACGGAAGGCTTTACCGACACGGATTCTCTCTTTATCTCGCTCGGTGCATCTCCGCGGAAATCATCATCGTCTAAGGATTTGGGCTGCCTTGCGGGACGCTTTTCAGCCTTGGGGACATTATTCTCCGCCGCGTGCCTCTCCGGCTTTGCGGTATCACTTACCGTTATAGCCCCGTTTTCAAGCGCGGCTATTCTTGAAAGCATTGCCTCGGGGGACGACGACAGTCTTTCGTCGCACATACGCACCAAAGTAAGCTCGGCAACGATACGTCTTGAAGCGTTCGCCTTTATCATTGACGTAAGCGCCTCGCGCAGCATATCGCAATGATAGGAAAGCTTCTCGGTTGTAAAGAGAGTTGCAAGAGAGCAAAGGCTCTCGTATTCGCTGTCGGTAAGGTCAAGATAAGCCGACGCATTTTTGGACGTCTTTACGACCAAAAGGTCTCTGTAAACACTGATAAGATCTTGCCAGAACACCGTTATATCCTTTGAGGACTGAACAACGTTGTCAACAAAGGCAAATATGCTCTCGTAGTCCTTTTCGGCGATCGCACGAACCATATCGGTAAGCGCGCCTCTGCCGCTTGAGCCTACGGTATCCTCTACCAGCGCCGCATCGATGCGTCTGTGTCCGCCTGCGCAAAGATCCAAAAGACTTATTGCATCTCTCATGCCGCCCTGCGCGTGCTTTGCAAGAGTAAACGCGGCATCATCATCGATCTCAATGCCCTCTCTTGACGCTATGCGCAAAAGGTGCTCCTTAAGTACGGTCGTGGAGATTCGGCGGAAGTCAAATCTCTGGCATCTCGAAATAATAGTTGCGGGGAGCTTGTGCATCTCGGTTGTTGCAAGAATGAATACAACGTGCATAGGCGGTTCTTCAAGCGTTTTTAGCAACGCATTGAACGCGCTTGTGGAAAGCATGTGAACCTCGTCCACGATGTAAACGCGGTATTTAAGGCTTGAAGGCGAATAAACGACCTCCTCGCGAATATCTCTTATGTTATCAACGCCGTTGTTTGATGCGGCGTCCATCTCAATTACGTCAGTTGTCGCGCCCGACTCAATGGATCGGCAAGCCTCGCACTTACCGCAAGGATTTCCGTTTTGCAAGTCAAGGCAGTTGACCGCCTTTGCGAGTAT
>JBGVJM010000174.1:0-4493 GCA_045129415.1 Eubacteriales bacterium
CATACGTATTCCTTAAGAGTTGCGGTGATTACAAGGTCACCCGTAACCTCAACATCCTTGATCTCGTCAGTAGTCAAGCCGGTTTCCGTGCCGCCCGACCATGTGTAGCTCCATACAACAACGTGGGTGTTGGGATTATAGTCAAGAGTGGTTGCAATGTCAGCAAAAGGATAGCTTCCAAGCTTGTAAACGCCCCAGCTCTTGTATCCGTCAATAGTACCGTCTATAACCTTGACCTCAAAGTAGTTTTCAAGATCGTTGGTGTGGCCTGCATTAACGACCTTGTCAGCCGCCTTTGCATAATCAAGAAGTGCATTGTACATATCAAGCTGGTCGCGCTTGGTGTAGCCTGCGCCCTCGCTGACCTCAACGTCAAGATTGCCCTCGCCATTGAGCTTTGCGATACGCTCGTGAAGGTACTCAAGAACGCTATAGGTCAATACGTCCTTCACTCCGTCATACTCAACGGTAACGGTTACAACGGTATTGATGTTCTGCGCTGCCCAACCGCTTGTGGTCTTCCATACGGGGTAGCTCATACCCTCTACCTCAAAGCGCTCAATGCCGATGGACTCACCGTCTACGGTTGCCGAAACGTGTGCACCCTCGGGAGCGTCAACAGCAAACATAAGCTGAATATCGTCGCCGAAATAAATGTTCTTAGATACGATTTTTACAGTAGGAGTAGTCTCCTGCTCACCCTCGGCAAATGCCGTGATCGCAACTGCGCTCATAAGCATAGCACAAATGAAAATCAGGGAAATGAGCTTTAACAAACTAAACTTTTTCATCTTTTCTTTCACCTTTCCTTTTTTGAGATATGCTTAGGGTACTTAGGTCCATCCGCTGGGGTCGTATCCGCCGCCGCCTATGGGACCGCCGCCTGTGATCGGGTCTCCGCCTATGGGACCTGACATTGTGATTACGTCGCAATCATCGAGTAAAATGAATTCGATTTGCGCGCTTACGTAGTTCTCTTTCATTTTTTCACTCCTTGTAAAAAATAAAATTGCCTTCATTATAATGATATCATAAAAATTTAGAATTTGCAAGAAATTTTACTAAAAATTGCATATTCCACTTATTAAACAAATATACCTGTATGCATATCGAATTTTTGGTTATTTTGTTTTAACATGCTATGAATACAGCGTTTTTGCACATAAAAAAGCGAGCAACGCTGAATCATTGCTCACTTTTTTGTGCTATTTTCACTTTTTTGTTGCCAATTCGACTATTTTTCGGCAAAGTGCGCCGTAACCCATGCCTCTTGCCGCCGCCATTTGAGGAAGCAGGCTTGTGGGAGTCATTCCGGGCAGCGTGTTTGCCTCAAGACACCAGGGCTTGCCGTCCTTATCCACGATAAAGTCAAAGCGCGAATAGCCCGAAAGACGAAGCGCGTCAAATGCAAGTCGCGTTTGCGCCTCCGCCGCCGCCCTTATGCTCTCGTCGATCTCGGCAGGACATATCTCCAAGGTCTTGCCAGCCTGATACTTGTTGGTATAATCGTAAAAGCCCTCGGTGGGAATTATCTCGATCACGGGAAGCACCTCGCCGTCAAGAATTCCAACGGTCAGCTCTCTTCCCTCTATCTTGCGCTCGACTAAGATCTTATCCTCGTAGTCCGCGGCAAGCTCAAGCGCGCGACAAAGCTCTTCTCTGTTATCAACTATGGAAATTCCAACGCTGGAGCCGCACGAGCAGGGCTTAACAACACAAGGATAGCCGATTTTTTGCTCTATCTCGTCCACGTTGCAGTCACTGCCGCAGTCGTAATACAGCCATTCGGGCGTATTTACACCCGCGCCAACGAACATTTTCTTGGAAATGTCCTTGTCCATAGCAAGCAGACTGCCTACGTAGCCCGAGCCAGTGTATTGTATGCCGTAATTGTCAAGCGTTGCCTGAAGCTGTCCGTTTTCACCCATCGCACCGTGAAGCGCCAAAAATACAACGTCCGCCGCGCGGCAAAGCTCGATTATTCCGCGTCCGATAAGCGCATCGCCGTTTCCGCTTTGCTCCTTGAGTGCGGCAAGGTCGGGAATGGCTTTTTCAACCTTATAAACGGGCTTCTTTTCATTATTGAAACAGCTTTTAGCGTCAAGTCCGCCAAGCTCAAAGCCGAGATATACGTCGGCTAAGCACACCTCAAAGCCCTCGTCCACAAGCGCGTTTGCTATAAGACTTCCGCTTGTCAGCGAAACGTCTCTTTCGGGCGAATAGCCGCCCGCCAAAACAAGAATTCTCATATTGTTCTCCAAGAAATTAAAATCAAAATTATTCGCGCCAAAGCACCGCCACGCGGTCGTTTCCGCCAAGGTCGCGCACGATACGGCAACAAAATCCGCGCTCTTTGGCAATATTTTTCAAGTCCTCGGCCTGATCGAAGCCGATCTCAAAGATAAATTTGCCGCCATCGTCAAGATTTGCTGCAAAATTTGACACGATGGCGCGGTAAAAATCAAGTCCGTCAACACCGCCGTCAAGCGCCGACGTAGGCTCAAAGCTCACCTCGCGCGAAAGAGTTGGGACAACGTCATGTCTGATATAAGGCGGATTCGAGATTATCGCGGCATATTTTTTGTCGCCGAGCAAGCTCTTGTCGGTAACGTCGCCCAAAATACCGCAAAACCTTTGGTCAACTCCGTTGTGCGCGGCGTTTTTTCTTGCCATATCAAGCGTTTCGGGATAAAGCTCGTATGCATCCGCTCTCGTATCGGGGCGCATATCAAGCACCGATATGGCGATACAACCGCTACCCGTGCAAAGATCGGCAAAGACAGCATCACGCGGCAAAAGCTTTACCGCTTGCTCTATAACAGTCTCGGTGTCGGGGCGCGGAACAAGACAGCTCTCGTCCACGAAAAATTCGCATCTCGCGAGCCACCATTTTCCGATTATGTACTGTAAGGGATAGCCCGAGCATCTTTTCTTGATGGCAGCCTCAAGCTTGTCACCAAGCTCTTCTTCAAGAATTCGCGCTTCGATATCAAAATTTTCAATACCCGCAGCCTTCAGGGCGTCTCGCGCCTCGGAATAAGTCATGCTCTCCCCCCTTTTTCACTCACTTATACTATTATATCAAAAAACCGTTCATTTGGGAATACTTTTTTGCAAAAAAAATTAAGAGGTGAAGCAAATTTTCACCTCTTAATCTCTATATTTTTCAAGCTCGGCGTCAATTATCGCGCGCACCGTGTCGGCGATCTGTTGCGCCTTCATATCCTTATATTTCTCATACGGTATCGGCTCGTGGAAAACCACCTTGCTTTTTACTCGCCTGAGCGAATTTCTCTCAAAAACCTTATATGAATCCACCACGGTCACGGGCACGATCGGACATTTCGCCTTCATTGCCGCAAGGAAGCAGCCGCGCTTGAATTCGTTTGTATTGTTACCCTGTCCCTTATAGTATATGCCTTCGGGAAAAACGAGATAAGGTCTGCCGCCCTTGACCGCCTCAGCGATAGCTCTCAGTGCCTCGATCTGCGAGTGTGTGCTTTCCTTGTCAATGCTGACACCCTCCAGCATATCTATCGCCTGCTTCATAAGAATTATCTTATATCTTCGCTCATCGATAAGCATGGAGCAAGGCCGTGTGTGAGAAGAAATTATACCAAGCGCATCGTATTGTCCCTGATGGTTGGAGAACATCATATATCCACCGCTTTCGGGCAGATTTTCGAGTCCCGCGACCTCGGTTTCAATGCGTCCGTGCTTTTTTAGCCTTTGTAAAAGCTTTTGCGCAAAGGCATATCTTTTCTCTATCGGATACTTTTCGGGGTGCTTTGCCATATATGCCATTTTGGGCACGTAATAAAGCAGAGATATGAAATTTATCGCGATAATGAATATCAGTCTCACAAAAGCACCTCCTATCCTCTTTTTTGGTCTTAAAGTCTTTTTGCCATGTAGTAAATAAAGTCCTCGGTATCCTTCCAGCCAAGGCATGGGTCGGTTATGGACTTTCCGTAAATTCCGTCGCCAATTCTTTGACATCCCTCTTCAATATAGCTTTCGATCATAAAGCCCTTGAATATTCCGGCTATATCGGGACTGTCATGGCACATATCAAGCACCTCGCGTGCTATCCTTGTTTGCTCCTTATATTTTTTGCCTGAATTTGAATGGTTGCAATCAATGATAAGCGCGGGATTTTCAAGTCCGCGTGCCTTGTATTCCGCCAAAATACGCTCAATATCCTCGCGGTGATAATTGGCAACGTTTTCGCCCTCTCGATTGACGTAACCGCGCAAAATCGCGTGCGCCGTCGGATTTCCGCTTGACTTTACCTCCCAACCGCGATACAAAAACATATGCGCATGCTGAGCAGCGGTAATTGAGTTCATAAGCACCGAAACGTCGCCGCTTGTGGGATTTTTCATTCCGACGGGAATATCAACTCCGCTTGCAACAAGCCTGTGCTGCTGATTCTCAACCGAGCGCGCGCCAATAGTTACGTATGACAAAAGATCAAATAAATATTGATGATT
>JBGVJM010000175.1:0-8556 GCA_045129415.1 Eubacteriales bacterium
ACGTTCTCTGTACCATTCCAAGTAGAGCAAAGAAAAGGACGGAGACAAGCCCCGTCCTTTTCTTTGGCCTACCCGAACGGATTCGAACCGTTGACCTTCAGAGTCGGAGTCTGACGCGCTATCCAGCTGTGCCACGGGTAGAAGATTTTGACAAATTGTATTGTACCATAAAATCGGGCAAAAGTAAAGGCGAAAAAAGTCGTTTTGAGAAAAAACTGAATAATTTTTTCAAAAAAGTTGAAAATAGGTATTGACAACGGAACAAAACTTTGCTATAATGTAGACCGTTGAAAATATTGGGGTGTCGCCAAGCGGTAAGGCATCAGACTCTGACTCTGACATTTCCGGGGTTCGAATCCCTGCACCCCAGCCAAAAAACAAAAGAGAGGACTTGTTCCTCTCTTTTGTTTTTTAGATCGAGTATCACGATGAGAACCCCCTCGCAACTTGTTGCGATCGTTTTGCGCCCTAAACTCTTAGAGCAAATTAAACCTTTGCGCAAAACAAGGTTCAGAATACCGTCGTTCCCCAAAACACGATGTTTTCTTATCCCCCCTCGCGAAAGCGAGGAGATTTTTTTAGTTTTTTATAAAAAACATGCCAAAAACTCTTTTTTGTGCTATAATGTATCAGTAAATATAAAATTACAAACGAGGTAGACAAATGTTTGGTGAGGTTGGAAGTTTCATAGGTCAAATTATAGGAATAATAGCCGTGATAATGGCATTTATCTCATTTCAGGCAAAAACGTCGCGCGGAATTCTTATTTGTTTGGTTATAACAGGCGCTCTTTTTGCCGCACATTACCTCTTTATCGGCGCGATCTCGGGCTTTGCCCTCAACGTACTGACAACCGCCATGTGCATTATCTATTATTTTAGAAACAAGCGCGGAAGTCAAGGAAAAATCATTCCCATCATCTTTGTGTGCCTTTTGGTGCTTGCGGGAATTTTGACATGGGTAGACTGGAAATCCATATTTGTTATCGCTGGATTGGGAGTTAACGCCTACAACCTTTCCCTCTCGAACGCGATTACCATTAAAAAGATCAATTTCATCAAGGCGCCTCTTTGCCTTATCTACAACGTGCTAATGTTCTCCATAGGCGGCATTCTTTGCGAAATTTTGGTTATGGTCTCCTCCGGAATAGCCCTGATCAGAGCTCGCAAGGATGCGGCGACACTCGACAAGGCCGAATAAATCACTTTTTACAAATCAATTATTTCAAGGAGCATTTTTTATGTTTGGCGAATCCGGATATGTCATAGGACAAGCTTTAAGTATAATCGCGGTTATAACGGGATTCATCTCAATGCAAATGAAAAAGCCCGGAGGCATTCTTTGCTTTCTCATCGCAACCTCCGTTTGCTTTACCCTGCACTATCTTTTGATTGGCGCAAACGATGCACTTTTTATCAACATTGTAGGCACGGTTATGTGCATAGTATATTGGATACGCGACCGAATGAACACCCGCAATATCATCATTCCCATTATTTTTGCAGTCGTCACGGTGCTCGCAGGCATTCCCAACTTTGAGGGCTGGCGCTCTCTTTTGCTCATGATAGGCGGCGGCGTAAACGCCATTTCTCTTTCCCTCTCAAATCCGCAGACAACGAGAAAGCTCAACTTTATCAAATCTCCTCTTTTCCTTATATATAACGTTCTCGCCTTCTCGGTTGGCGGCATAGTATTTGAAACGGCGATACTCTCGTCCTCAATTATAGGTCTTATCAGAAACCGTAAAAGAAATGACATGTCAACCGACACACTTGGAGAACAAAATGAAAAAGTTTGACGGAATTCTTTTTTGCACCGACCTTGACGGCACGCTCTACAACGACAAAAAAGAGGTGTCACGCGAAAATCTCGATGCCATTGAATATTTCAAAAGCGAGGGCGGCCTTTTCACGTTTATAACGGGACGAGTTCCCCAAACGTCAGGGCAAATGTGCGAGATCATTAAGCCCAACGCGCCATACGGCTGTGTGAACGGCGGCGGCATATACGATCACAAAAGCAACGCGTTTTTGTGGAATGCCTCTCTTGATAATGATTTTTTGGAGCTTGTACGCTCAGTTGACGAAAAATTACCCGACGTTGGCATTCAGTTAAACACCGAAAAGGCAGTATATTTCAACAAAGACTGCCCTGCAATGTATCCCTTTCACGCGTTCGGCCTTCCCGATCTTCGCCCTCATTATACCGAGGTCAACGAGCCTGTTTTGAAGGTGCTTTTCGCGCACGACAACGGTAATCGCATAAACGAGCTTTCCGAGCTGTTGGCAAATCACAATCTTGCGGATAAATACGATTTTATTCGTTCCGAATATACGCTCTATGAAATTTTGCCAAAGGGCGTTTCCAAAGGCACGGCCCTTGTAAAATTAGCCTCGCTTTTGGGTATCGATCGCTCCAAGACCATCGCGGTTGGCGACTACAACAACGACGTTTCCATGATAAGCTCGGCGGGTGTCGGCTTTGCCGTTAAAAATGCAGTTGACGAGGCGAAAAGAGTTGCCGATCACATAACGGTCAGAAATAACGACCACGCAATAGCGGCAATCGTTGAAATGCTTGACAGCGGAAAACTCAAAATTTGATCCTATACACTATACAAAGATCACCCTGCGGCGCTGTGCGCCGCAGGGATCTTTTTAATATTTTTTGTTTTTCAGTGCAAATTCGGTATTATATATAGCCTGTCTTGACGTCTTGTCGGCGTTAAGCACGATATAAGTATAGATGCTGTCAAATATGGTAAGCTGAGCTATGCGAGAGCTCATTGCAAGTATGGAATGCTTGGTCTCATCCGCCTTTGTAAACAAAGCGATATCGCTGGCTTCAACTATGGGCGCATTGCCGTAATTTGTAACGCATATCGTAGTAGCTCCGCATATTTTGCAAAGGCTCAATGCCTCAACTATATCCTTGGACGCACCCGAGTGCGATATGCCTATCGCCACGCTTCCGCGCTTCAGGTGAGACGCCATGATAGCCTGCATGTGATTGTCACAGCAGCTTTGTGCCGAAAGTCCCAAGCGCAAGAATTTGTGTGCCGCATCCTGCGCTATCGCCGCTGAGTTTCCAAGACCGAAAATAACGATCCTATCCGAATTCAATATAGCCTCTGCTGCGCGGTCGAGCGATTCTCTGTCCAGCACTGACTCGGTGTTTTTCAGCGAATTTATTATATCGTTTATGCGCTTCGAAAAGATGTCAAGACAGTCGTCCCCTTTGTTTATCTCGGCGTTTATTGCCGAGGTGGAGCTCAGCTCTCCCGCAAGACGTATCTTTAACTCCTGATAGCCCTCAAAGCCCAGCCTACGCGAAAAGCGCACCACTGTTGCATCTCCGCATTCGCATCTCTCTGCAAGCTCGGTTATGGAAAGCCCCGTTATCTCGTCGGTGTGTGATAAAAGATAGTCGGCTATTCTTTTTTCAGCGGGACCCATCTTGTCAAGTGAAAAGCGTATTTTGTGTATTACGGTTTCCATCAGACACTCCTTTATGAAAATTATTTTCATTTATTGTACCACAGGATAGCAAATTTGTCAATATTTCAAAAATAATTTTCAAAACATCTTGAAACAATGGCAAATAAATGTTAAAATGCCTTTGTAATGGCTTGTTGCCATATAATAAAAATGAAGTGAGGTAAATTCTCATGCAGATTCAAATGAACGAGTTTTTGTTTTCTATGATACTCACGGAGCTTGAGGACGCCGTTGGCGTTGACAACTGCTCCGTAAGACAAATAGACAAGGTCACACACAGCGTGGACTACTACTGGCTGTCCCGCATGTGGGCGGACCGCGGCTGTCGCATGCCCGAGGCAGACTTTATCGTTTGCCCCAAGGACGCAACCGAAGTCTCAAAGGTAGTTAAGATCGCCAACTACTACAAGCTCCCCTTGACCACCTGGGGTGCGGGCGGCGGAACGCAGGGCGGTGCTCTCCCCGTTTGCGGAGGTATTTTGCTCGACACAAAGAGAATGAACAAAATATATGAGGTAAACACCGATGCCATGTATATAGAGTGCGGCACGGGTGCTATCTATAAGCACGTGGAGTGGGCAGCAAACGAGGTTGGCAAGGCTACTATGCACTATCCCTCCTCCCTCACCTCCTCCACCGTTGGCGGATTTTTGGCACACAGAGGTATCGGCGTTTGCTCTACCAAGTACGGTAAAATAGACGACATGGTGCTTCAGATGGAGGTCGTTCTCCCCAACGGAGACATCATCTACACCTCGCCCGCGCCCAAGCATGCCGCAGGCCCCGATCTTAATCAGATATTTATCGGCTCCGAGGGTACGTTGGGTATCATTACCAAGGCACAGATCCGCATATTCGATCAGCCCGAGGAACGCCGCTTCCGCGGATTCCTCTTCCAAGACATGCACGCCGCATTTGAGGCGAGCCGCGAGCTTCTCCAAAAGTTCAAGCCCTCCGTTATGCGTCTTTACGACGAGGCAGAGACAGGCTCTCTTATCAAGAAGATAGTTGGAGTTGAGCGCAAGGGCGCATTCATGAACGTTGCTATCGAGGGCTGCCGCGAAATGGTTGACGTTGAGGAAAAGATACTTCTCGACACCTTCAAAAAGTACGGCGCAGAAGACCTCGGCAGTGAGTACGGCGAAAAATGGTGGAAGGAAAAGATAACCTTCTTCTACCCCGGTCACATGATGGATATCCCTCAGATGTTCGGTACTATGGACACTATCGCGCCCTACGGTAAGATCGAGGAGATCTATTGGGCAATGAAGAATGCCATTGAGACCAACTTCCCGCAGGCTAAATTTATCGCGCACTTCTCGCACTGGTACGAGTGGGGCGCTATGGTATACGACCGCTTTATAGTTGACGACAAGGACGTTCCCCAGGATCCCGTTGAAGCGCTCCGCTTGCATCAGGCTATCTGGACCTGCGGCGTGCGTGCGGCGCTTGAACACGGCGGCGTAGTTAACGATCACCACGGAGTTGGCATCAAGCTCGGTCGCTTGATGAAGGAGCAGTACGGTCCCGCAATGCAGGTGTTTGAGGGGCTTAAAAAGCAGCTCGACCCCAACGGAATTATGAATCCCTTTAAGCTGGGACTTTAATCGGAGGTAGCTATCATGATAATGTCTGAAAAATCAAAGCAACACGTTGAATCCTGCCGTTTTTGCTGGATGTGTCACCATATCTGCCCTATCGGTACCGCTACCGGCCATGAGAGAAGCACTCCCCGTGCACGCGCTCTGGGTATTTCCCTTGTAAACAGAGGAGCTATTGAGCTTGAAGAGATAATGGACAACATTTACGAGTGCGCGCTTTGCGGCGGTTGCGTTCGTGATTGCATCACGGGTTGGAATCCCGTTATGTTCACCAAAGAAGTAAGACTTCAGGCTGCCCTTGACGGCAAGCTTCCCGAATACATAAATACATTGGTTGAAAACTGCCTTGAATGCGGCAACGCTTACGGAAAGACAGAGCTTTGCCCCACACTTGCAGAGGCGATAAAGGCCCACTCCGCTCCCACTGACACGCTTCTCTATCTCGGCACTGATGCAAGATACATGGCGTGCACCGAGGCAAAGAAGGCGATTGCCGTGCTTGAGAGTGCAGGCGTTGACTTCACCGTTCTTTTGGACGAGCCCGCATCGGGTGCGCAGCTTGATTTCCTTATCGGCGCAGCCGAGGAAACGCGCGAGCAAATGAAGGCGGCAGCCGCTATGATGAACGGCTACAAGACAGTTGTATTCTACGATCCCACGGACGCAAAGACCGCAAAGCAGACCTTTGGCGAATACGGCATTGAGCTTGAATGCAGCGCTCTTACCTTCACCTCCTTTCTTGCACAGCTTGTAAGAAGCGGTGCGCTCAAGGCGCAAAAAAGCGACCGAACGGTTGTTTATCAGGATCCCTACGAGCTTTCCCGCGACCTTGAAGAGACCGAGGAGGCACGCGAGGTCATATCGGCATACGCAAATCTTGACGAAATGCTCCTGAACCGCGCCGCAACCGTTTGGGCGGGCAATATTCTTATGGCACAGTATATGCCCAAGGTAATAAAGCTCGTTGCCGAAAGAAGAATATTCAATGCAAAGAGCGTCGGCAAGACCGCTATCGTAACGGCAAGCGTTTCCGAATACACGGCTCTCAAGAGCGTTGAGCAAAATGACGTTGAGATCCTTTCTATCGAGGACTTGATACTTAGCTGAGAGGTCAATAGATATGTTAGTTAATCTTCAAACAGTTATAGGAATGGCGGAGGCAGGTAATTACTGCATTCCCGCATTCAACGTATACAACACCGAAACGGTAATGGGCGTGGTAAAGGCAGCCGAGGAGGCGCGCGCTCCCGTTATCATTCAGATCTATCCCCGACTAATAAACCAAGAGGTCGGCTATTACGTTGCCCCCTGCATTATTGCGGCGGCGGCAAAGGCGACCGTTCCCGTTTGCTTCCACCTCGACCACGGTCCCGGCGAGGTTGAGGTCATGCGCTCTCTCAAAATGGGAGCCAGCGGCATCATGATAGACGGTTCAACTCTTCCCTTTGAGCAAAACGTTGAGCTTACAAAGCACATCGTTGAAGTTTGTAGTGCCATTGACATTGGCGTTGAAGGCGAGATAGGTCACATCGGAAGCGTTAACGATGATGCTATGGACGAATTCACCTCTCCCGAGGAGGCAGCGGATTTCGTTCGCCGCACAGGTGTTTGCTGTCTTGCCGTTCTCATCGGCAATGCACACGGTCACTACAAAAAGCCCCCCAAGCTTGATATCGAGCGTGTGAAGGCTATTCGCGAGGCAACGGGCGGAATTCCTCTAGTTCTTCACGGCGGCTCGGGCATTCCCGACGAGCAGGTCAAGGCGGCGATAGCCGCAGGCGTGCGCAAGATGAACATAGGAACCGATATCTGCTGTACCTTTGCGGAGGGCACCGCAGAAACACTTGCGGACCCCAACAGAAGTCTTGCTATCGACCTCTTTATGAAACACCCTATTGAAAGAATAAAGCAGCTCGCGCTTGACAAGATTCGTCTTTGCGGAGCAGACGGAAAGGCTTAAAGACATGGCTAAAATTGTTGGAATCGGCGCTTGTGTGTTCGATACGCTCTATAACGTGTCCACCTATCCTAAAGAGGACACAAAAAATCGCGCCGACAGCTCTACGTGTGCAGGTGGCGGACCCGTGGCAACGGGTCTTGTCGCCGCGTCCAAGCTCGGTGCTGACACGGCTTACGTCGGCGTTTTGTCGGACGACAGCGCGGGAGCTTTTCTGAAACGGGATTTTGAAAAATACGGTGTTGACACTGCATTCTGTGACGTTGAAAGCGGATATCGCTCCTTTGCCTCTGTGCTTTGGCTGTGTCGTGACACGGCAACGCGCACCTGCGTTTTTGACCGCGGCAATTTGCCTGCGCTCGCGCTTGACAATGCCAAGAAAAAGGCCATCGCCGACGCCGATATACTTATGGTGGACGGAAACGAGCTTGCAGCGGCAGTTGAGGCGGCAAAGATAGCGCGCCAAAACGGTACAGTGGTGCTTTACGACTGCGGCGGACTTTATGCGGGAGTTGAACAGCTGCTCGCGCTTACCGACATTATGATCCCAAGCGAAGAATTTGCGCTTGGGCACACGGGTAAAGAATGTGCCGAGGATGCGGCACGCGCCCTGTTTGAAACGTATTCGCCTCGCGTTGTTGTAATAACACAGGGCAAAAAGGGCGGCATAATATACGACGGCAACAAGGCTATGAGCTATCCCGTATTCCCCGTCACCGTAGTAGATTCAAACGGCTCGGGCGACGTATTTCACGGTGCGTTTGCCGCAGGACTTACTCGCGGCTACGACTTTTACAAATGTTGTATTTTCGCAAGCGCGACCTCGGCTATCAAATGCACGGGAGTGGGCGCGCGTCAAAGCGCTCCCAATTTTGAAAGTGTTGCATCTTTTTTGAAGGAGAACGGTTATGAACTATAAAAAATCATATAAATCGGCAAAGGGTTATACTCCACTTTGCAAAATAGGAGAATGTACTCTCAAAAAGCTTGAGTTCGGCATCATAGAGCTTGACGGCGGCGAATGCTTGGAGTATAATACAAACGGTATGGAGACCGCGTTTATCATGCTTGAAGGTCACTGCAACGTCAAGACTGCAGGTGAGCTTTGGCAAAACGTTGGTAACCGTCAGACCGTATTTGAAAACAGACGTGCCGAGAGCTTTTATCTTGGTAAAAACCAGACCTGCGAGATAGAGGCGATAGATAAAATCAAGATCGCCGTTTGCGCAACGCCTGTTAATGAGGATACAATGCCCCAGCTTTTGCGCGCCGACCGCGTACCACTCAAGCTGCTCGGCAAGATTCCTTACGAAAGAGAGACCAGCTTTATTATAGACGGCACCACCAACGCAAAGATACTCACGGTTGGTGAATCCTACTGCA
The DNA here is from genome assembly GCA_045129415.1 of Eubacteriales bacterium. GTDB lineage: Bacteria > Bacillota > Clostridia > Oscillospirales > CAG-272 > SVTX01. Next base: position 8,439 of record JBGVJM010000175.1, read on the forward strand.
CCGAGGGCAACTGGGCAGGATTTCCTCCCCATAAGCACGACGAGGACAACATGCCTCACGAGTGCATTGCCGAGGAGATATATTACTTTTTATTTGAGCCCGAACAGGGCTTTGCGGT
>JBGVJM010000176.1:0-2504 GCA_045129415.1 Eubacteriales bacterium
GAAGCACTTATTATGACCGTTTCTGGATACATGAATAAAACTTTAGGGAGTGCATTGCACTCCCTTTTTGATGAAAACATTTTTATTGATTTGTAAGCCCAATTTGCTTGCTCAACCGAGTAATCAATTGAGAAAGCGGTAAAACGAGCATTCCCATAAACACGTTGCTGACCGCATGAATTGCGTCGAACAAAATTCCGGAGGCGATCCAGGCTAACATTTGCTCAAAGTTGAGGTGGAACAAAATTGCTTCAGCGGGTGCATAGAGTATACCGTATAACAAACCGTGCATGCCACAAACTGCGGGATAAACCAAAGCCGCTAACCATCGAGGCATATTTTTCGGCAAAAGCATCGTTATCGCCCAAAGGACTGTCCAAATATAGAGATAAGGTATCCACCATAGATTGAATCCGGCATATAATCCATTTAGAAATACGTAAATATAGATCGGTATCAGCGCTTTCGCACGAAAAACGATGGTGAAGGTCATTACAAACATTCCGAGCAGATGAATATTTGGCAATATCTCCATGACTATCTTTGAGCAAAACATTAAAGCACCAAGCATTGAGAATACACATATCTCAATGATTTTTATCTTCCACTTATCGTTTCGCGTGATCATTTAGTGTAAACTAGGCGATAATTTGCAGTTTTGTTTACAGGAGCTTCATTGATGCCGACCATCATAAAGGTTTCTCCATCGTAAAAAGCCCAATAAGCCTGATCCTTGTTCCAGTCCGCTTTCATTCCGATAACTGTATCAAAGAACGATGCATCATTAATAAGTGAAAGCTCATACATAGCTTCGCCGAGAGTTTGCTTGTCGGTATTGATAGTGAGCGTGATTTTTCGGCCTTCGGCTTCAATTTCAACTTGAATTGTTTCTTTACCGGTACCGAGCGTTGTGTCCTTAAGGTAGGTTGCTCCACTCCAAATTCCCGTTGCCTCTACCCCTTCCGTATTTTGAGAGCTGTTAGAAGCGGTGGTTTCCTCATTTTCAGAGTTATCGCAGGCAACGAGCAGGGTAATTGAAGCGACTACGAGGAATAATGATAAAATTGATAGTAACTTTCTTTTCATTTGAATAAGATCCTTTCTTTTTGTTATGTAAAAAGGATAAAATAAAAGCGCCCTTCATGAGGCGCAAAAAGGCAAAGGTAGCCTCTGCTCTAAGCTACCTAATACCGAATTCTCCTCATTTGCCCAAGAGACCTTTATCGGCACAGAACGATAAGCATTCCGACTTGTGAGCCTGAGCTCAGATACGGTAATGGCTGTTGCCGCGGATTCTCACCGCAGTTTCCTTATCCCCGAGTACGCCGTCTTGCAGCGTACCCGACAATTCAAAAATTGAAATGAACTGTGTTATTCTTTTGTACAACGATATTTTACCATATATCATGCATAAAATCAATACGTTTAATAAAAAAAGAGACGATTTTTTCGTCTCTTTAAATTTTATTATAAGAATAATTTGCGGATCTGCTCGCCCTTCAGCGCCTTTTCAAGTGTATCGGGTAATAAACCGAAATCGCACACAAGTGAATGAGGTTTTTTTACCGGCTCATCCTGGCGCAAGGGAACAAAATATACACCTTTTCGAGTGAGAAGCTTTGCTATATTGGCGAGATTTGCGGACATAGCGTCATTAGATGCAAGGGCAATTATTAAAGGCCTGTCTTGTCTTAGGTGAGCCTTTGCCGCCATGCAAACGGGAGTATCGGTTATGCCGTTAGCAATTTTTGCAAGTGTGTTTCCAGTACACGGTGCAATGATCAGAGCATCCAAGGGACGCGCAGGTCCCAACGGCTCGGCATCAACTATCGTATTAATGATCTTGTTTTGGCACAAAGTTTCAATCTTTTGTATCCATTCTTGACTTGTACCAAAGCGCGTATCAGTATTATACGCGTTAAAGCTCATTATCGGAACAATATCAAGGTATTTGCTTTTTACAAGAGAAAGAGCTTCAAACGAATCCTTAAACGTACAAAAGGAACCGCAAAATGCATATCCTATCATATCTCTAAACCTCGCTTTGCCAGAATTTCCGTAATTGTTTCAAAAATATATCTTCCGGCAGTTACGGGAGAATATTTTGCGGGTATTGATGGCGCACAAATAACCTCGATACCCTTATTTCTCGCAGCCGACATGTCTATTCCACCTTTATTGGAAGCGATTTCAATATACAATGGTTTTGAATTCAAATTATCGATCATATTTCGTGTAAATATAACGCTGGGGATGGTATTGAAGACGACTTTGGCTTTGTCGAAGGATTCGGTCAATGCCATTTCATCGCTTCCGAGAGTCACCGTGTTATATCCGTTATCTTTTGCCGATTTAATAGCCTCAACGCTTCGTGCCGCAACTGTTACGTCAGCCCCAAGACAATAGAGGATTTTTGAAAGATAAGCCGCGATACGGCCGTATCCAAGGACAAGCACCGGCATATTTTGAACGGTAGTGTCGGTGTGTTGCATAGCTATCATTAA
>JBGVJM010000177.1:0-9261 GCA_045129415.1 Eubacteriales bacterium
CCCTCGGCACTCGGAATTGCATTCTTCCTTTGCAAAAGCTCATCCTTATAATAATCGATAATTTTTATCTTTTCATCACATTTATTTTCGATATCCGAAGGCAAGATTCCGCCTAAAATAAATCCGCATTTGCTTTTACACGCGATTGCATATAATTCGTTAAGGTAGATCGGGGAAATATCAAGGCTTGAGCTTATATTAATTGTTTCTCCATCTCTTGTGACGGGTAAGGGAAGTAATATGACATCACAGCCTTCAACTGCATTTTTCCAGTTAGTGTATATGGAAGCTCCATTCAGGTTATGTGCATCTTCCACACCATAGAGCCTTACTCTATGACCTCGTTCTAAGAGTAAGCGAGCCATCTCGAGCTGGCGTTTATCACCGCAAAGAATAGTAAATATATATTTTGTGTCCATTTAACACTCCGTATAAGTAAAATCTTAGCGCCACAGGGCGTAGCGCCTTATTACATTGTATGTTTATGGAGAAAAATAGTGAATCGTGTCTATCTAAATCGCTGATTTAAAATATTTGTAAATGCTTGCATGTTAACAAAATATTCATACTATTTGTTAAATGGTGTGATATAATTTATAATAGGCAATATTTTGAGTTTGCCTTTTGTTGGTTAATGTTATTATAAGCGGAGGACTTAAAATGAAGGATGCACAGTATGCAGAGCTCAGTGTGATTGGCATGAAGGGCTGCGAGGAGTTTTCACAGCAGGTTGACAACTATCTTAAAGAGTGGCGTAGACATACAAGCGAGGACACTTATCTTGCCGAGGCAATTTGCCCTAGATTTGGCACGGGTGAAGGTAAGGGCCTTATCCACCAATCAATGCGCGGCCAGGACGTATACATCATTTGTGACGTATTTAATTATGGCGTAACCTACCGTATGTACGGTCAGACAGTTCCTATGAGTCCTGACGATCATTTCGCGGATCTTAAGAGAGTCATATCCGCAATCGCGGGTAAGGCACGCAGAATAACTGTTATAATGCCTATGCTTTATGAGGGTAGACAGCATAAGAGATCCACAAGAGAGTCCTTGGACTGCGCTATAATGCTCCAGGAGCTCGTCGCTATGGGTGTTACCAATATTATAACCTTTGATGCACACGACCCCAGAGTTTGCAACGCTATCCCGCTTTCCGGATTTGATAACGTACGTCCTTCGTATCAAATGATAAAAGCACTTATAAAGAATGTTCCCGATATCGTTATAGATAAAGAAAATCTTATGATGATCTCTCCCGACGAGGGCGCTATGGGAAGATGTATGTACTATTCCTCGGTTCTTGGAATCAACATCGGTATGTTCTACAAGCGCCGCAACTACTCGGTCGTAATTAACGGTAAGAATCCTATTGAGGCACACGAGTATCTCGGACAGGACCTTACAAACAAGGATGCAATCGTTGTTGACGATATGATATCCTCGGGTGAGTCCATGCTTGACGTTTGTAAGCAGCTCAAGGACCGCGGAGCAAGAAGAATATTCGCATTTGCAACCTTCGGTCTCTTTACAGATGGCTTTGATAAATTTGATAAAGCATATGAAGAGGGAACTATCTCAAAGATATTTACTACCAACCTCGTTTACCGTCGCCCCAGTCTTATTGAAAAGCCTTGGCACGTAAACGTTAACATGTGTAAATACGTCGCATACATTATTGATACTCTAAATCACGATGCGACTATCAGCGAGCTTCTTGATCCCGCGAAGAGAATTAACAATATCGTTGCAAAGCACAAGGCCGAAATGTAATTTTCAATCGGTTTTAGCAATAAAAGGTCCACACTTGTGGGCCTTTTTTCATATATTCATACGGAGTTAATATATTTGGGGTATAATTCTCTAGTATAAATGATTATTATCCTAATGTGAAAGGACAAATATAATGTCAGATAAAAGCAAGAATAACTGCTGCAAAAAAACCTCTATCGGCGGTCAGGCTTTGATGGAGGGAATAATGATGCGCGGTCCTAAGACCACGGCTATGGCGGTACGTAACACTTCGGGTGAAATCGTAGTGGAAAAATTTCCGACCGAGACCAAAAACCGCGCAAAGTTCTTCAAGCTTCCCATCGTTCGCGGCGTATTTAACTATATTGACGCTATGACTATGGGAACAAAGTGTCTTATGCGTTCAGCCGAGATCTCGGGACTTGATGATGCCGAAAAGGAGTACGAGCTTGAAAAAAAGGCAAAAAAGGCAGCCAAGCAAAACGGAACTACCGTTAGGGAAGAGCTTGAGGCACTAAGAGCTCAAGAAATCAACCGTGAGCAAAATCAGGAGACTGCCAAAGCTCCCGAAAAGAAGTCATCGATGATGAACGTTGTAATGTTCTTCAGCGTTTTACTCGGTATTTGTTTCTCGGTTCTTCTTTTCATAATTGTGCCGTCCTATATTTACGGGCTTTTGACTTGGGTATTTCCCGCGTTGAAATTTGAAGGTAATCCTGCATTGTCTTCACTCGTCAAATCGGTGTTTGAAGGTATTTTGAAAATTGGAATACTTGTAGGATATATGGCTGCCGTTTCGCTTATGAAGGACATCAAAAGAACGTTTATGTTCCACGGCGCCGAGCATAAAACTATTTTTTGCTACGAGAACGGACTTGAGCTTACCGTTGAGAACGTAAGAAATCAAAAAAGATTTCACCCCAGATGCGGAACGAGCTTTCTTATTCTCATGCTCCTCGTCGGAATATTCGTATCCTTCTTTATAGATCCGTTGTTTTATCTAATATTCGGATTTGAAATTCCGTATACTATAATTCGTGTTTTGATAAAGCTTGCATTGCTTCCCATCATTGTTGGCATTGGATATGAGCTCATCAAGATAGCGGGTAGATACGATAATTTGCTGACAAAGATCATTTCCGCACCGGGTGTATGGCTTCAGCACGTAACCGTTCTCGAGCCCACGGATGACATGATAGAATGCGCGATAACCGCGGTAAAGGAAGTAATTCCGGAAGACGGCAGTGACAAATGGTGATAGGAGGCAGCATGGAAAATATTTATAGAGGTGCGGATGCCATTGCTGATAATGAGCTTATCTGTGATGCTCAGCGCGGAATATACGATTGTCTGACCGAAATATTCACTCACGTTAAGGTTAAAAGAGGCGATATTTTAGTCGTCGGCTGTTCTTCGTCCGAGGTTATAGGCTCTCATATCGGCAAGGGCTCAAGCTATGATACCGCAAAGGCTTTGTTTGAGATAATTTATCCCGAGCTTGAGGAGCGTGGAATATTCATGGCGGCGCAGTGTTGTGAGCACTTAAACCGCGCCCTTGTAATTGAGCGCGAATGTGCCGAAAAATACGGATACGACGTTGTTTCGGTCGTTCCTCAGCCCAAGGCTGGAGGTTCCTTTGCAACCGTTGCTTACGAGAGTATGAAGAATCCCGTTGTGGTGGAGCATATTAAAGCTCATGTGGGAATTGATATCGGAGACACCTTGATAGGCATGCATCTGCGTGACGTTGCAGTTCCGCTTAGAGTGTCCGTGAAGAGAATTGGACATGCGAACCTTGTGTGCGCCTACACAAGACCTAAATTTATAGGCGGATCAAGAGCAGTTTATCAATAAAATGTTTTCATAGTTTACAGGATATTAACAAAATTTCTTGTAAAAGGTGATATAATTATGTTGTAATATTTTGAATTGCTTTATGGAGGTAAATGTAATGAAATTTCCCGAAATAGTATTTGTTAAAAAGAAAACGTCTCCCTTGAAGGTTATATTTATAGTTGTTGGCTCGGTTGTTGCCGCAGCTGCTGCGTTGGCTGTTGTTTACAAGCTTTGGGGCGAAAAGCTTCTCAAGGCGAGAAAGGTAATCGGTGCAGTTGACCTTGACGGTGACGGCGAGGCTGATGCGGTCATGCTTGACACCACCGGTGACGGCGAGGTTGATACCATAATCATTCAGGCAGAGGTTGAGGAAGAGCAGGAGGCTTGACCAACCTCTCGGCAAAACGCATCTTTATGGTGCGTTTTTGTTTTGTAAAATTACAGTTGTAAAGGTAAAAGAAATGTTTGAAGAAATTAAAAATTTGATCGAAGATCATGACACGATAATAATACACAGACACAAGAACCCTGACGGAGATGCTATGGGCTCACAAATCGGATTAAAGCATCTTTTGAAGGAAAATTATCCTCAAAAGCGCATACTTTGCGTTGGAGATGCCGCCGGAAGATATGCTTTTATGGACGATTCCGTTATGGACGAGGTAAATGACAGCGAATATAAGGATGCGCTTGCCATTGTCCTTGACACATCCGCTAAGGCACTGATATCCGACGATAGATATACCATTGCTCATAGATCCGCAAGGCTTGACCATCATATTTTTTGCGAGGAGATCGCTGACGTTGAGGTAACCGATACTTCATACGAAAGCTGCTGCGGTCTTATAACTGCTTTGGGTATGGAATGCGGCTGGAAATTCAACTCCATGGCTTCAAAGTCCTTGTACACGGGAATGATAACCGATTCGGGACGCTTCCGCTATGATTCAACAACTTCGCAGACCTTCATGCTCGCCGCAAAGCTTATGGAGCAGGACTTCAACACCGCCGACATATACAGAAATCTTTATTCGGATGATTTCTCGTTTATAAAGCTCCGCGCTCGCTTTGTTCTTAAAATCGAGCTTACCGAAAATAAAAAGGTAGCCTATATCTACACTGACAAACAGGAAGCGCAGGGCTACGGAGTTGATAACTTTACCATCTCTCGCGGAATGGTCAACGTTATGGGAGAGATTAAAGGCGTTGAGGCATGGGTAAACTTTACAGAAACGGATGAAGGAGTGCTGTGCGAGATTCGCTCCAGCATGCACAATATCAACGTTATAGCCAAAAAATACGGCGGTGGCGGCCATCTTAAGGCGAGTGGTGCAACCCTTAAGGATAAAACTGAGGCAATGAGCCTCTTGAATGACCTTGTAAGTGTTACGGAGGGTACGTATGAATTTTGATGTAATGAAAAGCATCCTTGATAAGATCAAGGAGTATAACAAAATAATAATTTTCCGCCACAAGCGTCCTGACGGTGATGCTGTCGGTTCTACAATGGGACTTAGAGAGATACTGAGAACATCTTTTCCCCAAAAAGACATTCGTCTTATAAATTGCGATTATTCCGAATACGTTGCCTTTCTTGGAAAAGAAGACGAGCAGGTAGAGGATGATTTCTATTCCGATGCGCTTGCATTGGTTCTTGACACGGGTAACACCTCGCGTATTTCAAACCAAAAGTACGCGCTTTGCCGTGAAGTAATGAAGATAGATCATCACATTGACATTGCTCCTTACGGAGATATCTTTTGGGTTGAGGAGGAAAGGTCCTCAACGTGCGAAATGATAACCAAGTTTTACGAGACGTTCAAGGACGAGCTTGTCTTGACCAAGCAAGCGGCAACTTATTTATATACGGGTATGGTTACCGACTCGGGACGATTCCGTTACCGTGACGTTTCGGGTGAGACAATGCGACTTGCAGGCATTTTGCTGGACGCGGGTATTGATACCGATATAATTTACGCAAATTTGTATATGGATCCCGTTGAGGAGCTTAAATTCAAGAGCTATATATACGGTAAGATCAAATTTACAGAAAACGGTGTTGCATATTTGCACGTTGATACTAAGATGCGCGAGAAGTTCGGCATGAGTCAGGAGCAAGCAAGTGCGGTCGTTTCATATATGGATTCAATAAAGGGAAGTCTTATCTGGCTTGCATTTATCGATAATGCCGACGGAAGCATAAGAGTAAGACTTCGCTCGCGTTTCCTTACAATCAACGAGCTTGCCGAGAAATACCGTGGCGGTGGACATGCCTGCGCGGCGGGTTCAACCGTTATGAACAAAAAGGAAATGAAGGCTTTGATCGCCGATGCCGATGAATTGCTCAAAAACTTTAAAGAAAACAATGAGGGCTGGATATGAGAATACTTATAACCAATGATGACGGTATCGAATCCTCGGTTTTGCCTGCATTTATTGAATGGGCAAAGCGGTATGGAGAGGTAACAGTCGTTGTACCTGCGGAGGAGCAAAGCGGAAAGAGCCAGGCTATTGATTTCAGAAACCATCCAACCGTTAAGAAGATAGATCTTGTTGAGGGCTGCGAGGTGTATTCAATGACGTCTACCCCCGCGGATTGTGTCAGATTTGCAGTTCTCGGATTGCACAAAGAGTATGATATAGTATTCTCGGGAATCAATAAGGGCTATAATCTCGGTGATGATATATCGTATTCAGGAACGGTTGGCGCTATATGTGAGGCTTCTCGTCTTAATATGAAGGGAATTGCCTTTTCAACCGATTTCACAACCTTTGAATTTGCCCTCAGAGAGATCGATAGTGCATATAATTTCATCGTTGAAAACAGGATGCTTGATAATACCGACCTTCTTAACGTAAACTTTCCTATTTGCGAAAGCCGAGGAATCGCGATAACCCTTCAGGGCGGTGCATATTATAGCGATGAGTTTGTGCATCTCGGCGACGGTGTTTATCTGCAAACGGGAGAGCCTGTTGTATATGAGGGTGACGATATTACCGAGGATATTCACGCGATTGCGAACGGATATATATCGATAACTCCCTTAACGTCCTCAAAGAACAACTATCCCGCATACGAGCTACTCAAAAATTTGAAAAAATAAAAACATGGCGTGTCCGCATGGACACGCCATATTTTTATGCTGCGAAGGAATATTCAAAAGCTTTTTTGTCGATCCAAGGGTAGAAAACGATTTCAACGCTTGACGGTGCGGGCGCTTGCTTGAGGCTTCCCATATAAACATCAACATAAGGTGTAGGATTATAGTCCTTTTTACTTGAAATAGTGCCTCCCCCCGTGACGTTTCCGAACATTTTACCCCAACCGCCGAAGTAATTCAAGTACTCCTGAAAATCATTGTAGTGGTTGTACGTATAGAAAACGTATTTTTCGTTTGGATCAATAATACTGTCTCCATTTTTGTCAAATCTCGCATAAACGATTCTTGCCGCACCGCGAGTGATCCTTTGACCGTCATTGTAGATTCTTGCCGTGTAGTGAGGATCGCAATCGGTTCCCGTAGTTCCGATATCTATTTCATAGTATTGGAAATCTCCGCCGCAACCGCTTATATTGGGAAGCTCGGGCTCATAAGGATATTTTGATGTGCTTCCCGAGAACTTTGAGTGATTCAATCTAAGATAGATGCCCCATGCACTGCTTGTGGGCTTCATATTCTTTCCTGAGACGTAGTTTGCGGGAACGTTACCGAATGCATAGACGTAAGCCGCAACCTCCTCCAGCGTAATATATGCGCCTCCACGGTACACTCTGAGCACCTCATTGCCATAAGCATCGACAACAACGTAGGTATTTTCGTCAAAGTAATACGGCTCGTTATTGCGCACGAGCAAGCCGTCAATCTCAGGCTGATATTCCGAGATGGTAGGTGCTTGATCGGGAACCGAAAGGGAACCCGACATAAATTTATGCTCGGTTCGGTAAACCGAATTTTGATAGCAGCAAGCAGGAGTATAGTTTTCGTAAAACTCGTCCTTGGAAACGTTTTCATAAGGGTCCGATTCCGCCGAGCACTCGTGCTCGGTCTCCGTTTCAGTCTCAGTTTCGGACACAGTTTCTTCAAGAGTTGTTTGCTCGGATGATTGAGTGTCTTGTGTTTGCTCCTTTGAAACACTTGTATCGGTGGTCTCAGTCTCAATGATGTTATTACATGAGGAAAACGCGCTTATACAAAGCAAAATTGCGAGTAAAAAGGTAAGAAGTCTGAGCCTTAGCTTCATTTTAACCGTCCTTGATTTCATTTAACAAATTTCCTACTAATTATACTATAAAACCACAATTTTTGCAATAGCTTTTAAAGAAAAACCTCCGCGGCTATGCCGCGGAGGTAATTAATTTATTATAGCCGGTTAAGAATTACTGATAAATGATTTCAATAGCAGTAATCTGAACGTTTCCGTTTGTAGCAGTATCACTAGTAACGGAGAAGGACCAGGAATTAGCGTTAACAGTAACAACTTGGTCGCTTCCCACAGCAGTTGCGTTAACGACGATGTAACCGCCATTTGCAGCAGCATAAGTAATCTTTACAGAAACTATTGTCTTACCCGCAGCAGCTTCAATTGTTACTGTGGGATTTTCATTTTGGTAAATTCTCCAAGAGCCGCCGTTTGAGGAATAGTATTTACCTGTATTTCTTCCCCAAGAACCAACGGGTGTGCCTTCCGACTTTACAGAGATGCTCTCGCTAAGTGTGAGGTCAGCGTAAAGAGTGGAATTTGCCCATGAGTTTGCAGCAGCATAGTCAGCAATACTTACAGTAACCTTGGTTTGGCCGTCACCCATATCACTCTCGGAATCGTCGGGAACTACAGGGTTAGAAGGCTCGCTGGGAGTTGTGCTGCCGGAGGTGAGACCGGAAATTGTTCCGTTTGCACCGGTTGCATCAGCAAGAGTGAAAACGAAAATTGTCTTGTCAGAATCTTCCTTCATGCCGTATACGGTAAGGTATCCTGAGTATACTTCGAGGTACTGGGGATTGCCATTATAGTTAGCTACAGCGCACTTAATATACTTACCGCCTTCTGCATCCTCGAGCACAAACTTGGTGTTATCGCTTTGAGTATCAACGAATTGAACGTGAGTTCCATCAGACATAAGATACATATTGCCTGCCTTGAAGCTTACAGTACCGTCACCGTTATCAATAACCTCCATAGCAAGAGCATCTGCCTTGTTTTCGGTAAGCGCAAGCTCCCACTTGGTAGTCTTGCCTTCATAGTAATAGTGCTGACCGGTAATATATTTGTTACCCTGCTGGAGAACTATCTTTTCAACCTCTTCAGGCTCACCCTTAGGCTCAGTCTCGGTGGGCTCACCCTTAGGCTCAGTCTCGGTGGGCTCATTCTTAGGCTCAGTCTCGGTGGGCTCATTCTTAGGCTCGGTCTCGGTGGGCTCACCCTTAGGCTCAGTCTCGGTATTGGTATCAGTATCGGTATCAGTGTCAGTCTCGGTGTCGGTGTCAGCCTCGCCGGGAACGTGATCTACGATCCAACCGTTCTTAACCTGAGGAGTACCGTTGTACTGACCAACTATACCGTAAACGGTTACAACGTCACCTGCAACAGGCTTAACGTCAAGTCCGTCATATCTTACAGTACCGTCTTGATTGTATGTACCGTAAACGGTAAGAACATTGCCCTCACCGT
>JBGVJM010000178.1:0-22738 GCA_045129415.1 Eubacteriales bacterium
TGTCAGAGGTGAGCGCATACTCGCCCGCAAGATACATAGACACAAGGCCTAACAGTATCATTGACGTTGAGATGTAGATTATAACGGGAATTATGTCCTTGTATATGATCTTGCACATCTCTGCTCCAACGTCGCCGCCGATGATCAGCGCCGCAACGTAACCGAAAAACGTAAGTCCGCCGGCAAGCAATGAGATCATTACGCCGTATCCGAATATCATTTTGCAGACCTTGGAAATCTTTTTGCAGACCTCGGAGATCTTCTTCAATATGTTTTTCATATCATTCTACCTCCTTAAAGTCCGAGTATCGGGAGCCAGCCCATAAGCACCAGCACCTGCATTACAAACTGAGCGCCAACCCACCAGAGATTGTTCTTGAAGGTCTTGCTGAAGTCGGATTCCGCAATGGTCATGCCCGCATACATTCCAAGTCCCAGAGGAGGTGTGATTCCGCACATAACTCCGCAGATGCAAGGAAGCATTGCCGCAGCGAGCACGGGGTTTACTCCAACCGATGCCAAAGACGTGATGAACATGGGACCGAACATTACAACGAGTGAAGAGCCGGGTATTACCATGCCGAGTATACAAGTGAATACGCAAATAAACAGCACGAGTCCGAATTTTCCTAAGTTTATGCTTGCAATAAACGCATAGAGTTCCTCAGAAACATTGAGGTCAGCAAACAACGCGCCGATAACGTAACCTATAAGGCATACGCCGATAGCGGGTGCTATGGACTTAACGCCGTCCGCAAACATTTTCGCGAGATTGTGAGGAGTTACTACCTTCTTATCCTTTGCGATAAGGCAGGAGAAAATTGCCGCGATACCGGGGATAAAGATAAGCAGCGACTTTGAAAGGTATCCCGCACCGGTTGCGCCAAGACGATCTGTAAAGAATGTCTCCTTGAAGAAAGAGTCAAGCACGAAGGGCAAAAGAATTATCACGGGGAGCAAAAGTCCCTGCCAGCCCGTCTTCAAGGTCTCGCGGAAACTGGGAAGATCCTCCTTTGCCATGGGCTTTACCTTATAATATTTGCAGAAGCCAAATACCATAAGCACTCTCTGAAGAATGAACCAAAGAGCAATTCCCCAAAGCACTATCCAGAACTGTCCCTCAGACATACCGGAATGGGGATACAATGCCGTAAACGCGCCCAAAGCAGCGATTATGTTAGAAGAAGGAGGGATCATGTTACCCATATAGCTCGCGTTGCTCTCTATGTTAGCTGCAAGATGGGCGGGAAATCCCGACTTCTTCATTGCGGGAATGGTGATAGATCCCGTTGCCATAACGTTTCCGGGACCCGAGCCGGACAACGCGCCCATAAACGCAGATGCGATAACCGCAACGTATCCTGCGCCGCCGGGAATTCGTCCAAGCAAGGAAAGGATGATAGCAACACAACTATCGATGATCTTGGTTTTTGTTAAAATGATGGACATGGCAACAAACGCTGTCATTGAATAAAGAAGCGACGTTGAGAGCGCATCGTTGATATACACGCCAACGTTACCCCAGTTGCCCGTTACGGTAAGCAGGATTATCAAGCTGAGAAGAATTGCCTCGTAGACAGGTCTTTTCAGGATCATAAACCATATTATCGTTACAGCCAAAAGTATGCCGAGATAAATAAATGCTGATGGCATTTCGGTTTCCTCCGTTTTGTTTTTAGATTATGACTCTTATAATCATTTGGTTATAACTTTTGCTCAAAAAAAGAAAACATTTCGTTTTCTTTTCTTGACACGTGACATTATATCACGTACTTTATGGTTTGTCAATAGCTTTTTAAAAAATTTTATTTTTCTTTGAGAGCCGTGCTCTTGATAACGTCAACCAGCTCGCGTTCAAGTTGTGTGGGCTGAGAGTCGCTGCGCCAAACTGCCACCACTTCCCTCTTCGGCAGCTTCTGCTTGAATGAATAGAATCTAACCTCATCCTCTCTGCAAAAGCCCTGCATTCCGCTTGAAACAAGCGCCATTCCGAGCCCCGCCTTAACCATTTCTATCTGCGCCTCAAGGCTCTTTACCGAAACGCTCGTATGCAAGCTAATACCGTACTTTTTGCAAAGCCCATCAAGAATTCTTTGCATATACTGGGTCTCGGTGATAAAAACAAAGCTCTGTCCGTCTATCTTCTTTATATCTATGGCGGGATAACTGCGGCCCGCACTCTCTTCCGCATCAAGCTCGGGATATGATGCAGGAACCGCCAGAACTATCTCCTCATCATAAAGCTTTTCATAAGTAAAGCTCTGCTCGTCCACCGGGAGCATCGTAAGACAAAGGTCGCACTCTCCGTGCTCCAGCGCCTCCATAAGCGACGCGGTGTCGTCCTCTCTTATCACAAGGCAAACGCCGGGATGCTTTTGCTTGAAGGCGGCGGCAACGCGCGGCATGGTCGATACGCTTCTGAAGGGCGACGTACCAACGGTAAGCGTTCCCCTTTTGTTCTCGCGTATGTCGTTGAATCTCGCCTGCATGCGATGCTCGGCATCAAGTATCTTGCGTCCTGCCTCAATGTACGCGCGGCCCGCATCGGTGAGATGCACGTAGCCACCCGTTCTGTCAAACAAGGGCATTCCTATTTCGTTTTCAATCTTTTTGACGTACTGCGACAGTGACGGCTGCGAAATATTCAACACCTCCGCAGCGGCGGAAAACGAGCCCTCCTGCGACAAAACAAGTACGTATTTGAATTGTTTAAGATTCATAAGCTTACCTCTTATAAAATCAACGTTTGGGTTAATATATTTGACCAACGCTTCGTAAAAAAAGCACACTACCGCCCTGTGGCGGAGGCAGAGGGATTCTGAACCTTTAACTCAAATTCAAAGAATTTGAGTTGTGTGACTTCTCAAGGCCAACGCTTCGTAAAAAAAGCACACTACCGCCCTGTGGCGGTAGTGTGCTTTTTTGGCGGAGGCAGAGGGATTCGAACCCCCGTGGGGTTGCCCCCAAACGGTTTTCAAGACCGCCTCGTTATGACCGCTTCGATATGCCTCCAATTATTGCACTTGCACATTATAACATAAATAGAGGTGACTTGTCAATAGCCATTTTGAAAAAATATAACGCATTGTTAAATGTTCAACTTCTCTTGCATTTTATGTTCAAACGTGGTATAATATTGATACAAGCTACAAGGAGGTATCCATATGAGTATTCAGGAATCGGGCGAGATGTATCTTGAAACGATACGCATTTTGTCAATCGGCGGCAAAAACGTGCGCGCTATCGACGTAGGTGAATATATGGGATACTCAAAGCCCTCCGTAAGCCGCGCCATGAAGATATTGCGCGACAAAAGGCTTATTGAAATTGATGCTCTCGGTCATATTACGTTGACCGAACAGGGCGCGGAGATCGCCAACACCATGTACGAGCGCCACAAGCTTTTAACTGAATTTTTAGCAGGTCTCGGAGTCTCGGAGCAAACCGCCGACGCGGACGCCTGCAAAATTGAGCATTGCATAAGTGAAGAGTCGTTTGAAGCTATAAAAAAGCATCTCAAGGAAGGAAAATAAACAAAAAAATCGGTTCAACTCTTGTTGAACCGATTTTTCTTATTGCTCTTTTTTCGCCGCGCGCTTCTCTGCTCTATCGCGCTTTGCCGCGATGCGCGCCGAGCGCTTTTGCTCTTTTTTCTGCGTTTTTTCCGCCGCCTTCATCTGACGCTCGGTAAAATGCAGGTCGCAGGACTTGCACTTGAATTCATACCACACGAACTTTACCTTGTCGCCAAGAGACAGGTCGCAGGCACTAAAATCAAAATTTGCCGCCTCGCGGGATTTCGCCTTTACGACCTTGGTCATTCTCACGACCTTGAGCTGCTCTCCGCACATAGGACAGCTATGCTTCATAAGTCGCATATATACAAGGTTGCCCGTATCCTTTTTCGTTGCCTTTATCATATAAAACCTCTGAAATTACAGCTTAGATTCCAAGGAATGCCGCGCCGATTATACCCGCGTCGTTACCGAGCTTTGCAATAACCACCTTGGTGGGCTCAACAAATCCCGAGCCGTACTGCTCCTTGTGAATAGTGTCAATAACAAGCTTAATAAGCTCGTCGCCCTCACCCGATATGCCGCCGCCGATGGACAAAACCTCGGGCTGGAAAATGTTTATCATGCTGGTAAGTCCGCTTGCAAGATAGAGGCTATATGTATCAATGACCTCCTGCGCCGCCGCGTCACCTGCTCTTTGAGCCTCAAAGGCGATGCGTCCGTTGACCTTACCGTGCTTGTTTACAAGCTCGGTCATAAGCGTTGCTCTGCCGCTTGCCTCACACTCGGCTATCTTTTCCTTTGTCATATTAACAAGTCCCGTTGCCGAGCTGTAAGCCTCCCAGCAGCCGCGTCTTCCGCATCCGCAGGGCTTGCCGTTGACCTCTATAACAATGTGTCCAAGCTCGGTGCCCGCATAGTTAAAGCCCGAGAAAACCTTGCCCCCGATAATAACACCGCCGCCAACGCCCGTTCCAAGCGTTATCATAACGGAATCGCGAGTTCCCTTTGCGGCACCTGCAACAGCCTCGCCCCAAGCGGCAGCGTTCGCATCGTTTTCAACGTGAACGTTTTCAATTCCGAGACGCGCCGAAAGCTCGGCACAAATGGGAAACTTTCTGAAAGGAAGGTTGCAGGAGTATTCAACGACTCCGTCATCATGATTGGCAACACCGGGAGATGCAATGCCGATAGCCTCAATGTCGGAAAATGATATTCCCGCCTCGTCGCAAACGTCGCGGCAAAGCTTTGCCATGTCGTCCATTATAAGAGAGGCTTCTCTGTGCGCGCCGGTAGGCACGTGCTTTTTCTTTATTATCTTGAAATCCTGACTAACTATCGCCGCCGCGATATTGGTTCCGCCAAGGTCAATTCCTATTCTGTACATAATTTCTCCGTTCCGCCGACACGAGCCGACTCTGTTTTACGTTTTTATTATAAAGCAATTTTGCTTTTGTGTCAAGGGTTATAAAGCCTTACTCTTCTCGCTTATTCTTTTTGTTTTTTCTCACCGCGTGGGCTATATAAAAGACTGCCGAGCCAACCGAGACGAATGCTATTATGCCGATCAATCCCAAAAGGTCGGGATCCATATCAAGCATGGATTCATCCACACCCAAAAGCTTCAAAATTCCATATCCGACAAGCGGAAAGCCTATACCGAGCACTACCTCAATAGCAAACTCGCCCACCGCTTCGCCGATGCTTGCGCGGCGGTTTTTATCCTTTTTTCCTGCCGAAAGCCCGAGAAGCTCGGAGAAGGTATTTACGTAAGCATCGCTTACCGATAAAAATTGCTCCTTATACTCTGCACTTGACTCGTCATATATGCCAACTGCCGTCATTCCCGCATCCTTTGCGGTTTTGACCGCGTTTACGTTGTCGTCGACGAAAATTATTTGCTCAACGCCGACTCCTATGCGCTCTGCCGCCATTTTGTATATCTCAGGGTCCGACTTTGTGGTATTAAAATCGTCACAAGACCAAATATTGTCAAACATCTCCCAAAGTCCAAGCCTTTTAAGACAGGGATCAAGCGTTAAATGCGGGCTTGCCGTTAACACGTTCAGGCTATATCCCTTTTGCTTCATTTTCAGGAGCGTTGCTTCAACTCCATCTTTTGCGGGTATGTTGTACGTGTATTCCTCGATGGCATATCGGTTCATCGTATCCACCATCTCGTCCACACTAAGCTCTACGCCCATTCCCTTGAAATATTCCGCGGTCTTGCGAAATCCAAGCGGTGTAATCGTTTTAATTATATCGCTTTGGTATTTTATGCCGTTTTCGTCCAATATGCGAAGCATAAGTGCGGCATACGCCGGCATGGAATCAACGAGTGTGCCATCAAAATCAAAAAGATATATCCTATTGTTGGTCTTGCTCATTTAACATGCCTCCAAAACTGCCAACGCCGCGGCAGTCTTTATTTTTTGCTCGTCCACCTTATCGCGTCCGTAAGCATCAAAAAATCTCTCTCGATATTCGTCCGTACCAAGATTGAACAACAAGGTCCACGCGCCCCAGAAAAGATCAACGTGTCGGTCGCCGATACCGCCGCCGCCAACGTCGATAAAGCCCGAAAAGCGCCAATCGTCCAGCATTATATTGGGCAGGCAGTAATCTCCGTGCAAAAGCACCTCGTTTACAAGTGCCGCCTTGCCGCGGCAAAGCGCCTTATATGCCGCCTCGCCCGACTCATAGCCGAAGCTATCGGGAAAATGGGACTTGTCATAGTTGCCCGAGAAATAATTGTCCTCGGCTCTCTTGACGTAGCCGCCCATCAGATCCTTGACGGGACAATCGTGTGCCGAAAGCTCGTGAAGCTCGCGCAGCTTTGTGCCCGTCAGCTCGCTAAGTCGCTTGGGATCTTCAAGATACTGCGCATGCGTGCAATCCTCGCCCACAATGCGAGAGGTCAACAAAACGTCGCGTCCTTCAAGCGTGGTGTAATCAAGCACCTCGGCACCAAGGCCCTTGGAGTGAAAATAGCGCGTCATCTTATTCTCTGCCTCAAGGCTGCCCGCCGCCGCGAGCTTGAGATAATAACCGCCGTCGCGGTCTATAAAATACACGCGAGCCTCGGGCGAGCAGGAGCTGTCAAATATCCGCGCGCCCGAAACAAAGCGTTCAAGCTCCCTTGTCAGCGGAGCTTCTATTTTTTCTATCAACGTTCTTTTCATTGTTACAATTCGATCGCCGGTCTTCCGTTTGAGAACGACATATGACACCAATCGTACCACGTGCGTCCGAATGCAATGCTTACGCGCGTGCCGTTTGAAAGTACAATTTCCACGAAATATCCGGGCTCCATGAAAATGCTGCGCGACAATTCTCCGTCCACGTACACCTCGCGCGCGAACATTCCGCGATACACCGTTACGTAGTAGCCGTCGACCTCAACCGTTGCAAATCTGCAAATGAGAAAGTCATCTAACAGGATGCCGCCACAGGCAAAAGCCCCGATGATGCCAAGCGTTATAAACGTAACGTAGTCGTAATTGTACACGGTCTCCTTGTGTGTAAAACCGGGAGCAATTTGGTGTTCAACCACCTCTGCCGTTGATTCAAACAACCAAAAGCTTACGAAAAACAATACCGCAAACAAGACAGCCAAGCCAAGCTCAACGCTTCTTCTGATAATTCTCTTTTTTCTAAGCCTTTTTTCCAAAGCCTCGTGCTTCATAATGACTCTCCTTTCGCGTATCGGTTATATCAACAGCTCGTAGCTCTCGTTAAGCTCTCCGTTCTCGCAAATTACGGTTTTTACCTCGTATTTGCCGAAGGACAGATCAATTCTCCTTCCGTTGACCTCAAGATAGGTGTCAACCTTACCCGCCGTGTTATTGAGCAGGCGGAAAACGAAGGTATTGTGCGTATTGTCCATCTTTTTGAGCGCCGCAAGAGTTACTACCTCGTCGCCGAGACGGAAGTCAAACGCCTTCTTGTCGCTAACGTCCGCAGGCACGGGGAAAATGTTCTGCGCATAGGGCTTTTGAACGAATTCCGCCGTTTTGCGCTCCAACGACTCGCGCTTACATACGGTAAGACGGAAGGAATAGTTGTTTTCGCCCTGATCCACCTTCTTTGTAAACTTATCGGTGGGTATCAGCTGCTCGCCGCCCCAATGCGCGCAATAGCTTACTCCTCTCACAAGCGACATATAAAGCGATCCGTTCTCATAATGGCTTCCGTACACGTTGCGGTTCATGAGCGCTACACAACGCTCGCCGCCGTCAAGCGCGACAAAGCGGTGCGATACGTTCTCGCGTCCGTCCGTAAACAGCGGAACGGTGCCAAATGCCGTTTGTCCGATAAGCTCTCCATCCACAGCAACGGGAAGACGGAGCTTTATCATTTTGTTGATGTCGCCGAGATACAAATTCACGTCTATATCAACGTCGTCGGTATTCTTATATATCTTGTATGCAATTCTCGCCTTGGAGCATGCATCCTCAAAGAATGCCTCAATGCAAAGGCATATATCTCCGTTTTCGGTTACCTGCACGCTCTTCATGCTCTCAAATACGCCCGAGGGCTTTTCCATGAGCCTGAAGGCTCTGCCATCGGTGTTAAAGCCCTTCTGATGCTCGGGACTCATTCCCCAAGGATCGGCATCGTCGGAGAAGCTGTAAAGTCCAAAGCCATCGCCGAGATACTCAACGCCGTCTATCTTATACGACTTGAGCAAGCCCGTTTTCTCGTCAACCTCAACGTGACGTCTGCCGTCGTCAAAGACAAACTCTTCTACTCTCTTAGGATAAGGACTGTCAAGGAAGCTTACGTACGCACTGTAACGGGTAAGGTCCATAGGCGCGCACTTTGCCTCAAATATTACTCTCTTTCGCCAATCGGAAGGATGGTTGCTCTCCTCCTTGATTACTTGATAAGGTACGACGTTGCCGTCCTTGTCCTTTATGGTGATGAACGAGGGATGCTCCTTGTCGAGATTTTGCTCCGCAAGCATAAACTCGCACTCCACGTTGCCGCAAAATTCATAAGGATGAGGATTGAATACCACCAAAGGATATTCTCCCTCTCCCGCAGGAGCTTGCTCGCGCGACAAGGCAAAATATGCCTTTACCTTGGCTCTTTCGGCATCCAGCATACCGTGATTGAGATAGCGGAGTCCCGCCTCCTCGCCGCTTTGCACACTGGTTCCGGGAAGCACGTCATGGAACTCGGCATTAAGCAGGTCGTGTACCGCGCCTCTTATCTCTTCCTCGGGATATTCCTTCATCAATCCGCGCGCGTACGCCACGGAACATGCCTTTTCCGCAATGGAAAGCTCGCATTCAAGCTCGGCGTGAAGCCTTTTCACTCTATGCATAGAGGTATAGCAGCCGGGCATGGAAATATGCAAGGATTTATCAAACGTTACCTCGGGAGATATGGTTGCAAAGAATCTCTCGGGCGTTGAATGTATGTATTCAAACTTGGTATCGGGCATGATCTCGCGCTCAATGTCCTGCAAGTCCTTTCTTGAAGGACCGCCGCCGTGGTTACCAACGCCCCACGTTACCAAGCCCGAATCGTACTCCTGGATCTCGGCGCGATTTTTGATCTGCTCAGCCGCCTGACCGAGAGGAGTGTTATAAAAGTTGATTATACGCGCCGCCTTTATTTCACTTCCGTCAACGCCCTGCCAGATAAACTGATTCTTGGGCAAAGTCAACTGGTACGGATGGGGGCGCATAAAGATATAGCTATCCTGACCGCACTTTTTGATTATTTGAGGAAGTCCCGCCGTGTGACCGAAGGAATCGAAGTTTATCGCTGTTGTGGGCACAACTCCGAATTTCTCCTTAAAATATCTTTGTCCCTCGCGTATCTGACGGACAAAGCTCTCACCTGAGGGCATGTTTGCATCGGGCTGGAGATACCAGCCGCCCATTATGTGCCACTTGCCCTGCTTTACAAGCTCGCGGATCTCCTCAAAAAGCTCGGGAGCATACTCCTCAACGAATTTATATACCGTCACCTCGTTATGACAAAAGATAAAGTCAAATTCCTTTGAAAGCTTTACCGCGGAATAAAAGGTGGAAAGCGCCGCGCTTACTCCCTCGGGCCAGTCCCACTGCCATATAGGATCTATGTGGGCATTGCAAATAAGATGTCTTTTTTGTCTTTTGGTTTCGCTCATGGCTAAATCCTCTTTCTAATTATACCTTGCGCTTGAAATTTCCGAATACCTCGTTCACCTTGTGGAAGCTGGCAAAGGTATCGGGGTGCTGTCTGATTATCTTCATCATCTCGCCAACCTGACGCTTATTGATAATGCAAACAAGCATAAATCTGTCGGTGTCGGAATACATTCCGTGCACTCTTATTTCGGTTACGCCGTGCTTAAGCTTATCCATAAGCTCGTGTGCCAACGTGTCGGGATCGGTGGTTATTATCTCAAAGCGATAGCCGTCCTTGACACCGCGCAAGCCGCCGTCCACGATAACGTTTGCTATAAACAGGTTTAAAAGCGTACAAATAACGGGAGTTATCCTCATTCCGTATACGAAAAATGCAATAAATACGACTGCCGCATCCATAACAAAGGACAGGTATGCGATATTCGTATCGGGCTTGCGACTTTTTATAAGCGCGGAGATACCGTAGGTTCCGCCGCTCGCGCCGAATCTGCGCAGCATAAGTGAAAATCCAAATCCCGAGATAACGCCCGTAGCGATGCAGGCAAATACGATGTTAAAGTCACTCGCATTGTTAGCCTCGCAATAAGGGAGCGCGCCCAAAGCCTCGTAAAGCTTTGGAATAAATGACTGAACCACCATATAGATGCTGAGCATAAGTCCCAGCTTTTTGTTTACTATGATGCTGACAAGTATGAATATCGGCAAATTGAATGCCACCATCAGCACTGACCAGCTCACCTTGTCCTCGATAAGATGGTGCGTTATGGTCGCAAGACCGCCAACTCCACCCGGCGCAAAGCCGTTGCTGTTCTGGAAAAAGTGGTACGCCGTACCAACGATAATGCCTGCCACTATTGCAACGAGAATGTCAAATAACGTTTCTTTTAAGTCAAATTTCTTTTTCATCTCTAAATTCAGCCTTCTATCGCTTCGATTATTGCGCGATTATACTCAAGCGCCGCCTCGGCGGACAGCTCACAATGCGCTCTCATAGGCACCTTGCGCAGCGTTATATCATGCGCATTTGCCATTTTGTCCACAAATCTTTGAGAATGTATCTCACAGTCCACCATTTTATCGGCGGTACAATGGAAAATTCTATATCTTATCTTGGGCATCCTGTTCACAAGGTGTATGGGTGACGCGCTCCTTAAAGCCTCTTCAAGGCTGCACTCGTATTCACCGAACGCGCTATACAGCGTACGCGGAAGATCGGGGCGCTCGCCATAGTGATAAGGCAGGTCACACACGGGACAGTTTGCCACAAGAGCGCAAGGAGTCACCTTGGCATACACGCAATACACCAAAGCCGAAAGTCCACCCATGGAAGAGCCCGTTGAAACTATCCTTACGCCCTCTCCCAAGTTATATTTTTCAACAAGGACTTCAACTATTCTATCCACCAGCCTGACGGTTTGTCTATTCATCCAAGCCCACGGATTATAGTAAGGCGCTACGTAGATTATACCCTGCTCGGCAAAATCGATAGCATCACCGGGATCGGTGTCAAATATGGTTTGAGTTCCCAAGCCAAAAAATCTAAGCACGATACCGCGCACTTCGCCCTTTATGAGCTTATCGTTTGAATAGGCGAAGCTGCGCAGATTATCGTAATTTACGATCTGTTCCATTTACTTACCAAATAACAACGCGCTTTGAGGGTGCGATATACATCTTGTCCGTCTTCTTTACCTTGAAGGTGTCATACCACTCGGTAAAGTTTCTCGGAGGCATATTTGCGCGCAGGCTTGCAGGGCCGTGAACGTCAAGGTTCAAAAGCAGCGCAAGATACTCGGGCTTTGCCTTCATGCACCAAACGCGTGCCCAGTTTTCAAAATATTCCTCATAGGATGCGCCCTCGGTGTTAGCCATGATCGCAAGCGTAACCGCAACGCCACCGTTATCAGCCATGTTCTCGCTTACGATAAACTTGCCGTTCACCTTGCCCCAAGGAAGCTCTATGCCGTCAAACTGCTTGATCATTGCATTGATCTTCTTCTGGAACTTCTTGCTGTCCTGCTTGGTCCACCAGTTGTTTATATTACCGTTTTCGTCACACTTTGCACCGTTGCTGTCGAACGCGTGAGAAATTTCGTGACCGATAACCGCACCGATACCGCCGAGGTTTTCACTTCTTGTCTGCTTCAATGAATAGAAAGGAGGCTGAAGGATAGCCGCGGGGAAGGTTATGTCGTTTACGAAGGGATTGTAGCAAGCGTTGACCATGTGGCCGGGCATTGCCCACTCCTCGCGGTTAACGGGCTGTGTAAGCTTTGCAAGCTGATCCGCATATCTTATCTTTCTGAGAGTCGCAACCATATCAAAGAACGGCTTGCGCTCACCGAACACGAGCTTGTCGTAGATCTCGTCCACCTTGTCGGGATAGCCCATCTTAACGCCCATCCTTGAAAGCTTCAATATTGCCTTTTCCTTGGTCGCTTCCTCAAGGAAGTCGTTGTTCTTGATGCGCTCCTTGTACATATCAACGATCTGGTAAACTATCTCGGTGATATCCTTCTTTGCTTCCTCGCCAAAGTATTTTTCACCGTAGTAAAGTCCAACGGGCTCGGAATACATTCTCGATGCTATCTGATATGCAAACTTATTGATAGGAGTCATTGCGGGAATACCCGAGATCGCGCGCATAAACATGCCGCCCATCTCACGAAGCTCCTCGGAAAGATACGAGCAGCAGCCAAGAAGCTCTACAACGTATGCCCAGTGGCAATAAAGCTCAAAGGTATTCTCATTGAAAACCTCCTTGAAGCTTTTGAAATATCTGGGCTCCTCAACGATGACGGTCTCGGGAACAAAGCCGAATATACCCTTGAGCAGCTTTCTGAATGCAACGGGCTTCATCATTGAGCAAACGCGCGAGGTCTTTACGGGGTTGTATGCCTTTACGTACTCGCTCCACTCTTCTCTGCTCTTTACAAGTCCGCCGAGTATCTCGTCAAAGGCAAGAGTGTCGGCAAGATATTTTTCCTGCTCCTCGGGAGTAAGATCGGTCTTTGCAAGCACCATCTTCGCCATATTTGACCACATACCGATAAGCGCCGCCTTTTGCTGTGCCATCTCGGGCTTGTAGTAGGAAGCGTCGGGAAGGATCACGCCGGGGCCCTGAATGGAAACGCAATGATGCTGTGTATCCTTCATATCGGGGCCAACCGACAAAGAGAAAGGCAGAGGCATCATATTGAGTGTAAGCTTTTTGAGCTGCTTGTTGAAGGTCTCAATGGAATCGATACCCTTGAGAACCTCAAGGTGCTTGAGCGCGGGAGCGATACCGTCTTTATTTTTTCTGTCCGCGTTCTTTGCGGCCTTGTAAAGCACGCAAGCGCGACGAAGATATTCGTTCTTATAAGTTCTTGTCTTGCACATCGCGTCAAATTCGCCCATCATAAGCTTTTCAACGTCACTGTCAAGCGTTGCAAAGCCGCCCGTCATAGGCATATCGTCGGGAATAACAAGATTGTCAATAGTCTCCTGATTCACATAAGAGTATAAATCGTCCTGAATTCTTACTTTTTCCATGGTGTTTTCTCCATTTCTTTATGTAGTTTTTTGTTTTTTTATTTTCAGCGTGTCAAGGACACGGTTTTAATCAACTTATCTGAATTCGCGCAAATCAAGCATTTTGAGTCTTGCAAGCGGCAACGAAATCCTCAAATATCAAGCAATTTTGCTCGTCCTTGTCGCAAATGCGCTCGGGATGCCACTGATAAGCCCTGATATAAGGCTCGCCATTATAATATATTGCCTCAACAATGCCGTCATCGGCGCGCGCCATTACCTCAAGTCCTCGCCCTAAGGTCTTGACCGCCTGATGATGAAAGCTGTTTGCCATCATATATTCGCCGCCGACAAGCTTTTCAAGCGGCGTTCCCGAAGCTATGCAAACCCTGTGGGATGGCGAAAGCTCCGGATCTTTTTGCTTATGCTCTATTTGTGTAGGATTTTCGCTAGGCAGATCCTGATAAAGTGTTCCGCCAAGCGCAACGTTGACAAGCTGCGCTCCGCGACATATCGCAAGAATTGGCTTTGCTGCCGAAAATACCTTTTGAAACATAGCAAATTCAAATTCATCGCGATAAAGCTGAGGCTCCTCACAAGCAGATCTCCGTTCTTCACCGTAACGCTCGGGAGCAATATCAGCACCTCCTGAGAATAAAAATCCGTCACACAAGCGAATGAATTCATCTTGCAAGGACTCCTCATTGGTGTAGGGCAAGATTATCGGAATCGCGCCTGCAACCGTTATCGCATTTATGTATTGATTTTGGATAGTTGTGCTTTTTTTAGCATTTACTTCCGCAAATATTCCTATAATTGGTTTCATTTTTTTGGTCCTTCTGTTTTATTTGGTTCGGGGTTTATTTGTAAATTCGTGTAAGACAAACGACACTTTCAATGTGGGTGGGGACTCCAAAAGGTATATTTTTAACCTTTCATCTTTATCATTTCCGAAAGCTTGTCATAAATAAAATCTCTGGAACCCTCGTGTTGGAAAACATATTGAAGAGGCTCGTCTTCTTTAAAATGAATGATCAGCACAAATCTTTTTTTGTCCCATAAAAGTTTCTCAATTTTATCGATTGTGCTGTACTGTATGGATGTTTTTTCAAACAACTTTGGCGCGTACTTGGGATTGTTGAAGGGGTGCTTGTTCGTCAAAAAGGAAGCTTCTTTGAATATAAAAACTTCTGACAAAAACAAATCATATATGAAGAAGAGTGCCAACATACCAACGCATATTATTGAAGCAGTGATGCGAATAGGATTATCATCAAATATCACCAACAAAACAGTGATAGCAAGAAAAACTATCATCACAACATAAGCTAAAAGGTTTTTAAGAAAACCTTGCTTGAATTTGTTATATACCATGGATTTTTCTCCTTTCCTTTCTCGTCAGACAAACGACGGACTCGACGTGGGTCAAGACTCCAAAAGGTCTCAAAACGGGCTAAAAATGGGGGTTGTAATCCCTTAAAGTCTCAAATTCCTAGGAAAAAGAATCCGTTATAATCGGTTATAGCCTTTTTGAGCCAAGTTGCCAAAGTTTCATAATATGGTGGCTTGTCGTTTTCAATTTGCTCTATAATGGTAATCGTTTGCTCTTTTGTATAGTAGTTAACGCCATAAGGATCAAGTTGTTGCGTTCCGTCAGGTGACGTGGGTGCTTTAAAATAATCACCATAATTCTCAAAGAAATCTCTATTGCTATCAACATGAATTAGCAAGGAATCTTTTTCCCAAAATGAATATCCTTTTTTCAATATCTTCTTTGTATTCCAATCTTTCTTGCAATACTGAAACTCATAATAGGCAGATCCTTGTTTTTCTGAACATGGTGTAAACATAATTATCTCCTTTTGAGACAAACGACACTTTCGACGTGTCCCGTGCCGGGGAACATATCGACAGGAGTCACCTCTCCGATAGAATATCCCTTCTCGGCAAACCACGCGCAGTCGCGCGCAAGCGTGTCGGGATTGCAGGAAACGTACACTATTTTAGGTATGCCGAGCTCCGAAAGATAGTCTACAAGCTCGCTCGTCGTTCCCTTTCTCGGCGGATCGATGATAACTACGTCGGGACAAAAGTCACCAAGCGAGTCCTTGGCATTTGCCAAAAGTCCGCGCGTGTCGGACGCGTCGCCGCAGAAAAAGTACGCGTTTTCTATGCCGTTCAATTTGGCGTTCTCTTTTGCGCATTCCACCGCCTCGTCCACTATCTCAATACCTACAACGCGCCCGGCGTCACGCGCCATTGAAAGCCCAATAGTTCCCGTACCGCAATAGAGATCGGCAACGGTCTCATTGCCCGTAAGTCCTGCGCGCTCGCGCGCAAGCCCGTATAAAAGCTCCGCGCCGTCACGGTTGACCTGATAGAACGAGCCTGCCGAAATCTTGAAGCGCAAGCCGCAAAGCTCATCAACTATATGATCCTTGCCGCCAATGCAACGAAATTCATCACCAAGGATAACGTTGGTGTTCTTTTTGTTTATATTCAGCATTACCGAAGCAACACTCGGGAAGCTTTTTACAAGCTCCGAGGCAAATTTGTCCGCCAATGCAAGCCTTTCAGCGTTTATTACGAGACACACCATAATTTCGCCCGTCATTTCGGCTATACGAAGATATATATGGCGCAAAACACCCTTGCCCGTCAGCTCATCATAAGCCGAAATACCGTTTTTGTCGGCAAAATCGGTTATAAACCTGACTATATCGCCGAAAATCGCGGGCTGAAGCAGGCAGCTCTCGTGTGGAATAAGGTCGTGAGTTTTCGAGGCAAAAAAGCCCGCTCTCATCTTACCGCCAACAAGCCTTGTCGGGTACTGTGCCTTATTTCTATAACCCGTGACCTTACCTGTGTGCGCTACGTCAAGCACGGTCACATCTGGCAATCCCGCCTTGCGAAAGGCATTTTTGACGTAATCGCGCTTTAATTCAAGCTCGTGCTCGTACTTAATATTCCTGTAAACGCATCCGCCGCAGGAATTGGGTGCAGTGCACGTCTCACGGCGCAAGCCCTCACCGTTTGCTCTATGCTCCGAGCGCACAACGATGCTCTCAAGCCTGCCCACAAGATATGATGAGGTCGCCTTGATTATCTTAGCCGTAACCACGTCACCCGTCACCGCGCCGCCCACGAACACGACCATTCCGTCATTTGTCCTGCCAACGCCCGAGCCGAGATTATTCAGATCCGTTATCTCAATTTTGATAACGTCGTTTTTCTTTATGCTCATTCTTATATATAAAATTCTCTCATGTCTTCAAGGCGCAAGCAGCCTACTCTGCCGTCTCTTGCCTCGCCGCAGTCTATATTTATGCTTCCGTTACCGTACTGTATCTTGCCGTCCGCCGTGGGTGTGTGACCTACTATCACGGTCTTGTCGTCAAAATATCTCTTTGTCATATCAAGAGCCTCGGTAAAGAACGCCTCGGGCTCAAGAGTGTCAAGCTCAACGCCCTCATAAAATCCCGCGATGCCCGCGTGCGCCAAAAGATAGTCCTTGCCGCCTGCCGTGACCTCCTCGTAAAGTGTCATGTCGGAAAGATAATCAAGTATACCCTCTCTCATCTCGGCATCAAGCGTGCGATACGAGTCAAGCGTTACCTGACCGCCGTCCGCCGCCCACTGCGTCATTTCGGCAATAAACTTCTTATCGGGTGTCTCGCCCGACTTTATCATCTTTTCAAAGCCCGAAAGCATGCGTACCGCCACGTAATCGTGCTCGCCAACGATAGGATAAACGTTATAGCGGATGGAGAGGTCTCCCACAAGCTCCATTCCCTCCTCGCCGTAATCCACGATATCGCCAAGCACGTACATAATGTCGCTGTCCTTAAAGGATATTTGTCTTAAAAGCTCCTTGAACTTTGCATAATTTCCGTGTAGATTTGCAACAACGTAAGTCATATTTTATCCGCCTTTCAATTTAAAACGATTTTATCTTGTCCGAGCAATATACCTCTATCTCGGCATCGGGACAAAGTCCGCGAATAATGCCCTCAAGCACGCGGCAAACGGGAAACTCGGTGTGGAAATGTCCCGCGGTGATAAGATTCATATTTCTCTCGGGTGCAGAAAGATATTCATGATAATTCATATCTCCCGTCACGTAGGTGTCGGCACCCGCCTTCATTGCGATATCGGCAAATTTTCCGCCGCCTCCGCCCAAGAGCGCCACCTTTTTCACCTTGCGGCCTGCGGGAGAAAGAATAACGGTTGCAGGGCTTTCGGGCGCGGAAAGACCGCGCTTTACCAATTCACAATAGTCCTCCGCATCCATTTCGCAGTCAAGCTCGCCCATTCTCATGATTCCGTCGGTATCAAGCTCGACCGTAAATACGTTTTTAAGTCCTATCGCCGCCGCCAAGGTGTCGTTGACTCCACCTTCTACCGCGTCAAGTCGCGTGTGGAAGGACATTACGGCTATATCGTTCTTTATAAGCTTTACGGCGCGCGCGCCCTTTATCCCGGTCGCGTTTACGTTTTCAAGCTGCGCGAAAAACAAGGGATGGTGCGACGCGATAACGTCAAAGCCGCCGGCGACTGCGCGATCGATAACGTCGTCATTGACGTCAAGCGCAATAAGCACCTTTTTCACCTCTTTTTCGGGGGTGGGGCAGGACTCAAGCCCATCTCTGTCCCATTCACAAGAAAGACTTGTGGGGATCCTTTTGCACAATTCGTTATAAAGTTCTATTGTTCTCATAAATTTCCGTCCTTTAATTTATGTATTTTTCAAGCTCGGAAACTATCGCTTGTTCAGCGGATGCGTCCTTGCCCGACTGTTTTTTTCCGTTAATTTTATTTTTCAAAAAGTAGACTGTACGGGAAGCGTATATTTTGCCGTCCCCGTCGCCTCTTTCAAGATTTATTCTTCCGACGTAGGCATCGATGGCATCGATCTTGCGGACTTGTCCGTTATATCTTGCCTTGATTATGCGATATGCCCTGTCGGTGCGCTCGTTTTCGCACACCACTCGCTCGTCCTCTATGGCAAATCCGCCCTCGGCAAGATAATAAGCCAAAGCCTCGGGGTGTGTCATGGGCTGGAGAATCAAGGTGATATTTTCGTCCTTTATCCATTCGGCGCGTGACAGTATGGTAACGATAAGCTCGCCTCCCATTCCAAGCACTGTTATGCAATCGGGCGAGAAATCACGCGCTCCGTCAAGACCGTCCGCCTTGATCGCGCTGATCCTTTGGCCAAGTCCTGCGGCTGCAATATTGGCGCGCGCAGACTCTACGGGGCCCGCATTTATATCGGACGCCAAGGCACATTCTATTTTGTTTTCAAGGCAAAGCGTAATGGGAAGATACGCGTGGTCGCTTCCGATATCGGCAAGCCTTGCGCCCACGGGAACAAGAGTCGCCGCCGCATTAAGTCTTTTGTCTAAAATCATTGTATCTATACGGTGCATAGCACCTATCCTTTTTGTGTTGGGGAAAAAGTGGGGGAGCGGCACCTGCCCTCCCCCAAGGGCAAATTATTTGCCGTTCAAGTAATTGTTGATCTTTTCAACCAGCGCGTCCGCATCGGTTCCGTGAACAGCGCAAGCCTCCTCAATAGACTCGCCTCTGGATGCGGGACAGCCAAGACAGTGCATTCCTATCTCAAAGAAAAACTCAGCAGTTCCTCTGTCAAAATCAAGGATATCGCCGATAATGCTTTCTCTTGTTACCGTCATTTTTTATCCCTCCTTTTAGATTTTTGACGAACGTATAGTTCATCATTATAATTATAACCTTTTTATATGTAAAAGTCAATAAATTTGCATATTTTTTCGGGCCTTGGGACAAGGCTAAATTTGTAAAAAAGCTATTGCAAAAGCACCCTTATTATGATATAATATAGGGTGATACGTAATTTCAGATGAGGAAATAACAAATGAAGATGAAAATTTAGCGGCTATCCCCCTAAATATACGACCACAACACAAATTTTATTTTTCGGAGGATAACTTATTATGATAATAGCACTTGAAGAGGCGAGACATAAGCTTATTGCTATGCGCGCGGACATAAAGGAGCTTGGTCAGGCTCTCCGCATAGAAGACCTCAAAGCAAAAAAGGCTGAGCTTGAGGCTCAGACCCTTGACCCTAACTTCTGGAACAATCCCGAGGTTTCTACCAAGATAACACAAACCATAAAGCAGTCTCAGGACACCATTGAGGAATACGAGGAGCTTTGCTCCCGTCTTGAAGACGCCATAACCCTTGCCGAAATGGCTATCGAGGAAAACGACGAAAGCTGTGTTGACGAGGTCACAAGCGAGCTTGCCGAGATAGAGCAGATCGCCGAAAAGGAGCGCATCTCCGTGCTTCTTTGCGAGGAATACGACCACAACAACGCCATAGTTTCCTTCCATCCCGGTGCAGGTGGTACCGAGGCGCAGGACTGGGCGCAAATGCTTTACAGAATGATAACCCGATATGCCGAAAAGGCAGGCTTCAAGGTCAAGCTTATAGATTGGCTTGACGGCGACGAGGCAGGTCTCAAGTCCGCGACCATCACGGTTGAGGGCAACAACGCCTACGGTATGCTCAAGAGTGAAAACGGTGTTCACCGCCTGGTGCGCGTTTCTCCCTTTGACTCTGCGGGCAGACGCCACACCTCCTTCTCCTCTATCGAGGTAATGCCCGAGTTTGACAACGTTGACAACGTTGTTCTTCGTGACGAGGACCTTGACATCACGGCGCACCGTTCATCGGGCGCGGGCGGTCAGCACATCAACAAGACCGACTCGGCAATACGTATCGTTCACAAGCCCACGGGTATCGTTGTCGGATGTCAGACCGAAAGAAGCCAGCTTCAGAACAAGGAAACGGCTCTCAAAATGCTCAAGGCAAAGCTTATGGAGATTAAGCTCCGCGAGCGTCTTGACACCATTGAGGAGATTCAGGGCAACAAGACCAACATCGAGTGGGGTGCGCAGATACGCTCTTACGTATTTATGCCCTACACCTTGGCAAAGGATACGAGAACAGGCTACGAGGACGGCAATATCCAATCCGTTATGGACGGAAATATTGAAGGCTTTGTCAACGCCTACCTCAAAATGAATGCGAATAAATAATTAATGCAAATAATAAACGATCCCCCGCGGCAAGCCGCGGGGGGTGTTTTATTGAAGACTGAAAATTATTATTAATTCGTGTTTTCTATAGATTCCAATATAAAATTATAGAGCGGGCTATCGGGCTCCACCTCAAAATACCTCGATTGTATTATTTCGGGGTATGGGTCAAAGCAATATACGTTAACGAACACTTTTACTTTTCCATTTGAGTATTCTTTCACCTCTACATCTCCTCGCCACTCAACGTAGTCCGATTGTTCAAAAAGCGCGTATATATCTTGGTAAGTGGTTTTTGTGCAACTCGCTCCATCTGTGTCGTACAGCGGGACTCCTTGTGCAGAGTTATCAATAGCAGACACAAAATACGTGAAGCTCTTTATGACTTCTGTGTCATCGGTGGATTTAGTATTAAATAATCTAATCTCCTTAACATCCCAATCTCTCCAAACGGAAAAATTTTTATTCCGATTAGCCAAAACTAAAAATTCATCATTTGTCCCGTATATCCCGATCTTTATATATTTAGCGCCGATAAACTCTGTTTCGTCCAATCCCTTTATCTGATAGTACTCGAATTTATTAAGCTTATCTTCTATAAAAGCATGTTTTTCAAGGTCTTTTTCATATTCAACGTATGTTATGTTTGGCGGGAGAGCGACATAATCAAGATATTCATCAGTTTGCTGCTTGGAATCCTTTTCTCTTGTTATTGAAGATATAACTATACTGCCAATCAGTAAAATAACGTAAAGACCAACCAATACAGCTATTCCTACCAAAAACGCTTTTACTACTTTCCAAACAAGTTTCATATAAATACCTCTATCAATATGCATATGTTGACATTATACCCGAATTTAATGGAATCGTTTCGTCTTGCTTAATTAAGTTCTTGATAAAACTAAATATGCCGGTATCAGTTACTAAACTACCGTGCTTAACTCCATTCTTATAATAAGTTTTTTCCGGATACCTTCCTCCTAAATCCGCACTCCAAACCGGAACCATTTGATCTCCATGATAAGTTTTGTAAACATCGTAAGTTCCTAAAGGATGCAATCTAATCTTATATGTTGTGTTTTCTGTTGCATTCGCGGGATTGTTGAATGAGGTTGAAATGTAATAAGAATCCACAAAAGAAGTAATATGTTCACCGTCAACAAACAATGTACTATGAAAATCATCTGCATCGTCACCAAAGCTTTCTCTATATGTAAATAAATTGGCTTTTAATACCGACTGGGTTTGTGGATATGTTGACATCATAAATTCTGGACCGATTAATATATTTCCCATAGAATCATATTGTACTTCGTATGAGGTAACATATGGACTATCAAAATAATTGTCAAAGAAATATTCTTCAGTAGGAAAAAGTTCGTATACCGATTTGAAATTATGTATCAGAGAATCCACATAATTAAAGACCGGAGCTATTTGTGCAACCAGATCAACCATACCATTTGTTATATTGGGAACTAAAACTTTAATATTTCCACTCTTCCATAAATGTACCATAACTGGTGTTCCAAGATATGGCGTACCTAAACTGATCAGGGTTTCAACTTTATCTTGCTGTGCTTGACCAATGGTTAAATAAGAAGAAGCGACTAATCCGCCCATACTATGGCAAACTAAAACTACTCTTTTGAATCCCTTTTCTTGTATATATTCATCAAGCTTTTCGCCAGAAAGCCTATTGGACAACCGCCAATCGTATGCAAAAAAACAGATTTCATATTGTTCTCCAAAATTGGCCTCAAGCCTATCATATAACGTTTGGTATGTATTGTTCCACCCATATTTATTATCGTATGGAACAATATCGTTTTCAGATACTCCATTTTCATCACATCTAAGATACTCCAGCCTACGTATAATTTCAGATTCTGTTAGTGAGCCGTCAAAAACAGCCTCATCCCACCACACCTCGCTACTATCATCAGCTGATACCAATTCCGAACCCATAATACCTGGAATAATAATTATTGCTCTTTTAGGAACAAAAACTCTAAAATATTGTATCTCGCCGGCAATATCGGTTGCTTTAATTAATGCATATTTTCCTGAATCAATAGCCGTTATCTCTGCTGTAGCATTATTAATGCTCACCATATTGCTTCCATCGACAATGGTATATGTAAATGCGGTTGGTGAAGCATCAACTGTGTCTTTTATCGCATACGGATCAACAATTGCACTTTCTTCGTAATCAATAACCATATTATCAAACACCACATACTGTTGAGGATTCCACTCGTCGCGGTAGTTATTGTCATCAGTATATGCTGTCATTGTAAGATTAGATCCGTTTCCGCTGGTTTGTGACTGTGTCGCCAATACGTAGCCGCTTGCTTCAAGAGATTTACATACCAACTTGTAATTACCCGATGAAGTCTCAATGAACTTCCATAGGGTGTTATTCTCTATGGTGTCGTATTGACGTATGTATGACGTGTTGGTTGGATCGACGCCAACG
>JBGVJM010000179.1:0-22751 GCA_045129415.1 Eubacteriales bacterium
TCCGCAAAATCCGACAGTACGACCGCACCTGCGGCTATCGCAAAGATCGACAATACCGAAATGACTATTATCAATATCAAAATAAGCTTTGTAAAGGTTTCCATGCTTTAAAATCCCCCATATACTTTTATTTTGCCTTTATTTATGAGGATTATAGTTGCATTTTTATTTAATTTGAGGAATTATTTTGAAAAATTATATACAAAACGGTAAAAATGTGTTAAAATGTAGGATGAAAGAATATTTAATGCAATAAAGCGAGAATGGAGCAAAATAATGGAATTTACAAACTTCAGTCTTCTTTTCCCCGATAAAAAAACGTACGCGGCTTTCCATAGCGGAAATGAAAAAGCGGATATCGATATGTATACCTTGAACGAGCTGGGTATGCTTGATATGCTTGATTTGTCAAGCTCCGAGCTTTCCGAGTTCTTCACGACCTCAAAGGAGGTAATGGAATACAGAACCGAAGTTTTTGCCGATATGATGAAGCACAAGCCACTGACCGAGACTCTGGGCAAGCTTTTGAGCGTGCTTAACGATATAACCGAGCTTCGTCAGCTTGAGGCGGACGGATCCGAGGCCGACGACTATCTTGCAAGCATAACCGAGATCGAGCTTTATATATCATGCATAGAAATACTGCACAAGGGACTTTGCTCGTCAAATGCAGTATTCCGCAGCCGCGCGTTTACTGCGCTTCAAAGATACGTCCGCGAGCTTACCGAATCCGAATACTACGTAAAGCTCAATCAAAGACTCAATGAGCTTACAACGCGCGTTCGCGAGATAAAGAGTATTTCCATTGGAGTTAACCTTGACCAAAGCCTACGTCCCACTTATTCGGGCGTAATATCCATAAACTCCGAGCCCTTTAAATCGGGCGACACTCTTGACAAGATACTCAGGCTCAATTTAAGAAACGACCGTTATACGTGTATAGCTAATCTTGTCCCCGCGGCTAAGGGGCAGTCCGATAATCAGCGCACCGCGCTTTCCAACGCACTTAACTCCGCGCTTAACGATATATATCGCTCCTCTCTTAAATCGTGGAAGAAGATCGTTAATACTTACATTCTTGAAAACACCGATTTCCTTCTTCGCCTGATGCCCGAGATAGAGTTTTTGGTCAAGGGCACGGAGCTTCAAAAGCGCTTGATAATGTCGGGACACAAGCTTTCAAAGCCCGAAATAGCTCCTATGGAGCAAAGAGTCCTGTCCGCCAAGGGACTTTACAATCCCGCTGTTGCATTAAAGCTTGACTCGGGTGAGCAAATGGTAACAAACGACGTATCGTTTGATACAAACGACGCGTTAATATACGTTCTCACAGGTCCCAATCGCGGAGGAAAGTCGGTTATCACCTGCGCACTCGGTCTCTCTCTTGCTATGATGCAGCTTGGAATGTTCGTTCCTGCGGAGCATGCAAGAATGAGTCCTGCCGATGCGATATTCACTCATTTCCCCACGGGAGCCGACGATACCATTGACAAGGGACGTCTCGGTGAGGAATGTGACCGACTCAGCGAAATTTTTGATTGCGTAACACCGTATAGTCTTGTACTTCTTGACGAGTCCTTCTCGTCAACGGGCTCTTATGAGGGCTCTTATATTGCATCCGAGGTGCTTTGCGGCTTGTCCGTTGCGGGATGCAGGGCCTTATTCTCTACCCATCTCCACGAGCTTGCGGCGGAGATAGACCGCATAAACCTGGACGCATCAAAGCTTGGAGGAGTCAAGATAGACACCTTGGTTGCAGGAATAGACGACGGAGAGCGTTCCTTCAAGATACATCGCGCAAAGCCCGACGGAAAGAGCTACGCCCGCGATATAGCAGAACGATACGGTCTCACTTACGACAGCATACTCAAAAAATTAGGAAAATAAAAAACCGACCGCCTCGAGTAGAGGCGGTCCTTTTATTTAATTCATAGCATTCAAAACCTGCATGGTCTTATCAAGTATCTCCGCCATATCTCCTCTTGTTACCATTGAATTTGCACCTACGGTCTTGTCGGGAAATTCCAAAATACCAAGCGTATAAAGTGACTCTATCGCCTCACTTGCAAATGACGGTATCTTGTCGGAATCGGCAAACGTCGGTGTGACGGTGGATGCCTTATATCCTATCATATTGCTGACTATAACCGCCGCCTCGGATAGCGTAATACTGTCGTCAGGTCTGAAATAGATATTTCCTTCGGACTTGATTCCGCTTACGTATCCCTTGGAATATGCCAGCGCGACGTATCCCTTCATCTCGTCACTTATATCTCCGTCATCATTAAACGCGGTGAACTCGACCTCGGGCACGTTCTTTATTCCTATCGCATTCATTGCGGTTACGATAAACTCTGCGCGCGTGACCTCTCTGTCCGCTTCAAAATAATAGTGACTTCCCACCTGTATGCCGTTCATAAGTCCGTTTTCTGTCATGGATATAGCGTGACTGTAAACTGAGTCTCCCGTAAGATCACTATACACCGTTGAAGTGCTTTGAGAGCAAACGCTGATGCTTACCTTGGCACCCGTACTGTAATTGCCGTATTTATCCTTAACAACGTAGCTGAAGCTATCGTTGCCCGTGTATGATTCCGCGGGAATGTACGTATAAGTTCCAAGTGCGGCATCCGTAATGATAAGGCGACCGTGTTCGGGATATCTTATAACCTCGTAAGTAAGGTCATCACCCTCGGGATCGTGAGCCGTTAAAACTCCTTCAATCATAACGTTTTTATACGTTATTCTATTGAGCGAAGCATAAGACGCAACAGTAACGGTCGGGCAATAGTTTACCTCATCGATCATGTACACGTTACACACCATAACGTACGCTTCACCGTTGACCGTAAATTCAAACGACGCTTGTTTTCCGACTCCGCCACTTGACTCCTCGTAGGTCATTAGCGACAGCGATGCGGCGGAGATCCTTTGTCCCTCATTTACCGCCTCGCTTCCGATATAAAGCGTTCCGTACTTGCCATCGGGCAGCTTTTTTACCGTTATGTACTCGATCTCGGACACGTTCATAGCACATGCAAATCTTTCCGCGGAAAAATTCAACACGTTGCCGCGTATTCCCGCAACGGACATTTGATTTTTATGCGCCAAAACATTAAGTCCGTAGGATATTACCTTTTCCTCATTTACCGCATTTACACCCGATGATATTAAGGAGTGTAATGCGCCCTGATCTTCTTGTGTGGCGGCGGAAGCTCCGATCGTAAGAGTCGCAGTCATTAAAGCCAGCGCTAAACACAGAAGTATTGCCTTTTTTATAAACCTCATATTAGCCTCCCTATTGATTTACTGTAACATTATATTTTGTTTTTCCGCCTAATATTACTTATCGGCGGTTGGTAAAATATTACTTTCCAATATATTTTTATTCAAGTCACAAAAAGTTCGTAATTTACCCGCGGTTGTGTGGTATAATTCTCATATAACTCTTTTATGGAGGAGAAATGACATTCTTAATTGATAAGGAATGGGACGGTCGCCCTATACTGTCCTTTATAAAAAACAAGCTCAAAATATCAACAAAGGCACTTGCCGCGCTAAAGCGTGATGAAATGGGTATCACGGTAAACGGAGTTCACGTTACCGTGAGACACGTGCTGCGCGTGGGTGAGCTTTTATCGGTCAACGACAAGGATTCGTTTGATGACGTCAATGAAAGCATCGAGCCTATGGATATACCGCTTGACATAATATTTGAAAACGATGAATTAATGGTAATCAACAAGCCATCCGATATGCCGACACATCCATCGCACAATCACCATAACGATACGGTGGCAAATGCGGTCGCCCACATCTACGCACAAAGAGGCTTACCTCTCGTTTTTCGTCCTATGGGAAGGCTTGACAGAAATACCAGCGGCATAGTCATTCTCGCCAAAAATGCCGTTAGCGCGTCTTTTTTAGCATATGCCAGAAGACACAAGCTTATAAACAAAACCTACATCGCTCTTTTGTGTGGACGAATAGATGATAGTAAAGCATCCTACACAATAGACAACTATATGAAAAGAACCGACGGAAGCGTAATAATGCGTTGTGTATCGGATGCCAATGATGAATACTCCATGCATGCAGTCACTCATTACCGTGTTCTCTAC
Source organism: Eubacteriales bacterium (assembly GCA_045129415.1). Classification (GTDB taxonomy): domain Bacteria; phylum Bacillota; class Clostridia; order Oscillospirales; family CAG-272; genus SVTX01. The sequence continues at coordinate 4,122 of JBGVJM010000179.1, forward strand.
ACCGACGATAATATAAGCGTTGTTGAAGCTATTCCCGAAACAGGACGCACTCATCAGCTCAGAGTCCACTTCGCCCACATAGGTCATCCCATTCTTGGAGATGATATATACGGTCAGAGTTCAAGCTACATAGACAGGCACGCGCTTCACGCAGCGTCACTCGCGTTACCGCTGCCTTATGAAGTTGATGCAACAACCGTATTTCAAGCAAATGTACCCGATGATATGCAACGTGCCTTCAACGCAATAACCGGTCTTCTGCTCAAAGACATAATGAAACAAACCGAGAAAGGAGAAATATGAATCACAGAAAGCCCAAACATACCGAGAATTTAAATATTCAAGAAAAAGCTCGACAAGATAACGTCAATGATGAAGCTATATCAAAATATGAACGGCTACCGCTTTGGTGCATAATCGTTATCGCCCTGTGCGTAGTTTGTGCGGTAATTTATTTGATAACCTGCATAAGCGTGCCATTTGCTGATTTTTTTAATACTCATATAGCTTCGTTCTTCCGCTTCATATTGGCCAAGCTTACAAATATACTTCCTTTCTCTCTTGCAGAGCTTGCGATAATACTGTCCCCCGTAATATTGGTGCTTGTGGCAAGATACTTTGCAAAGAAAAGATGCAAGACCTTCAGGCAAACGGCAATATCGCTTGTATGCATCTTATCTGTCGCCTCACTGTTCTTCTCCTGCTTCGTCCTGACCTTTTCTTCCGGATACCGAGGATACACACTTGACCAAAAGCTTGGAATAAAGCGCGAAAAACTCAGTGCCGAGGAGCTTTACGACAGCACCCTATATATCGTTAATGAGATAAATAAGGTGACCGACAGTATATCTTTCGGCGAGGACGGATTTTCCAAGATGCCATACGACTTAGGCGAAATGAACGATAAGCTTATGGATGCCTACGAAGCATTTTCACAAAAGCATGACTTCATTAATAATTTCAACAGTCGCTTAAAGCCGGTTGCACTGAGTGAAGCAATGTCATATGCGCACATCACCGGAGTATATACCTTCTTTACCGGAGAGTCGAATTTGAACGTCAACTTTCCTGATTACACCATTCCGTTCACCGCCGCGCACGAGCTTGCACATCAGCGCGGAGTGGCACGCGAGGACGAGGCAAACATGGTAGCCTTTCTCGTTTTACTTGAATCGGACGACGAATATATACGTTATTGCGCATACGTAAACATGTATGAATATCTGATCAGCGCATTGTCAAAAGCTGACAAGGATATGGCAAAATCAGTCCGATCCGAGCTTGACGGACGAGTTTATAAAGAGCAAATAGCGTATGCCAAGTTCTTCAAAAAATATGCAAAATCGGTAACGTCACAGGTAAGCGGAGCCGTTAACGATGCCTACCTGAAGGGGCAAGGCACCGAGGGAGAAAAGAGCTACGGTATGGTTGTAGACCTCACGGTCGCATACCTGAAAAAGCAAAATTTGACCTGAGATCACACTACAAAAAAAGCAATAAAATTTCTAAATTATCAAAATATCACCCTGCGGAATACACTGTTCGTAGGGTGATATTTTTATGTTTTTTTATTCATTTTAATGTCGTGGTAATTTGAATTTGTCATACAACGACACAAAATGTTAACTTAATTTGTTTTTTATTTATTTTTTATTCACAATTAGTGGTTTTATATCATTTTTATTCACATTTAAGGCAAATTAATGTCATTTAGAACATTATTTCTATTTGTTTAGTCGTACTATAATCTTGCAAATTTGTGATTATATTTACAGTAATTGTAAATAAATTATAAACATTTTAGTTTTGGTGTTTACATGTTTATGCATATATGTTATAATATATCTACCGCGCGCGACAGCGGTATTTTACAGAATACGACACGGTTAAACATAAATCATTGGAGGCAACTATGGAACACATCATCATCAACGGCGGACGCCCTCTTTACGGTAACGTTTCCATCAACGGTATGAAGAACGCAGCTCTTCCCATCATCAGCGCTTGCATTCTCAACGAAGAGCCCTGCATTATAGATAACATTCCCCCTGTAAGCGACATTGAAACACTTCTTGACATTCTCGCATCCATCGGTGCCGACATCAGACGTCTCACCAAGAACTCTGTCGAGATCAGCTGCAAGAACGTCGTTCCCTGCTCCTCTCCCCGTGAGCTTGCCGAAAAGCTTCGCGGCTCTTCCTATCTGCTTGGAGCCGAATTCGGCCGCTTTGGTAAGGCAAGTGTTTCTCATCCCGGTGGCTGCAGTATAGGTGCTCGTCCTCTCGACCTTCACATGAAGGCATTCGAGGCTCTCGGCGCAGACTGTATCCACAGAAACGGTCGCCTTGAGGTTGAGACCGATGCTCCTCGCCCTGTCGGCAACACCATTTATTTTGACAAAATTTCCGTTGGCGCAACCGCTAACGCTATCCTCGCTTCCGTTCTCGCGGACGGTGTAACCACCATTGAGAACGCGGCAAGAGAGCCCCATATAGTTGACCTCTCCGCTTTCCTTAACGCTTGCGGCGCAAACATCATCGGCGCAGGTACTTCCGTAATCAAGGTTAAGGGCGTTGAAAAGCTTCACGGCTGCCGCCATTCCATAATCCCCGACATGATCGAGGCAGGAACCTTTATGGTTGCAGTTGCCACCACCGGCGGTAAGGTTACCGTTAACAACGTTATTCCCAAGCATCTTGAAGCCATCTCCTCAAAGCTCGAGGAGGCAGGCGCAACCGTTATTTGCGGAGATGATCATATTACGGTTGAAAGCTGTGGTAAGCTTCGCGGAGTAAGCATCGTTACCAAGGAATATCCCGGATTTGCAACGGATATGCAGCCCCAATTCGGAGCTATGCTCTGCTTTGCTGAGGGTGCATCCGATATAACCGAAAACATCTTCAATAGCCGTTTCCAGTATCTTGACGAGCTCGCAAAAATGGGTGCCGACGTTAAGGTTAACGGAAGCCACGCGGTTATTCGCGGCGGCGCAAAGCTTTCGGGCGCTCCCCTTTTCTGTCATGACCTCAGAGCAGGCGCGGCAATGGTTATCGCGGCTCTCGCAACAAAGGACTCCTCCATTATCGAGGGCATCGACAAGATAGAGCGTGGATATTATAATATAGTAGGAAAGCTTTCCGAGCTTGGTGCCGACATTCAAAAAAAATCGGGACGTCAGGACGAGCAGCTTACCGCTACAATGTAAATTAACTACATAAAGCCAAAGGGACGGATTTTCCGTCCCTTTTTATTTTGTCAAAGGATTATGCAAATAAGTCCTCCGCTTCCCTCGTTGATTATACGCTCAAGAGTTTCGGAAAGCTTCATTCTCGATGCCTCGGGCATGTGATCAAGCTTGGAGTGAAGCCCTTCTCCCACAAGCTCGTATAGGCTCTTACCGAACATTTTTGAGCTCCAGATCCTTTGGGGATCCTCCTCAAATTCACGCAGCATATATTTCACAAGATCCTCGGATTGCTGTTCCGTTCCGACTATGGGATTTATCTCGGTCTCAATGTTGGCTCTTATCATATGAATGGACTGAGCCGATGCGCGAAGCCTGACACCGTATCCTCCCGCCTGCTTTACTATTTCAGGCTCAGCCAAACGAAGATCACTTACATTGGGCATAACAATGCCGTAGCCGTTCTCCTCGGCTTCATCAAGCGCAGACTCAATGCGGTCATATCTTTCCTTGACGGTAGCAAGTGAGCGCAACAAGGTTATAAGCTCCTGCTCTCCCCCGATTTCAAAGCCCGTAAGCTCGCTGATAACCTCGTAATAAAGCCCATCCTTCATGGAAAGTGATATCTCGGCACAACCTGTTCCGAGGTCTATTTCATCCACGTTAACGTTCTTTACGTATTCGTTGTCAAAGTAGTCAAACGCGGTTTTGATGTCGCCTGCGCGCGTTATCTTGTCGGCACAGCTCTTGATCGATGCAAGAACAGATGCCTTTATGCTATGATCGTCATCAAGGGCTTGTGTCCATTCGGGCATAGATATACGCATTTCACAAACGGGAAATTCATGAAGCACAAGCTCTAATATGTGCCTTATGTCCTCAGCATCAAGGTCAATGCAGGATACAAGAGCTACGGGAACCTCATATTTCGATTCAAGCTCATAAGCCAGGGCAATCGACTCCTCACTTTGAGGATGCGCGGAATTGAGTACGACCGCAAAGGGCTTCCCCATCTCCTTAAGCTCACCTACTATCCTCTCCTCCGCCTCAACGTAGCTCTGACGCGAAATATCGCCGATGCTTCCGTCCGTCGTAACCAGCATGCCAATGGTTGAATGCTCGGTTATTACCTTGTGAGTTCCCATCTCAGCCGCTTCCACAAAGGGCACGGGCTCGTCGCGCCAAGGTGTGCGCACCATTCTCGGATGTCCGTCCTCAATAGTGCCGAGTGCTTCGGGAACTATGTAGCCAACGCAGTCCACCATCTTTACCTTGAACCGTGAGCAATTATCTATATTGATGCTTACCGCCTCGTCGGGTATAAATTTCGGCTCGGTAGTCATTACCGTCTTGCCTGCCGCAGACTGAGGCATCTCGTCTCGCGCTCGCTCTCTTGAATAGCTTTCGGTAATATTAGGAAGCACAAGTGCCTCCATAAATCTCTTTATAAACGTGGATTTACCCGTCCTTACAGGGCCAACGACACCTATATATATGTCTCCGCCCGTTCTTTGCGCTATGTCCTGATAGATAGAATGCTCTGCCATAAAAATCCTCCCATATTTTAAGGGGCGTTGTCCCGCCTCTGCGATTTGTATTCGCTAAAATATATGGTAACGCGCCTTGTTTTATGAATAAGTCTTGTCTTTTGTCCAAAGATCATACAAAAAACAAATTTTTTTAGCTATTGGGAGCGTTTAGTGTTGAAAAAAGACTTTAAATGTGGTATACTCTATATAATAAATGTAGATAAGGAGCCAAACAATGAAAGGCTTGAAAACAATATACGTATGCTCGGAGTGCGGATATAAGACACCCAAGTGGCTTGGAAAATGTCCCTCCTGCAACAAATGGAACACTCTTGTCGAGGACGTTATCAGCACCGCTGAGGAAGCTCCCCAGCAAAAGCGCAGAAGCTTGTCCTCTCTCGGATCCGATAACGTTGCCGTATCATACGACGACCTTGAAATACCCGATTATATTCGCTCAGTCACAGGTCTTTGCGAGCTTGACCGAGTGCTCGGCGGCGGACTTGTACACGGCTCGGTAGTGCTTATTTCGGGCGAGCCGGGCATTGGAAAATCTACCCTTCTTATGCAGATATGCGAGTGCCTCGGACAAAATAAAAAGGTGCTTTACATATCGGGAGAGGAGTCCGGCGGACAAATAAAGCTGCGCGCAAAGCGTCTCGGAGTATCGGGTAAAAATCTCTATATTCTTACCGAGACCAACCTTGACTTTATCATGAAAGAGGCGGACAAATTAAAGCCCGACATTATGATAATAGACTCCATACAAACCATTTATGACGAGGCTATAAAATCAGCACCCGGTAGTGTTACTCAGGTGCGCGAGTCCGCGCTTACGCTTATAAACAAAGCAAAGTCCAACGGAATTTCCATGCTGCTTGTCGGTCACGTCAACAAGGAGGGCGGCATAGCAGGACCCAAGGTGCTTGAGCATATGGTGGATGCAGTGCTTTGCTTTGAGGGCGAAAAGCTTCAGTCATATAGAATTATAAGAGCTAACAAGAACCGCTTCGGATCCACCAATGAGATAGGTGTTTTTGAGATGAGCGACAAGGGACTCGTTGAGATCCCCAATCCCTCCGAAATGTTGCTTTCAGGCAGGCCCAAGAACACTCCCGGAAACTGTGCCGTTTGCACCATTGAGGGCACACGCCCCATTATCGCGGAGATACAGGCGCTCGTTTCTCCTACGTCATTCCCCGCCCCCAGAAGAACCGCCAACGGAATTGACTACAACCGACTTTGCTTAATAATCGCCGTGCTTGAAAAGCGACTTGGACTTAAATTCTACCAAAACGACGTTTATATGAACGTCATCGGCGGTCTTTATCTCAATGAGCCCGCAAGCGACGCGGCAATAGCCCTCGCTCTTATTTCCTCACTTACCGACAAGGCAATTCCCGATGATCTCATTGCCATCGGAGAGCTTGGTCTTTCGGGTGAGTGTCGCGCGGTATCAAATCTTGAGCAAAGGGTCAAGGAAGCGGCACGTCTCGGCTTCACAAAGGCTATCGTTCCATATAAGAACGTTGAAAAGCGCAAGATCGACACCGATATCGAGCTTATTCCCATTCACAGCATATACGAGGCAATACGTGTTCTTGGTAAGAGCGAGCAGTGAAAATTATGATTTCCCCGACGGAAAAGATCCGTCGGGGCATTTTTATTTGCAGTGCCATTTTTCGTTGACAAGATATATTTTTTGTGGTATAATATTATATTACAAAAATTTACGCTTTGGGAGAAAGGAGGAGATGGGCATGAGCTACAATAAGGACGATTTTTGGGATCTTGGCGATTATCGCAAAAAAGCAGGTACGACACACTCATCGCAAAGAAACCCCGATACAAAAGCCGCAACCGTTGAGCTTGATAAAAGGTCAAATGAACAAAGCAGCTCCTCTCAGTTTTCCGATTCAAGCATAACAAAGTTTATTCCTCCCCGATCCGATAACGTATTCAAGAAAAAGCATCTTTTATACGAGTACGAGCCGCAAAATTCATTTATCAAAAGTGTAAGGTTGTTTTCGGAAAAGCCGAATGACACTGTATTTTTGTCCGACAACCTTTTTATGAGAGAGCGCGCGGCGCTTGTAAACAGAACCGCACCCGCTTGCGACTTTGTTCCCTATTACTCGTATTCACCGCGTTACTCTCAGCTCACAAAGCCACAATTAAGGTATTATCTTTGGTGGCGCGAGAATGCAAGACGAGGCGAGTTCCTTCAATCCTCCGAATCCTATATAATGCTTTATGCATACGAGCTTGCCGCGACCTGCAAGGACGAAGACTTAAACGTAGCATTAAATTCTCTTTGCTCATTGCTCACCGCTTATCCCACGCGACAGCTCAATATTGTAATGAAGACTATAATAAGGGACATTATATGCGACTTTTGCTTGGTGCACGAGCTTACTCCGCCAAGTGACAAACTTTTCGCCGTTGAGCGCCAGGTGATAAATAATTCGTTTCTACCCGAAATGTTTGTGGGATTAAACGTGTCATCTGACGAGTCAATAAAAGGTCTTGTCTCCTCATCCTCTCTTTACGACTACAAAAAAAGTAAATTTTGCACACCCGAAAACGTTGCCGTTTTTGATGAGGCTATAATCGGTGCCGTGAGCGCCGTACTGCGCGATAAGGCAGCTTTTGAGGCGATAACGTCATTTACCCGAGGTGTTTACGGCGCAATAACCTCGGAGCGACATCCGTTTTCGAGAATGGTAAACATTGTAAACCGTTCCGTTTCCGTTGAGGTGACTTATTTTGAGATTTCGGGTATTCGTCCCGCTATTACAGACATGGTGCGCTATTCCGAAAACAAGCTGCGAGAGCATCTTGGAATCAAAAACAGAATAAGCATATTATCGGTAAATCCCATAGCAAAGGCAGTCATAGATGCTTACTTTGATACAAATTATCCGCCTCGCCCCGTAATTGACCGCCGTCGCCGCGATGCGCGTATTGAAAACGAGGTGCATGAATACGACAAGCTTTATGACGTACCAAAAGCACAAATATCCACCGAACGCGCATTGGAAATAGAGCGTCAATCGTGGGATACGACAAAAATTCTTACCGAGGCATTTGCCTCCGATGAGCCGGAGGCTATGGATATAACAGCTGAAGAAGTATCCTCAATACCTGTGAAGCCTACTCCCGAGCTATCAGCCGAAGAGATTAAAACTCAAAACACAGGCGGCACGTATGAAGATATACGCCAAAAGGTTGGCGAGATATGTGAGCTCATCAAGCTCTGCGCAAGCGGAGCCTCCGTTATGGAGCAAAGACGCTTTGCCTCATCGCACGGTGTTTCTCTTGACGAGCTGGCGGACGTTATAAACGAGGCCGCGGTTGATATTATTGGAGACATCATTCTTGAGGACGACGGCGCGTCGTACGTCATAATTGAAGATTATAAGAGCTTATTTGACGATCTGTAAAAAAGGAGATCATTATGAATACAAAAGATAACACAACCTATCCGCAGGTGCCGAGGCGAATACTCGCTTCCCTGCTTTCCAGCGTTTCCGCAGGTGTCGTACCTCGCGCAGGCGCGCCCTATATAGCCATCGGACGAAAGGACGAGATCGCCGCATTTCTATCCGACCTCGAGGAGATCAACGATGGCGGCGGTGCTATGCGCTTCCTCATTGGACGATACGGCAGCGGAAAGAGCTTTCTCATTCAACTGATCCGCGGATACGCGCTTGAGCGCGACTTTTTGACGGCAGATTGCGATCTTTCCCCCGAAAGACGCCTTTGCGGTAGCGGTGGTAGTGGAATTGCGACTTACCGCGAGCTTATGAAAAACCTCGCATCCAAATCCTCTCCTGACGGAAATGCGCTTTCAAAGGTCATTCTCCGATGGATAAGCAAGGTGAGAAGCGAGCTTATAATTGACGGTATGTCAACCGAAAATGAAGCCTTGCTCAACCGAGAGCTTTCCAGAAGGATACACATGGAGCTTGACGAGCTTGAATTTATGGTTGGCGGATTTGATTTTGCAAAGGTGATCTTTGAATACTATCTCGCAAGTATATCGGAGAGTGAAAATGCCAATGACAAAATGAGCGCCTGCCTTCGCTGGCTCAGAGGCGAATTTTCCACCAAGACCGAGGCTAAAAATGCGCTTGGCTTCCCCGTTTCCATTATCATTGACGACGACAACTGGTACGATTTTATAAAGCTTTGGGCGGCGCTCTCCAAAAAGGTAGGATACCGCGGACTGGTCGTATTCATAGACGAATGTGTAAACCTCTACAAGATACCAAACCGCATAAGCCGCGAGAATAACTATGAGAAGATACTGTCAATGTTCAACGACACTCTTCAGGGACGCGCGCCCGGACTTGACATCATATTTGGCGGCACTCCTCAATTTTTGGAGGACACAAGGCGAGGTCTTTTCAGCTACGAGGCATTGAGATCCCGTCTTTGCGACAGCCGTTTTGCACTTGACGGATTCAAAAACCTTATAGGTCCCGTGATCCGTCTCCGCCGTCTTTCCGACGACGAGCTTTTCGCGCTTATTCAGCGCGTGACCGTGCTTTACTCACAATACTATAATTGGGAATGTACCGTAACAAACGAGGACAGGCTTGCCTTCCTCAATATTTGCCTTGCACGTGCGGGGGCTGACAGTATGATAACTCCCCGCGAGATGCTGCGCGACTATATGACTGTACTCAACATTCTCATGCAAAATCCCGATGCCAAATTTGCCGACGTCGTAGGTACGAGTGTTACACTTAAAGCTCAGAAAAGCGAGAGCGACGACGAGCCCTTGGCAAATGAAGCTCTCACTCCCCCACAAGAAGCAAGAAAATCAAAATATACCGCAAACGACATTGAATTTTAACTATAATCCGTAAACCAAGAAAGGAAAAAAGCTATGACCGAAGCGGATCGCGTTTTTGAACGGTTTCCCGATTTTATACGTGAATACATCTATTCTCGCTCATGGGAGTCCTTGCGCGCAGTTCAGATAGCCGCGGCAAAGACGATATTTGAGACCGAAAACAATCTTCTTCTCACCTCGTCAACCGCAAGCGGAAAGACCGAGGCGGCGTTCTTCCCCATCCTTTCGCTAATGCACGACGACCCGCCCGCAAGCGTTGGAGTCTTGTATATCGCGCCGCTGAAAAGCCTTATCAACGATCAATTTGAACGTCTTTATGAGCTGCTTGATATGACGGGTATAAAGGTCACCCATTGGCACGGTGACGTTGCCATGTCGCACAAGAAAAAGCTGCTTGATAAGCCGTCGGGAATACTGCAAATCACTCCCGAGTCGCTCGAAGCAATGCTTATCAACAGGCACAACGACATTCCCCGTCTTTTCGGAGACCTTCGCTTTATAGTCATTGACGAGATACACACTCTCACCGGCACGGACAGAGGAAATCAGATCATGTGCCTTCTCTCGCGCATTGCCGCGCTTATCGGATACCATCCGCGAAGAATAGGACTTTCGGCAACGATAGGCGATCCGTCCCTGGCGGCAAAGTGGCTCAGTGCCGACTCGGGCAAAGAAACTGACGTACCAACAATAAGCCAAGAAAAGATAAAATGGCGTCTTGGAGTTGAGCATTTTTATATTCAAAATCCCGATGCCGAGCTAAAAAAAGATACCGACACGACCAAGCTAAATGTCAGCGGCGGTGATATGAAAGTCGAGGCAAAGCGAGACGACAACAAGTCGGATTCTCATGATCAAAAGTCTTCTCGTTATATGATAGATCCGGGATTCGAATATGCTTACGACTGTGTAAGAGATAAAAAATCTCTTGTATTTTCCAACTCTCGCGAGGAAACGGAATATATTTGCGCGACGCTTCGACAAATAGCCAATTTGCGCGGTGACAACGACTCGCGTATTCTAATACACCACGGTAATCTTTCCGCGTCCTTGCGCGAGGAAGCCGAAATAAAAATGCGCAACGACGAAGAATTTGCCGTTACCTGTGCAACCGTTACTATGGAGCTTGGCATTGATATCGGTCAGCTTGAGCGCGTATTGCAAATGCAAGCGCCCAACACCGTTTCAAACTTTCTCCAAAGACTCGGACGCTCGGGCAGGCGCGCGCAAACACCCGAAATGATGATGGTGTTCCGCGAGGAAGAGCCACTTCCCAATACTCCCCTGCCTCAGCTAATTCCGTGGGATCTTTTGCGCGGAATAGCCATAATACAGCTTTATATTGAAGAACGCTTCATTGAACCTCCCAACACCAAAAAGCTTCCGTTCAGTCTGCTTTTCCATCAGACCTTGTCCGTGCTTGCGTCGTCAGGTGAAATGACCGCGGCACAGCTTGCCGCAAAGGTACTGTCGCTGCCGCCCTTTACACAGGTTGACAAGCAAGATTATAAGACCTTGATAGTCTCTATGCTTAACAACGATTTCATTGAAATGACCGAGGAAAAGGGACTCATCGTCGGACTTGCGGGAGAACGACTCTTGAAGAGCTTTAAGTTCTATGCCGTATTTAAGGACAGCGAGGACTTCACGGTTCGTTGCGGCTCGGATGAGATAGGTACTATCACTACTCCGCCACCCGTTGGAGACCGATTTGCGCTTGCGGGAAGAGTCTGGGAGGTTGAGGAGCTTGACCTTGCCCATAAGCTATTATTTGTCAAAAAGGTAGAGGGTAAGATGGAGATCTCCTGGCCCGGAGATTTTGGCGAGATACACACCAAAATTTTGCTCCGTATGCGTAGAATACTTATGGAGGATACAGTTTACCCATACCTCAAAGAAAACGCAGTAGAGAGGCTTAAAGAGGCTCGTGCAACGGCAAGAAGCACCGGAATGCTTGAGCGTTCTCTCGTTCATATCGGCGGCTATACGTGGTGTCTGTTCCCTTGGCTCGGAACACGTTCGTTCAGAACTCTGCGCAAATTTATACAGCGTAATTCCAAGGAAAGCGGAATAAGCACAATTGAGTTTGAAGGCTGCTACTACATTACCTTCAAAATGGAAAAGTCCAATGATTTAGACTTTATAACCCGTCTTCTTTCCAAAGTGGAAAACGGTGGAATCGACCGCTTTGAATTGGTTGAGGGCGGCGAGATACCGATATTTGAAAAGTACGATTCCTATATTCCTCATGAGCTTTTGCGCCGCGCATACGCCGAGGATAAGCTCCGAAGCGACGAGGCGGAAGAACGGATCAACGACATATTTACAGAGCTTAAATAATCAAAAAGCCATAGCGCACATGCGCTATGGCTTAAATTATTTTTGCTCGCTTTTTCTATACTCTCTCGGTGTAAGTCCGCTCATTTGCTTGAATATACGGTTAAAGCTCCGCACGCTTCCAAATCCGCACGCATCCGAAATTTGATTTACGTCCTTATTACGGTCACTCAAAAGTCGGCAAGCGGCCTCATATCTCAAGGCATTCACAAAGCTCTTGAAATTCATTCCGAAGCATTCGTTAAATAAAAACGAAAGATAATGATACTCATATCCAAGCTCGTCCGCAAGCTCTCGCATTGAAATGTCACGACCTATATTTTGGGTGACGTGCTCAATGACACGACCTCTGAATTCCACTCCCGCGTCCTGCAATCTTTCATCCGCATTTTTAGCGCATTCGTTACACACCATATATAAACACGATGTTACCATATAATGCTCTGCCTCTTCCAAAGAGAAAAGATACTTTGCCAATATTTTTTCTATCTGCGGTTCCAATGAACACTTTGAAAAATATGAGTTTCTATGATTTTTTGCAAACGATTCAATAAAGTCGGAAGAAAACCTTATCAGCCAAGCGACCGCTTCACCGTCAACTATATATCCATGTGCCATGTAGGGCGGAATCAGGATAAGCTCTCCTGCCGACAAAAGCTCCTGTGTTTTATTGACCGTTACCTTAACGTTTCCCAGCTCAGAATATATAAGCTCGTAGCTATCGTGAAAATGAAGCCCGCGCTCTCCCCCAAAAAGCTTTTGCGCACTATAAAAATACCCGTCCTGCGCATATGAACCGTTCATTCCGATCATCTCCTCCAAATCTTAACTTATGTCTATTATACCGCAGTAAGTGGTGCTTGTCAACAGAAAAAAGCAAGAGGCATTGCCTCTTGCTTTTTTCTCAAATATATTATATCCGACTTTCGCCGTGCTTATATCCTTCTGTGTTCTATGTTAAATATATATTTAATCCTTAACTGTAACTAAGGAACAAAGATTACAGAAAATTTCTGCATATTTGATATTTTGCTCGGGATTACTTTGCGTAATCAACCGCGCGGCTCTCGCGGATAAGGTTTATCTTGATCTGTCCGGGGTACTTGACTTCTGACTGGATCTTTGCCGCCATCTCGCGCGCGATCACCTTCATACCTGCGTCATTTACCTCTTCGGGCTTGACCATAACTCTTATCTCACGTCCTGCCTGAATTGCAAATGCCTTGTCAATTCCGTCAAAGCTCTTTGCTATCTCCTCAAGCTTTTCAAGACGCTTGATGTAATTTTCCATATCCTCGCGTCTTGCTCCGGGTCTTGCGGCGCTTATTGCGTCTGCAGCCTGTACAAGCACTGCGATGATGGTCTTAGGCTCAACGTCATTGTGGTGTGCCTCAATAGCGTGGATAACCTCGCGGCTCTCCTTATACTTCTTTGCGGCGTTAACACCTATCTCAACGTGAGATCCCTCAACGTCGTGGGGGAATGCCTTTCCTATATCGTGGAGCAAGCCTGCTCTCTTAGCGGCGTTGGAATCAACTCCAAGCTCATCCGCCATAATTCCTGCAAGGAATGCAACCTCAATAGAATGCTTGAGTACGTTTTGTCCGTAACTCGTTCTGTACTTAAGTCTTCCCAAAAGCTTAACAAGCTCGGGATGAATGCCGTGGATACCAACCTCAAAGGTAGCTCTCTCTCCTGCCTGCTTGACAGAAGCCTCAACCTCTTTTTGTGCCTTCTCCACCATTTCCTCAATTCTTGCGGGATGAATTCTTCCGTCCGAAATGAGTCTTTCAAGCGCTATTCTCGCAACCTCGCGTCTTACGGGATCGAAGCCCGACAGGGTGATCGTCTCGGGAGTATCGTCTATAACCAGCTCCACGCCCGTAAGCGTTTCTATCTTCTGGATATTTCTTCCCTCTCGTCCGATTATTCTTCCCTTCATTTCGTCGCTGGGCAATGCAACGCTTGATACCGTTGCCTCGGATACATGATCGGATGCATATCTTTGAATTGCAAGCGACAAAATGTTCTTTGCCTTGTCGTCTACTTCTTCCTTGAACTGTGTTTCAAGCTCGTCAAGTCTTTGTGCAAGCTCGTGCTTGACCTCGGACTCTACTCTTTCAAACAACTCCTGCTTTGCCTGTTCTATCGATATACCTGATATTTCTTCAAGCTTTTTGAGCTGCTGCTTAAGTATTTCGTTCTGAACCTCGCGGAGTTCTTCGTTTTCCTTGATCTTTTTATCAAGCACCTCGCTCTTATGCTCAAGAGCCTCGGTCTTCTTGTCCAGAGTTTCTTCCTTCTTGGCGATTCTGTTTTCAAGACGGGATATTTCGTTACGTCTTTCGCGTATCTCACGCTCAAGCTCGTTACGCTGAGCCATGTTCTTTTCCTTGACTTCGATAAGCGCTTCCTTCTTTGCGGATTCAGCGTTCTTCTTTGCTTCCTCAAGGATCTTTTTTGCTTCCGCCTCAGCAGAGCCGATCTTAGCCTCGCCTATTTTCTTTCGGATAATAAATCCTACCAAGAAACCTACCAAAATACCTGCAACAGCACCGATAATTGCTGTTACGATCGGATCCATAAATTATTACACCTCCTCTTAAGTTAAATTGTTTGGAGCTGACTGTATTAGGCACATTTTGCATCCGCGGCGCTCCGCCCGCGTGCAAAACTTATAATTATATAAAATAATAAATATATACCTATTTTGATTATACATAAAAAAAGGCGTCTTGTCAATAGATTTTTTCAATCTATATAAGACAAAACGCCTTGTATTCATAAAAAATTTAAGAAATCACTAAAATTTAGCAATCTTATTATTTGCCCGCAACGCTCATATCCTTGATAAGCACATCAGGTGAGCCGAAAACGGTAAATCCTGCGGGAATTCCCCATTTGGTTTCATTGCCGAGAGCGTCAATGCTCTTGAGAAGCTCAAAGAAGTTGCCCGCAACGGTAAAGGACTTAATGGGACCCGCCTTTTTGCCGTTCTCGATAAGGAAGCCCTCGCTCTCAACCGAGAAATCGCCGGTGATGGCATTTGCACCCGCATGGAGTCCCTTAACACCGGTTACGTATATTCCGTTGCCTGCTTTTTGGAAGAGCTGCTCCTGAGAGTCCTCTCCTGCGCATATACCAAAGTTATAAGGAGCAATATTGCCGCCGCGGCGACCGTTACCTGTTGTTTCCTTACCTGCCTTGATAGCCGTTGTTAAGTCGTAGAGCAACGTTTTGAGTACGCCGCCGTCAACGACCGTCTTTTTATGAGTTGCAACACCCTCGTCATCAAAGCTTGTCTGCACGGGACAGCCCTCTCTCATAGGATCATCGGTTATAGTAACGATATCGGAGGCTATCTTCTCGCCTTCCTTGCCCTTAAGCTTGGACATTCCGAGCATAGCATTCTTTGCGGAAAATGCAGGAGAGAAAGCCGACATAAGCGAACGCATCTGCGTTCCGTCTATAACTACGTTATATTTACCGGTTGCTACCTCAACCGCGCCTATCTTGTCAAGTGCGCCTTGAACAGCCTTTTCGGGAAGCTTTGCAGCCGCCTCACTGTTAATATCCTCGGCAAACTCAAAGTTATCTCTTGCCTCGCCGTCCTTGTTAACTACTGCGACAACGTAGCAGCCCGACATTCCAACGCGATTGGAAAGCTCAAGTCCGTGTGAGTTATAAAGATAGTATTCGTTCTTAAAGGACATGGCAATAGCCTGTGTTCCGTCAACGACTGCGCTATCGGCAGCATAGGTCGCTCTTTGAAGCTCAAGCGCCTTATTTTTAAGGTCATTTGCTTCAACAAATCGAGGCTCGGGGGCGGTTGTCTTCTCATAGGACTCGGAGCCCTTGAAAATAACGACTATGTCGTCCTTTTCGGTTGCATTTGCGTTATCCTTTGCGCGAACGACGAGATCGGCAATCTCATCCTCGTTAAAATAGCTGGTTGACGAATAACCCATTTTGCCATTAACAAGGCATCTGAAATACACCTTTGCGCTCTCGCCCGAGCTGAAGGCACTTATCTCATCCTTGAGAGTTTCGGTGCTCATATCCTCACCGACACTGTAAGACACCTCATATTCTTCAACGCCATACTTTGCGCAAGCGGCAGATATTATACTCTTAATTTCATTGAAATTCATATCATCTACCTCCTACGGTTATTTTTGATACGCGGATAAGGGGCTGTCCTACGTCAGTAGGCACGCTTCCGCTTGACGATCCGCACATTCCCTGCGCGGTATCAAGATTTTGTCCTACCATATCAATATCCATAAGTATCTGGGATCCCGTTCCTACAAGAGATGCTCCTCTTACAGGCTCACAGATGATTCCGTTTCTTACGATATAGCCTTCACTTACAGCGAAGTTGAATTCACCTGTCAAGGGATTTACCGAACCGCCGCCCATGCTCTTTGCATAGAGACCGTATTCAATGGACTTGATTATATCCTCGTTCTTGTCGGGACCGTTTGCAATAAAGGTATTTGTCATTCTTGACGTAGGCTCGTACATAAAGCTCTCGCGTCTGCCGTTACCCGTCATCTCCATACCCATTCGGCGTGAGCCGAGACGGTCTATCATATAGCTCTTGAGAACTCCGTTTTCGATAAGAACGTTTCTTTGAGTTACGTGTCCCTCGTCATCAATGTTCACAGAGCCCCATGCACCGGGAATAGTTCCGTCATCTATAGCGGTAACCTTTTCATTAGCTATCTTTTGACCAAGCTTGCCGCACATTTGCGACGTACCCGTACCAACGCTGGTCGCCTCAAGAGAGTGACCGCAAGCCTCGTGGAATATAACTCCGCCAAAGCCGTTTTCAATAGCAACGGTCATTTGTCCTGCGGGACAGTAATCAGCCCTGAGATTTACGAGCGCCTGATCAGCCGCCTTCATACCAACGTCCCTGGGATCTATGAAATCAAACATTTCAAGTCCCATTCCGCGTCCGGGAGATGCGGAGCCAGACTGATTGTCGCTTCCGTCAGCGGAAACCGCAACGGCACTTACGGCAATTCTCGTTCTTACGTGTCTGTCAGAGGTATAAAGTCCTTCGCTGTTGGCGATAAGTATGGTATGGTCAACGGAAGCCAAAGAACCCATTACCTGCTTGATCTTTTCATCCCTCTCCTTAGCCGCAAAGCAAGCGGATTTGAGAATATCGGTACGCATACCGATAGGAGTGCTTCCGGGAAGCACCTTTACGGGATGGATGTTGGGGAAAATGCGCTCGGTAAGGTTGATGCTTACCTGAGCCTTGCTTTCTCCAAGTGCATCAGCTACCGCCTTAGCGCAACGGATAAGTCCTGCGCGCGAAATATCCGTGGTGGTGGCGTACACCGTTCTCGTGCCTATAAATGCACGGATTCCAACGCCGGACACCATGTCATCGTTTACGGTATCTATCTTTCCGTCAAGGAAGCGGATACCGTTATTTCTTGTCTTCTCGGCGTACACCTCGGCAAAGTCGGCACCTGTCGACATTGCTACTGCGAGTACGTCCTCAAGTAAGATTCTTGATATCATTTTTAGGTCTCCTCGCCTGTAATTAATTATTCTTGCTCGGTCTCCTGAGCATCTGCCTTTTCAAAGGTAAGGATCATCGTGATCTCCTCGTCCTCAAAAGACACCTTACACAGCTTTGTTGTCTTTCCGCTTTCAACTCTTATCTCAAGATCGTCATCGTTGTGCCAATCAAAAGAAATGTTGCAGTTCTTTCCGGTGAGGAAATTAAGATTGCACTCGTCAGCATCATTCTCCGCCTTTATCTTTACGAGGGTAAGTCCCTTTGCAAAGGGAGAAGAGCCGCAAGTGATGGTTACGTAGTTTTTCTCGTTGGGAGATACTACGGTCATGGACTGGGAGTCCTCATTGATCTCCTTTGCAACCTTGGAAGCTGCGAAAAAGCCTGCGGTTGCCGCTGCGATACCTGCGCCTATGCCGAGGATAAGTCCCCAAGCTCCGCTCTTTGAATTGTTTGCCATAATTTTTTCCTCCAAATTATCAAATTATATTATTTTCTTTTTTTATTTGCTCGATAACGTCAAAAAGACTGTTACCTATTGCATACGTAAGTGGTTTGATCTCCTCCGAGGCCTCAAGCTGATCGATGACGAAAAAGGGCTTCATTCCCGCCTTGCTCGCGCCGATTATGCCCGTGTATGAATCCTCGCAAACTATGGTTTGCGAAGGCTCTGCATCTATAAGCTCACCTGCGAGAAGGAATATATCGGGATTGGGCTTTCCACGCTCTATCATATCTCCTGTGACTATTGCGTCAAATCGGTCATATATACCGACTCTTTTGAGATTGGCATGTGCCATTTCCCTTCTCGCTGAGGTCGCGAGAGCCATTTTAATGCCGTTTTCCTTGAGAAAATCAAGTATCTCAATACAACCGGGCTTCAATGGTATCTCCTGCTCGATATATTCTCGTAAATATACGTTACGAAGCTCAAAGAAGGGCCAATAGTCGCGTCCCTCTCCGTACACCTCTTTCATTATATCCACGATGTAATTTTCTCCGCGTCCAACCAATCGGGGATACAGCGCTTCGGGGTTACTGAGCCCCCAATCCTCACTTGCTCGAAACCACGCCTTTTTATAAAGCTTCTCGGTGTCAAGCAAAGTTCCGTCCTTATCAAATATAACGTACTTTATCATGTCGCACCTCGTCAGTCGGGATTGCGCTCCCCGAGAGCTATATG
>JBGVJM010000180.1:0-6398 GCA_045129415.1 Eubacteriales bacterium
AATATTGATAAGTAAGTCGATTATGTTGAGAACATTGAAATCCTCTATAATCACTGCAGCTTACTCTTTCGATTATGTAATCAATGAATCTATTGGTTGGAGAAATGTTTTTCAATTGCTGTAAATATTTAAAGTCTTCCAATTTCAATTCCCTCGTTCTTTATTATTTCAATGTATTGTTCGTTCAATTCACATCCAACAAAACGACGATTTAAGTTTTTAGCTACCCTACTTGTCATCCCTGATCCGCTGAACAAGTCTAAAACCAAAGCACCTTCATCGCTGCTTGCTTTTATGATCCTTTCGATCATTTCATAAGGCTTTACGGTTGGATGGCCTAATGATTTAACCTTGCCATTAATTTTTTCCTTATGACGTTGAGAGGTTATTTCCCATACATCATTGCAAAGTTTTCCGTTTTCGTTTGGGAACCAACGCTTCCCGTTCTTGAGTATTCCTTTTTTAGATGCATGGGCTATTCTATCGGCAGATGAATACGGTGTCCTTATATCGTCGCAATTGAATACGTAATCATTTGATTTTGTAAAAAATAAAATTGTTTCTTGAGCGTTGACGTATTTTTTTTTGGAACTGCTAAATCCATCTTTTTTGTACCAAGTTATCCAATTGCGGTAATTTATTGACTTGCCTCTTAAATAATTCAGTATAATGGCTGAATTATACGCGGTGTTAAACAAATATATCGATGCATTTTTGTTCAGTTTCGGAATAATTGCATCAATCCATCTAAATGTGAATTCCAAGTATGATTCTTCATCTTTGAATGAATCCCATTCCCCTTTTTTGAGATTGTAGGGAGGGTCAATTATCGCTAAGTCAATGCTGCCATCTTCTAATTCTTCTAAGAAATCAAAAACATCAGCATGATAAACCTTATTTAATATCAAGCAACTCACCTCGTTCCACGGTATTTAGCTTTTGATCAATTAACGGTTTATAATTGTCATAAAGCTCGTAACCTATATAATTTCTATCCAATTGTTTTGCTACTCTGAGGGTTGTTCCACTGCCGGCAAATGGATCTAAAACCACATCGTTTACACAACTAAACATTTTAATGCAACGATAGGGAATTTCTTCTGGCATAATGGCGGAGTGTTTGCCGAACCCCAAATCTTTTTTGTTTGGTATTGGAATGTCCCAAATTTGTTTTGTAAACGTTACCCATTCTTCCTGGGTGATTTCGCTTTTTTTCTTAATTTCCTTAGGCGTGTTTTTTGGCGATCCATCCTTTACATAAACGGTTATAAATTCCGTGGTGTTTTGTGCATAAAAGTTTCGGGGATAAGGATAACTTCCAAACATTAATTTCTTTGTGGAATTTGTTCTGTTCCATATATACAAATCCATTAAATGAAGTTTGGTGCCTTCGAGAATAGAATTTTGAATGTTGCTTTGAATGTCAAATATATCTCGGTTGTAATGGGTTGAGTAGTTCTTTTTTATCATTGGTAATAGTGGAACATTGATGCACAATTTTCCGTTTGGCACAAGGACCCTTTCGCACTCTTTCCATACAGTTAAAAGAGCTTGTATATATTCTTGAAATGTTTGATAAGAACCCAAATCTGACGCATTTGAAGCGGAATGCTTTTCAATTTGATATCCATCTTTAGAATAATCTTTGATGTTAAAGTACGGTGGTGAAGTGATTATTAAATCAACCGTCGAATTTGGTATTTCGCTCATATTCTCACACGATTTAAAAAAAACACAATTCATTTTATTGCCTCCCCAAAAGCAAGCTTGCTTTCATTCCATTATAACGCAAATGCGTAGCATTGTCAACTCGTTTGCGTTTTATAATTTGCGCAAATGCGTATTATAATAGAAATAAATAGTATCGGAGAGGAAGCGAATATGGATATAAATAAAAAAATTATAGATTTGTGTAATTCGCGCGGATGGTCAATATATGAGCTTTCCTTGCAATCAGGAATAACTCAATCCACATTGAATTCGATGCTGCATAGAGGAAATCCGCCCAAAATAGAAAATTTACAATGCATTTGCGAAGCATTTGGCATATCTCTTGCTCAATTTTTCACGAATGGCGAGGAAGCTGAATTGTTAAGCGAAGACGAAAGAAAGCTTGTATCTTTATTTAGGAAAATGCCTGATAAAAAGCGACAGGCGGTTTTGGATTTGATAGATAGATAATAAAAAATGAGCCCCCCGTTGATGGAGGTCTCGGTTTAACATTGAATAATGCTTTGGGTAACAAAAAAGAGTAGCACATCATGCTACTCTTTCTTTTTTATTTACCAACCGGAATTGTTGTAATTGCTATTGTCGTAATTTCCGTTGTTGTAGTTGTTCTGGCTGCTGCCATTGTAGCTTCCGTCGTCCTCTTGCTTTTTGGGACGGTTTTTGAGCGCCTTAACAATAAGAACAACTGCTATGACGATAAGAATAACTGCAAAGATAACGCTGAACCAATCAAAATACTTGGGCAATATCTCGTCCGCGTCCTCAACCACGACAATAACGGGAATTCCCGTTGCCTTGGTGAAGTCCTTGAGTGCCGCATCGACCGTGCTTGGTGTAATGTCCATGTCGGTCTTGTTTACAAGACGTGAATCAAAGTCCTTGTAATCGTGCTTGCAGGTAAGGTTATTGTCGAGATGGAGCGCAGTTACGTGCTGCTCCATTTTTCTCATAACGGCTGCAATACCCGAGTCAAGAGAATATTTATAAGAGCCTGAATTTATTGCGGATGATTCAATGGCATTGCCGAATTTCGTTCCGCGCGCTCCAAACATCAGGTTGATTTCATAATCGATGTTATCGCCGAGCCATGCAATATAAGCGTAGTCGTAGTATTCAACGTCCTCAACGGCGAACACAATAACAAGACCGTCCTCGTAGTCCTCAAGCTCTCCGAAATACTCGGCGTACTGCTGGTTTGCATAATCCTGATAAGTGTTTTCGTCGTAGTATACCTCTCCGCCCGTGGTTATAGAGCCGAATGCGGAGCCGAATACGCTCAAAAGCATTATGCCCGCAAAGAGCAAAATTATAATGGGCGCCATCATCAAGCCCAGCATACCGCCAAGGCATCCGCCACCTCCATAGTAACGGCGAGGTCCGAAAAACCAACCGCCATGAAAACGCGGTCCGTAATGATGATGGTGATATCCACCGCCAAATCCTCGACCGCCTCCGCCGAAGCTACCGCCTCCGCCGCCAAAGCCTCCGCCAAATCCGCGGCCACCACCGCCTCCTCTTGATCCTCCTCCGGGTCCCGGCATAATTTTATCCTCACTTTCGTGTTTAATTTCGTTTTCACAATTATATTATACACTTTTTTCGAGACATTTCAATACTTATGACTGATTTTTGTAAAAGAGTTCGGAGTAGGTATCGCGTGTGTGAGTCTGATTTTGTTATATTTTGTCAAGTTTTTTGGCGAATTATATAATAATATAATAAATATTACACAAGTCTATTGACTCATCTGTGACTTTTATGGTATAATATTTGTGTATATATTATTGCGACAGGGCTTGACCTTGTAAGCCTTAGCGCATTATCAACGCATATTCCCCATGACGATAACGACATTACCTTGATAAGAGCCGTTGTGTCAAAAAATAAAAATACGCGGCGCGACATTTGCCGCGCAAAAAGAAGAGGATATATGAAGAATAATTTCAAAAAACAGTTAGCATTACGCGGATCAAAATTTTTGAACGTTGCTATCATATCTGCACTCATTTGTGCTTGCTGGGAGCTCTATTATATTCCCAGATTCAAGCTTGACAGCCAGTTCCCGATAACCGTAGCAATCGGCTTGACGTATGCAATAATATTTGTGCTTCTTTGCCGTGTATACGGTGTATTTGAGGTCGGCGCGCTCAGAATCACGCAGCTTATATATTCGCAGTCTCTGTCGCTTTTGCTGGTGGATCTGCTGTTCTATATCATAATGACGGTTGCGTCCCTTGAAACACTGAACCCCGTTCCGCTGATATGCACGGTGATAATTCAGCTCTTGTGGACGGTGCTTTGGAGCATTATGGTAAACAAGCTTTATTTCGTCATAAGCCCTCCGAGAAAGACGGCGATCATATATCATCATAAATCGGAGCTTCGCAAGCTTGAGGAGATCAAGCATTTCAGCGCAAAGTTTCATGTTATAAAGCATATTCACGAGACAAATGACGTCTCGGCTATAATCAATGAGCTTGACGGAGTAGAGGTTATTTTTGTAACACGACTTGATCTCCCCACGAGAGACGCGTTGCTTAAATATTGCGTTGGACATTCCATTCAGTGTTATATAATGCCGCGCGTAGGAGACGTGCTTTTAGGCGGTGCGGACAACATGCATACCTTCAGTATTCCTTTTATGAGAGTGCAGAGATCCAGCCCCAAGATAGAGTATTTGTTTGTCAAGCGAGCGTTTGATATATTTGCGTCCTTGCTTGCAATTATAATAACAAGCCCTATCATGCTTATAACGGCGCTTGCTATAAAGCTTTACGATCGCGGTCCCGTATTTTATAAGCAGGTAAGACTGACGAGAGGTCATAAGCGCTTTAACGTTCTTAAATTCCGCAGCATGCGGACGGATGCGGAAAAGGACGGTGTTGCAAGACTGTCCACCGAGCACGATGACAGAATAACGCCCATCGGCAAGATAATAAGAAAAGTGAGAATAGACGAGCTCCCGCAGCTGTTTAACATACTTGCGGGAGATATGACGATAGTCGGTCCCCGTCCCGAGCGTCCCGAAATAGCCGAGCAATATGAAAAGGACATTCCGTCCTTCGGCTTGAGACTCCAGGTTAAGGCAGGACTTACCGGATATGCTCAGGTTTACGGCAGGTATAATACAGAGCCTTACGATAAGCTCAAGATGGACCTTATGTACATAAACAATATGTCCATGTGGGAGGACCTGCACTTGATGTTTGCAACCATCAAGATACTGTTCATGGCCGAAAGCACGGAAGGAATCGCGGACGGACAATTGACCGCCACGTATTTTGAGGAAGAGCCCGAGTCGGAAAAGCAAGAAAAGGAAAATCAGAACGTATAAAGATTTAAGGAGATAGCGGCGTGAAAAAGGTTTTATTCGTTGCAACGGTAGTGAAAACACATATTATGGAGTTCCATATTCCGTATCTTGAAATGTTCAAAGAAATGGGATGGGAAACCGCGGTGGCTTCACGCAACGATTACGAAAATAAAAAGGATTGCAATATTCCTTTTTGTGATAAGTTTTTCGATCTGCCCTTTGAGCGCTCCCCCTTTAAGCCTTCAAATCTTAAGGTCTATAAGCAATTAAAAAGGATCATAGAAGAAGAGAAGTACGATATAATTCACTGTCACACTCCCGTTGGCGCGATGCTTGCAAGACTTGCGGCGAGAAGGGCAAGAAAAAAGGGAACAAGAGTGATCTACACGGCGCACGGATTCCATTTTTACAGTGGAGCGCCCATAATAAATTGGCTTTTGTATTATCCCGTTGAAAGATTTTTGGCGCGTTATACCGACGTGCTTATCACGATAAATCAAGAGGATTTTGAGAGAGCCCGTAGCTTTAAGGCTAAAAAAGTACGCTACGTCCGCGGAGTTGGTGTGGATGCGGCGAGATTTAGCAAAGCTTTGCGATCGCCCGTTTCAATAAGAACGGAGCTCGGTATAGGGGAAGATGACGTTTTCCTGCTCTCCGTGGGTGAGGTCAATAAAAACAAAAATCACCGTTCGGTAATTGAGGCTATGTCGAAGCTTCCGTATAAAAACGTTTACTACGTTGTTTGCGGACAGGGGCCGTTGGTTGAAGAGCATAAGGCATTAGCTGCGGAGCTTGGCATCGGCGAAAGGGTGATCTTTGCGGGATACCGCAATGATGTTGGCAGATTTTACAATGAGGCGGATGCGTTTGTGTTCCCGTCCTTGAGAGAGGGACTTTCGGTTGCCTTGATGGAGGCAATGGCTTGTAAAATGCCCATAATTTGCTCGCGTATACGCGGCAACGTTGACCTTGTTGAAAACGAAGTCAGCGGCTTGACGGTTGAGCCAAACGCGGATGCAATAGCCGAGGCAATAAAGACCTTATATGAATCAAAGGAATTGAGAGAGCGATTTGCCGCGGCGGCAGGAGAGAAAATAAAGAGCTTTGAGCTTGATGCCGTAAAGCAGGAATATCAAAAAATATACTTGGAAGAGTGAGTAAAAAGGAGAGTTTATGACTGCACAGCCGATCAGAGTTTTACATATCTTGTGCAGCAAGCGCTTCTCCGGCGCGGAAAACGTTGTGTGCCAGATCATACGGATGTTTGAGAATGACGAACGATATGAGATGGTGTATTGCAGTCCCGACGGAGAGATAAGACGTGCGCTTGAGCAAAGAGGGGTAAACTATGCTT
>JBGVJM010000181.1:0-3358 GCA_045129415.1 Eubacteriales bacterium
TTATAGTGCGCGAAAACCCCATTTATCCTTCTTCTTATGAGATAATAGCGGGCGAAAGACGTTGGAGAGCTGCGAAGCTTGCAGGACTTACCGAAATTCCCGTCGTAGTAATAACCGGCGACGAGCTTAAGGTTGCACAGATCGCTCTCGTCGAGAACGTTCAGCGCGAGGACCTCAACCCCGTAGAAGAAGCGTTCGCTTATCAGGCACTGATCGAGCGTTTCGGGCTCACTCAGGAGCAGCTTTCCAAGGAAGTCGGAAAATCAAGATCGGCTATTGCGAATATGCTCCGTCTTATCAAGCTTCCCGATGAAATTCTTGAGTTTTTGAAGGAAGACAAGATCAGCGAGGGCCACGCAAGAGCACTCCTTGGACTTGAGGACGATGAAAAAATGCTTCTCTTAGCAGAAAAGATCCAGGAAAAGCAGCTTTCGGTTCGCGAAACCGAGGCGGCTGTCAAGCGCTTGCTTGAACAAAAGGATGTTATTCTCGCAAAGGAGGAGAACAACGACTCCGCACAAAGACGCGTTTACATGAAGGATCTTGAGAGACGAGCTATGGATACCCTCGGAAGACGAGTAAAGATCAATCAAACGGCTAAAAAGCGCACCGTAGAACTAACGTTCGATAACGATGCCGATCTTGAAGAGCTCCTTTGCCTCCTTTGCGGAGACGGATTCTTCAAGGCTTGACCAAAATTTGAATATTTCACATCAAATTTAGCAAAAATCAACATAAACACAGCAAAGAAAGGATAAACGAGATGCTTGACATCAATTATATAAAAACAAATCCCGACGAAGTAATAGCAAGACTTGCCAAGAAAGGCAAGGATGCAAAGGAAGAGATCGCAAAAATACTTGAGCTTGACGCAAAGAGACGTGCTCTTATCGCCGAGACCGAGGGACTCAAGGCGGAACAGAACAAATTGACCAAGTCCATTCCTCAGTACAAGAAGGAAGGACGCGATCTTGCACCCATATTCGCACAATCCAAGGAGCTTGGCGCCAAGGCAAAGGCAAATGACGAGCTTTTGAAGGCAGTCGAGACCGAGCTTACCGGCTATATGCTGGGTCTTCCCAACCTTCCCGACGTAGATCTTTTGTCCGGCGGTAAGGAAAACAACGAGCCTCTCCGTTACTTCGGCGAGCCTCACAAGTTCGATTTCGAGCCCAAGAACCACGTTGACCTTTGCACCGATCTCGGTCTCATTGACTACGAGAGAGGAACAAAGCTTTCGGGCTCCGGCTTCTGGATCTATCGCGGAATGGGCTCAAGACTTGAGTGGGCATTGCTCAATTACTTCATTGACACACACCTTGCGGACGGTTATGAGCTTATTTTACCCCCTCACATGCTTGAATACGAGTGCGGAGTGACCGCAGGACAGTTCCCCAAGTTCGCCGATGAGGTATATAAGATCGAAAATCCCACCGACGATCGCGTAAGATACATGCTTCCCACCGCAGAGGCGGCACTTGCATCGCTTTACAGAAACGAAATACTCACCGAAAAGGATCTTCCCAAGAAGCTTGTCAGCTACACGCCTTGCTTCCGTCGCGAAGCAGGTTCTTATCGCTCGGACGAGCGCGGAATGGTACGCGGACACCAGTTCAATAAGGTTGAAATGTTCCAGTTTACGCTTCCCGAAAAGAGCGAAGAGGCATTTGAAGAGCTTGTAACCAAGGCAGAGAACCTCGTCAAGGGTCTCGGCTTCCACTTCAGAACGGTTAAGCTCGCCGCAGAGGACTGCTCGGCATCCATGGCGAGAACCTAGGACATCGAGATCAACATTCCTTCCATGAACGGATATAAGGAAGTCAGCTCGGTATCCAACGCGCGCGACTATCAGGCTCGCCGCGGTATGATGAGAGTAAAGAGAGACAACGGAAAGATCGAATATCTCCACACCCTCAACGGCTCCGGACTTGCAACCAGCCGCATTTTGCCCGCACTCGTAGAGCAGAACCAAAACAAGGACGGCAGCGTAACAGTTCCCGAGGTTCTCCGCAAATATCTTGGAGTCGACGTTATCAAGAAATGATGACAGCTCGGTAAAAGTCTTATACTATAAGGAGTTTTACTATGTTAGGAGTAATCCTTGCAAAGCAAAAGAGCTTACTTGAGGAGCTATGGGAATACTTTAGCGAAACGTATTTTTCTCCCGAAATGCCGCATCTTGAAAACATTTCCTTCGGCACCGGCACACTCATTTCCATGCAGACCATAATACTCGGTCTGACCGTCGGAATTATCGTAGCGTCTGCGAGCAGTATATACACAAAAAGGTATATAGGCGACTTTGTCAGAAAGGTCATTTACGAGGAATGCTTTGACAAAGAGCGCGCAAAAACGCTCTACGACCTGGGGTATTTAAGAAGCCCCGGCGTTCGAGGCGCGATAAAGAGCCACGGCCCTCTATCGAGATGGATCCGCTGCGTTGAAGAGGACGAATATATGGAAAAGGCCGAAAAGGCAAGGGAAGAATTCGAGGAGCTTCACAAAAACGATAAAAAGCCACCGAAATTTGAATATCCGGAATTCAAACGAGACCTGAACACCATGCATTTTTATATCCCCGAGGATAAAAAATATGCGGCAGAGGTCAAATTTGAAAAGCAGGGCGCAAATTGGGGCGCATTTATCCTTGTAACCCTCGTTTCTCTCGTGCTTTGCGCTTTTATATGCTACATATTACCGGACGTTATCAAAATGTTTGATAATTTCATCTCGGTTATGGGAAAATAATCAAAAGCATCAAATATAACAAAAAAACAAAACTCGTTGACTTATCAACGAGTTTTGCTTTTTGTTTTTTATTTATCAAATGCGATGCAATACTATAAAGCTTGGCGCATTAGTGTATCTGCGTTCCCTCTGGAACCATGTCGTCAACAAAGATAACCTTGCAGCCGCAAGCATTGTTGGACGCCGCAAGCAGCATACCGTTGCTGTTGACACCGGTAATTCTTGTGGGCTGGAGATTTGCGATAACGATAATCTTTTTGCCAACCAGCTCCTCAGGCTTATAGTCGTGCTTGATGCTTGAAACTATAACGCGCTCACCGATTCCGTCATTAAGAGTGAGCTTATAGCAGGAATGGGATTTTCTTATCTCCTGGCACTTAACTATCTTGCAAACTCTGAGATCGAGCTTTGAGAAATCATCAATGGTAGCATATTCTCCCTTGATGGGCTGAACGGGATCGGGCTCTCCATATACCTTTTCCTCAACAACGGGATTTTGAGCCGCTTCTGCCGCCGCGTTGGTTGCCTTTTCCTCGTCAGTCTCACCGTGAGAGAAGTCGAGAAGGCCTATAAATCTTTCCTTTTCGATAGCGTAGAGGAAAAGGTAAAG
>JBGVJM010000182.1:0-5330 GCA_045129415.1 Eubacteriales bacterium
AAACGTCCTTTTCGTTGCCCTCATGGTCGTAATATTTAACTCCGCTCTCTTCAAGGGCGGGGACGCAAGATGCGTCCATGCCCATAATGAAGTCATCGGGAAGGTTTTCTACCTTCTTAACATGCAATGTTTCGGAGGTAACGCTTGTTTTAATGTCGTTAGGTCGCCAATCCTTATTTATGGGATCGGTGTTCGGAACAAATAAATTGCATGAAGCAAGGGTTGAAGCAAGCGCTGGAATAACGAGTGTAAGAACTAGTATTTTAAATACATTTCTCATACGCTTTACACTCCTCAATTACTCAGCAGTTCTTACGAGAACAACTGCTTCGATACTGTTGATGGTAACGTTGTCGGTAACAGTTTCAATTGTAGCAGAGCCTGCTGCACTACCCGTTGCGACAACGTTCCATGTACCGTCAAGGGTGATGGGGAGAGTTACGTTGTTGGGATTGAGGAGAACGAGAGCTTCTTGTCCACTTTCGGAGCTGTAGCTTACCTTCATAACACCGTTGCCGAGAAGCTCTGTGGTAATTGTAACTCCACTATCGGTAAATATCGAATATGCTTTGCGCATCTCTATAAGTCCCTTATAGTAAAGCATGGTATCGTATTGAATACTTCCATCCTTGAGAACTGACCAATCGATATTGTTGATCTCGTCACTTGACTTGTAGCTGTTCTCATCTCCATTCTTTGTGCGGAGCATTTCTTCACCCGCCTGCCAGAAAGGAGTTCCCTTAGAAATCATGAGGATAGCCGCGCCGAGCTTGTTCATCTTAATACGAGTTTCTTCGCTATCGTTGGGATTTGAAAGCAATAGCTTATCCCAAAGGGTATTATTATCGTGCGCACTCATATAGTTAACGACCATAGCGTCAGTTACCGTCCAGCCGATGCCCGTTCCGGCGCCGCCCTTGATACCAAACGAAACCTTATTGGCATTTGCTTTCGCCTCACCGCTTATGAAGCCCTGAGATGTCTTCTCAAATACGCTACCCTTAAGACCGTCTCTGATTGCATCGTTAAATACTGCGATCGCACCAATTGCATCGCCTGTCGGCTTGATTTGGCTGATATTGGTCTGATTTGCCTGCGCGCTGCCGTCGATAGTGGAACCCATCGTCCAGCCCTCACCGTAAATGAGCGCCTCGGGATTAATGGTGTGAACTGCGCTTTCAACGTTCTGCATGGTCTTGAGGTCATGGAGGCCCATAAGGTCAAAGCGGAGACCGTCGAGATCGTATTCATCTATCCAATAGGAAGTGGACTCGACCATGAATTTACCGTACATATAACGCTCGGAGGCAGTATCGTTACCGCATCCGCTTGCCGAAGAGTTTGCGCCTGTGTTGGTGTATCTATAATAATAGTAAGGAACTATTTTGTTGAAGGAGCTGTTTGCATCATAGGTATGGTTGTAAACTACGTCCATTACTACGCCGATGCCTGCATTGTGGAGAGACTGAACCATTTGCTTGAGCTCATTGATTCTGACTGCACCGTTGTAGGGATCGGTAGAATAGCTTCCCTCGGGAACGTTATAGTTCTTGGGATCGTATCCCCAGTTAAATTCATCCTCGGGAGTAGCCTCATCAATGGTTGCAAAATCATACATAGGCAGGATATGAACGTGAGTTATACCAAGCTGGACGAGGTAATCAACGCCAATGGGCTTTCCGTGTTCGTTCACAAGTCCTCTTTCGGTAAATGCAAGATATTTGCCCTTGTACTGCGAGGATGCGATCTTGTTGGAGAAATCTCTTACGTGTATTTCCCATATGGTAGCGTCGGAATAGCTGTCGATACCCGTCTTGAAATCGTTAGACTTCCAGCCTTCGGGATTGGTAAGAGAAAGATCTACTACCATAGTTCTGTTACCGTTAAGACCGGCTGCCTTTCCGTAAGGATCGGTTGCAGTTTGAGTGCCAACTGAGGTAGTAACGGTGTAGGTATAATACGTGCCGTGTCCGCACTCCTCGGTGTGAGACCACACGCCCTTATCGCCCTTTACCATGTCCACGCTCTTTATGAGAGACTCAGTGTGGCCGTCTGAATAGAGATTGAGCACTACCTTTGATGCAGTAGGAGCCCATACCTTGAACGTTGTGTTATCGCCGTTTATCGTAGAACCAAGATCGGTTCCGTCATAGTGATAGTTTTCAGCAAAATAATCGCTATCAAAAATGGTTGTGGGAACGGCATATTTTGAACCGTAGCCCTCAATTTCAACTCTATAATTACCCGAGAGATCAAGAGTTCCGTCAACGGTAATATATCCCGTGTTCGCGCTTCTGCCGAGCGTTGACAATTCCTTTATCTCTATCTCGGTATCGCCGTTATAAACCTTGATCTGACTGATGTCCTTGATTGTGGTCTTAGGTGTTACTCTATATTGAATTACGTTTTGATCGGTGATACCGCAAAGTGAAAATTTCTTAATCATTTCGAGAGTTTTTCCCCCATCCTTACTAGTGTATTGCTCAGGATCGCCGCTCTTGAGATAAATTACAGTTTCTCTACCTTCAATGATGGCAAATCTGTCTTGGTCATAGTCCTTTGTCGCATTTCCCCACGAGCTTCCGCCGGGCTCGGAGCAGTTCTTACGAACGATAAATCCGACCTCAGTAACGCTTTCGGGTACGTTTATAACGACTTTTCCGCCGTATGCGCACTCGTGGAACGTGTAGCCTTGTCCCGCTTTATCACCCCACCAGATCCATATATCGCAGTTTTCATAGGTGCCGTTATATGTCCAGTAAAATGTAAGCTGGTTGTGGCCGTCTTCAAGGTCAAGCTTATATTCGTCCTCGGGAGGAATATAGGGCTTTTCTTCTGTTTGAGACTCGGTCTCGGTCGTTTCATTTCCGTTTGTGTTACAAGCGGTTAATATTACCGTTAATGAAATTGCTAAAACAAGAAATAAGGAAATTATGCGAAAATACTTTTTCATAGCTTTTCTCCTAAACTTATTATTATGCTTTGTTTTATTTGTTTCGCTTGGTCTTCTTTGTCAATGCGAATATCTTATTAACAAGCTCATCGGAATTGTAATCGGAGCTTATTCTCCAAGTCCAGTTACCTGTAGCCGTTGAAGGAGTGTTAAGTCTTCCCTCTTCGTTTGAGAGCTCAAGATAATCCTGCATAGGAACGATGGCAAGATTTGCAATGCTATTAAATGCCATTTCAATGAAATCGTAGACACGGCTCTGATTTTCCACGTGAGGGCACTCGGCCTCAAGTCTGCGATTTGCATCCCAGGTAAGGTTTCTAAGCCATGACACCGTACAATCCGAGTCGTGAGACGATGCGTAAACAACGCAGTTGGGAGTTGTAAACATTCTGGGAAGGTACTCGTTGTTATCGTCGCCAAATGCAAAATGAAGCATTTTCATTCCGGGGAATCCTGTATCGTCAAGCAGGGCGCGGACATCGTCGGTTATAACTCCAAGGTCCTCCGCAATTATTTTTGCTCTTGGGAATTTTGTCGCAAGTATGCGGAAAAGCTCAATTCCGGGTGCAGCGTCCCATTTACCGTTCTTTGCGGTCGTTTCGCCAAAAGGAATATTGTAATATCCGGCGAAGCCTCTGAAATGGTCAATTCTCAAAATATCATAGAGCTTGAATGCGCATCCAACTCTGTTTATCCACCACTCAAAGCCATTGCTCTGCATATAATCCCAATTATAGATGGGATTGCCCCAAAGCTGACCGTCGGGTGAGAAGAAATCGGGGGGACATCCTGCAACTACGGTAGGATTGTAATTCTCGTCAAGCAAGAACTGCTCGGGCGCACTCCATACGTCCATACTGTCGTGTGCAACGTATATAGGCATGTCGCCGATTATCTTGATTCCCTTTGTGTGGGCATATTGAACGACCGAGGTCCACTGAGCTGTAAACTCATACTGAAGCCAACGCCAGAAGCCCATCTCTGACTCAAACTCATTTTTATGTAGGAGAGCCTTATGGTAATCGCGGTGCTCGTCGCCCCAAAGAGTCCACTGACAGTAGTTATAATGGACCTTGAGTGCCATGAACAAGGCATAATTTTCAAGCCAAAACGCATTTTTCTTTACATATTTATTATAGCTCTCATCGGGCGTGAAGCGCGAGTGTGCCAATCTGAGCGCGGTATATCTCGTGTTATAAAGCCAACCGTAGTCGATACGGTCAGAGTCGTTTGTGTGTGCGGCGATCTCATCATCAGTCAAAAGCTTCTTTTCGACGAGAACCTCAAGGTTGATAAAATAAGGATTGCCCGCAACGGAAGAAGGCGACTGATAGGGGCTGTCGCCGTAAGAAGTGGGGTTAAGAGGTAAAACCTGCCAGCACTTCTGACCGGTCTTGTCAAGAAAATCAATAAAATCCAATGCCTCTCTTCCAAAGCTTCCTATTCCATACTTTGAAGGAAGGCTGCTTACGGGCATAAATACTCCCGCCTTATGCTTAAATCCAAAATTTTTAGTGTTGTTTTCCAAAACTTTAAATCCTCTCTATGATAATATTAGTCAAAACGACATTAACGTTTGCTCTTAGTATTATATCATTTATTTTTGAAGTTGACAAGCGTATAATCTAAACTTTTATAAATTTTTTTAGATTGCCATCTATGCTTAAACTTTCTCTTGACAATTTTGATTTATTGTGTTACTATTAAATTGAAGTATTTTTACGGGGTGCGAGAAATGGCAAAATTATATTTCAAATACGGTGCGATGGGATCTTCAAAAACCGCCAATGCTTTGATAACAAAGTTCAATTACGAAGAACGCGGAATGAAGGTTCTTTTGATAAAGCCTGCTTTGGATGATCGTGACGGTGCTGATATTATCAAGTCCCGCATCGGAATTGAAGCTCGCGCCATAGTTATATCATCAGATACGGACGTGTTTGAAATGTTTTCTGCTCAGTCCCATTACCATGCTGTCATTGCGGATGAGTGTCAGTTCTTTACCTCTGCTCAGATAGATCAGCTTCGTCGTATCGTTGACGAATTTGATGTACCTGTCCTTTGCTTTGGACTCAGAACCGACTTCTTGACAAGAACGTTTGAGGGTAGCAGAAGACTCTTTGAGATAGCTGACTCAATTTCCGAGGTTAAGACTATTTGTTCCTGCGGCAATAAGGCTATCGTTAACGCTCGTATTGACGAATGTGGCAAGGTTGTTACCGAGGGTGGACAAATACTTCTCGGAGGCAACGATTCCTATGTCGCTATGTGCCACAAATGCTGGAAGAAGGCAATTACAAGCTTCACGATCTGATCGCCCGGATCCGCACACAGTATCTGCCGCTGGAAAAAGAGCAGCTCCGGTATTTCTTCAACT